>DASSEV010000063.1:0-43287 GCA_035695105.1 Gaiellales bacterium
GACCTGGCTCGCGCTCGTCCCGTCGGCCGTCGGGATCGTGCTGGTCGCCTACAGCGAGGCGCTCGGGGTCGCCCGAGAGTTCGCCGACAAGCACGACTACGAGGTTGATGCCGATCGGGAGCTGACCGCCCACGGCCTCACCAACCTCGTGAGCGGGCTGCTCGGCGGAATGGTCGCCGCCGGCAGCATGTCCGCCTCCGCGGTGAAGGAACGCGCGGGCGCCCGGTCGCAGGTGGCAAACCTCGCCGCGTGGGCCGCGACCATCGTCACCGTCCTGGTGCTCACCCCGCTCTTCAAGAGCCTGCCTGAGGCGGTGCTCGCCGCCCTGATCATCCACGCGCTCTGGCACATCCTCGTGGCGCGGAAGCTGCAGGCGGTCCGGACGCTTTCGCGCACCGAGTTCTGGCTCGGTCTGCTGACCTTCGCCGGTGTTGTGCTAGTCGACGTACTGCCCGGTATGGTGATCGGCCTCATCGCCTCGCTGCTGCTCGTGATCTACCAATCCAGCCAGCCGCACCTTTCGATGCTCGGCCGAGTGCCGGGTGTCTCCGGCAAGTACGCCGACCTCGCGCGACATCCCGAGGCGGTGCCGGTTCCGGGCGTCCTGATCATCCGCTTCGACGCGCCGATCTACTACGCGAATGCGCTCAGCTTCCGCGGCCAGATCGAGGAGATCGTCCAGGCCGAGGACATGCCGCCCCGCGCGGTCGTGCTCGACGCCAGCGTCCAAGACTCGCTCGACATCACTAGCGCTGAGATGCTCACCAAGCTCGTCGCGAAGCTCGAGCAGGCGGGCATCGAGGTCGCCGCGGCCGAGGTACACGCCCCGGTGCTCGCGTTCGCACGGACGAGCGGCCTGCTCGCCGCGCTCGGCTCCGAGCGCGTGTTCCCGACCGTCGACGCCGCCGTGCGCGCTCTGGATAACGCAGACGCGCTGTCGCCATCCGCGGTGCCGGCTACCGCGGCGCCGCGATGATGGGGGCAGGCACGGACCGCGCGCCGGCACCTCCCGCCGCTTTCCATCTGCTCGCGAAGCCGACCGGTGCCGTGTGCAACCTGGACTGCGCGTACTGCTTCTTTCTGTCGAAGGAGATGCTCTATCCCGGCAGCCGGTTTCGGATGGCGGACGAGCTGCTCGAGACCTATCTTCGCCAGTTGATCGAGGCGCATGCCGGGTCGTCGGAGGTGACGGTCGCGTGGCAGGGCGGCGAGCCGACGCTGATGGGCCTCGACTTCTTTCGACGGTCGGTCGAACTAACCGAGCGCTACCTGGGGCGAGACCAGCGCGCCCAGTACACGATCCAGACAAACGGTACGCTCATCGACCCCGAGTGGGCCGCCTTCTTCCGCGAGAACGACTTCCTGGTGGGAATCTCCATCGACGGGCCGCGCGAGATGCACGACACCTTCCGCGTAAACAAGGGCGGCATGGGCTCCTTTCACCAGGTCATGCGCGGTCTCGGGCACCTGCGCGACGCGCGGGTCGAGTGGAACGCGCTCACCACCATCCACGCCGCCAATGCCGACCATGGACGAGCGGTCTACCGCTTCCTGCGGGATGACTGCGGCGCGCACTACATCCAGCTGATCCCGATCATCGAACGGGCCGCCGAAGCCACTGAGGACGGAAGCGTGCCCTGGACGTCCTGGCGCGACCGACCACTGTACGTCCAGACCGGCGACCGCGTCACCGGCCGTTCAGTCACAGCCGAGCAGTACGGCCGATTCCTGATCGACGTCTTCGAGGAATGGGTGCGCCACGACATCGGAGAGGTGTTCGTGCAGATGTTCGACGTCGCCCTCGCCAACTGGTACGGCGAGCCGCCAAACCTGTGCATCCACTCCGAAACTTGCGGCCTCGCGCTCGCGCTCGAGCACACCGGCGACCTCTACTGCTGCGACCACTTCGTGGAACCCGCGTACAGGCTTGGCAATATCCGTGACACCCACATGCGCGAACTGGTCGCCTCGGAACGGCAGCGGCGATTCGGACTCGACAAACGCGACACGCTTCCCCGCTACTGTCGGGAATGCGACGTTCGCTTCGCCTGCCATGGTGGCTGCCCCAAAGACCGTTTCGTCCAGACACCGAGCGGCGAGCCCGGCCTCAACTATCTGTGCGCCGGCTACAAGGCGTTCTTCCACCACGTTGACCGCCCCATGCGGCTCATGTCCGAACGACTGCGCCAAGGCAGAGCGCCCTCAGAAATCACTGCCGTATATGCGGCCGAGGACGCACGCCGCGGTCGCAACGACCCGTGCACCTGCGGCTCTGGACGGAAATGGAAGCACTGTCACGGGACGGCATGATGCGCTCGCCTGGGCCGGCCGCCGCGAGATCCGGCGACGCCGAGTAGCGCAGGTGCCACGAGAGCGAGTGCACGCTCCATCGCCTACCTCGCCTCGGTCGAGCGCAGCACGGGTGAAGAGCAGTTTTCTCGACGCACCGCGTGCAGTCGGCGCTGTAGGGCATCGCGCCGTTGTGGTGGCGCGATGGCCATCAACTCTTGCAGCAGGCGGTCCAGCCGGGCTCGGACTTGGATCGACGCAAGGCCCGCCCCGATCACCTCGTCCAAGGCGAGTCCGACGTACTCCTCCCACCTCGGAAGCGGTAACAGCACACGCGTCGCCCCTTGCGCATCGGGCACGTCTCCAATGTCGAGATCGCGCACCGCGAGCGCTCGGAGCAGACTGTCCATGCTGTCGATCGATTGCACAGCGGTCGCGGGGTCGTTGGTGGCGGGCGACAGCGCTCGCAGCGCGATGTCGGAGAGCAGGCGCAGCGCGAAACGCGGATCTTGTTCAAAGGTGCGTTCCGCTCCTAGCTTCAGAGCTTTGAGGATCTCGACATCGAGCCGACTGTCCAGGACACCGTGGACGACTGCCACTACGCCGCCCTCCGGGATCGTTGCGCCAGGCACGGCGGACAACTCGATCATGGCTCCGGCTTCTTCAGCAGTTCGCACGAGCCGAGGGACGTCGACTACCTGAAGCACGAGGGACTCTCCAGGCCACACGACTTCGTGCCCGCCAGAGCCTTGACCGCCGGACGCGACACCAACAGCCCCATTGCCGCCGGCATTCGAGTTCGGCTCTCCCGTCCCAAGGGGATAGATGCCGTCGATGACCTCGCGGCCACGCTTCGTGATCTGTGCCAGCACTGAAGCGAGCTGGAGAGACTGGAATGCCTGCGTTTGCAGAGCGCGAAACAGCGTCACCGCGACAACCAAGGAGAGCACCAGCGTGATCGGCACGAGCGCGCTCGCCCGGTCACTGTTGCCGATCGCGAACGCTGCCGTGAACGAGAAGACGAGCACGCCCGTATAGAACCCGAACGCGTGCCAGACGATCGGCGCGTCACGGAAGAGATTGATCCGCGGGGTGAAGGCGGTGGAGCCGAACTGCACGACGAGAAACAGGAGCGAGTAAACGATACCCATGAAGGTCACGATTCCCACCGCGACGGTGATCAGGGCGTCGATCACTCTGGAACTCGACACAGTGAACCCAACCGGGATCTGCGGGACGACCAAACCCAAAGCGACCGCGGCAACGACGTAGATCAGCTGCACGATGCCCGTGCGCAAACGGCGGTGATGGCGCAACGCCCGACCCAACGGATGGATCATCGGCCTTGGACGCTCTTCACTCCTCGACGCGATCACATCACTGCCCACTCGAGAGGCCGGTTTCGAGCCAGCGTCCACAGCGCCCCACTGACCAGCGGGGTAGATCGGCCGGGACGCGCCTTCGGCTTCCAGCTCGCGTCACGGGTGAAACCGCACTTTGGCGATAAGGGTTCGCGTCCCAAGTACGACGCCGCAATCCGGGGCCGATCACCGATGCCGAACGCCATCATCCGCCTGAACAGCCTGCTCACCGGCCAACCCCCTTTTGGGTGCAACCGGGTACAACGTTTCCGATCTTTGGGCACGTGCCGATCATCCCGACCGGCCGAGACGGGGTTGGACATCACCGGACGCGAGGTACACACTGCGTGTATGGCTCCGTACACGCCGTCGTTGAGTCTCGTCGAGGTGGACGGCCGCGTCCGGCTATGGCTTGCCGGCTTTGGCCATGCCGACGGCGCGACGATGCAGGAGGCTGCCGACGAGCTGCAACGCCGCGTGCTCCTGATCGCGATGGCCGTCTGCGCGGGAGACGTCATCTTCCGGTCGACGGAGTGCATGGTAGATCCGGCGCAGCTGGCGTTCATCTGCGAGCTCGGTCTGATCGCTGCGTCGGGCGGCGATGTGCGCCGCCGACTGTTCGGGCCGGAGGGACTCCATGACCGATGAGGTCGAGCCGGCTGACGCGTCCGGGACCGCATGAACCCCTCCGGGCTCGGGCCGTGGCGCTCGAGCCCGGAGACGGGATTCCTGCTACTGCCGGGCGAGGTGGACGCGGAGCTCGGCTTCGGCGTCATGGATCAGCTCGCCACTGACGTCCAGCGTGACACTGTGCAGCGTCCCGGTGAAGGTGAACGGCCCCTCGTACTCCGGCGAAACAGGCGAGCCGGGGTTCGCTCCGCACGTCAGGGCGCCCGGGTTGAACATGAATGGGGTCGTGATGGCGGCTTCGGCGTCGCCGACCATGGTGCCGTCGACATAGAGCTGCATCCGTCCTGGCGCGCCCTTCCCGTTTGGCATGTCGGGTGGGCCGGTGGGCTCGAACTCGAATCGGAGCTCATGCTTGCCGGCCGGGACGGCGTCCTCGGATTCGACTCCCAGCAGCTGCCGGCCGACGTAGTTGTGCACGTATCGCAGCTTGCCGTCCTTGATGAAGAAGGTGTACCCGCCTGCGGCGGTGCCCTGGCTGAGCAATACACCCTCGGCCCCTTCCGCCGGGATCTCGACATCAGCCGTGATGCTATGGGGACGGTTGAGCACTTTCGGCGCCGCGAAGTTGGGCACCGACTGCGTGTTGGGTAGGTAGGTGTAGCGGTCACGAGGCGGCGCAATCAGCGGCTTTTCGCCCACCATGCGAGGGATGCCGCTTCCGTCGATCGGCATCACCTGATACTTGCCTGCCTCGATGTACCACATACCGATCATCGCGATCAGTCGGTCACGGTGGTCGGCAGCGAGGTTTCGGGTCTCCGCTGGATCCTCGGCCACGTGGTAGAGCTCCCAGCCCTCCGCGTCCAGTGTGGAGAGCGTGTCCGCCGAAATCGGCTCGCCGAAGCCCTTGCCCGCCTCAGTGAACGACGGCCCCGGCCACGGGCACACCGCTCGCCAGCCATCATGATCGATGGCCCGGTGGCCGAGCATCTCGAAGTACTGCGTGCGATGGCGGGTCTCCGCCGAGGCATCCTCGAGGGTGTGGGCGAAGCTGACCCCGTGCAGCGGCGACTGGGAAACCCCCCGGATCGCTGCCGGAGGAGTCACCCCGAGCAGGTCAAGCACGGTCGGCACCATGTCGACAATGTGGGCGTATTGGGTGCGGGTCTCGCCTCTTGCTTTGATGCCCTTTGGCCAGGAGACGATGAACGGATCGGTCGAACCGCCGCGGTAGGTCTCACGCTTCCAGCGGCGAAACGGCGTGTTCCCGGCCCATGTCCAACCCCACGGGTAGTGGTTGAAATGCTTCGGCCCGCCGATCTCGTCGATCAGCTTCAGGCTCTCCTCAACAGGCTCCTGGGCGTTGTTGAAGAACTGCGCCTCGTTCGTGGTGCCCGTCGGGCCGCCCTCGGCGCTGGCGCCGTTGTCCGAGATCACCATGATCAGCGTGTTCTCAAGCTCGCCTTGGCTCCGCAAGAACTCGAGCAGCCGCCCGACTTGGTGATCGGTGTGGCTGAGGAAGCCCGCGAACACCTCCATCATCCGGCTGTACAACTTCCGGGCGGGAGCGGGCAGCGAGTCCCAATCGGGAACGTCCGGATCGTGGCGAGAAAGCTCTGCATCAGGTGGCACGATGCCCAGCTGCTTCTGCCGTGCGAAGGTCTTCTCCCGGTAGGCGTCCCAGCCGGCATCGAACACGCCCTTGTACCTGTCCGCCCACTCCTTCGCCACGTGATGCGGAGCGTGGGTGGCACCGAAACACAGATGCAGATAGAAGGGCTTCTCCGGGTCAGCCTGCTTGGTATCTGCGATGAACGACACAGCCTTGTCCACCAGATCCTCGCTGAGGTGATACCCCTCCTCGGGCTTCTTCGGAGGCTCCACCTGGTGGTTGTCATAGACGAGTTCGGGATACCACTGGCTCGTGTCGCCGCCCAGAAAGCCGTAGAACCGCTCAAAGCCCCGGCCAATCGGCCAACGGTCGTAGGGCCCCGCGGCCGTCTCCTGGTTGCTCGGCGTTAGATGCCACTTGCCCACCATGAAGGTGCTGTAGCCGTGCGCGAGCAGCATCTCCGAAAGCATCCCGTTCTCGAACGGCATGACGCCGTCATACCCCGGGTAGCCCGTCGCCAGCTCGGTGATACAGGCCATCCCGTTCGCGTGGTGGTTCCGCCCAGTCAGGATGCACGATCGGCTCGGCGAACACAACGCGGTCGTGTGCATGTTGTTGTAGCGCAGCCCATCCGCAGCAATCGCGTCGAAGTTCGGCGTCTCGATCGGACTGCCATAACAGCCCAGGTTCCCGAAGCCAGTGTCATCCAAGACGATGAAAAGGACATTCGGCGCGCCCTTCTTCGCCCGCACCGGAGACCGCCATGCAGGGCTCGACTCCTCAGCCGTGCGACCAATCACCCCAGGGAACGATTCACCCGACCCGTACTCGACAATCGGCATCTCTCACCTCTTCGCTCGTCGGTTCACCTGCGCTGCAGCCTTCCAAGCTCTGCCGGGCGAAACATCCGTATCAGCCACGGATCCGATCCGTAGTTCTCAGCAAACGCCGACTGGGCAGTCCGGCCATTGCCCGTCGCACTCTCCCCGTGTCCTCGCCATGAGGCGGGCGAGCTCTCGTCGTCAGGCCTGTCCGAGCTCCTGTTTGGCCTCCGTCTCCATCCGGTCAAGCCGGGTGTAGTAGTCAGGAAACTCGTTCAGGTGCGCCAGCGCGATCTTGCCGGTGAACAGGGGGTCGTCGTGTGTCACATCGGTGGCCGGATCCTGACTGCCGTGCTCCAGCTCGACGTCGAGCCCCTGTCGGAACTGGTCGGGATCAAAGGGCGACGAATCCCATGAGATCCCCAGCCGCTCGCCAATGCGACGCGCCTCGTCGAGCGTGAAGCTGTTGCGGGTCGACATCATCCCTCCTTGGCTCGTATTGGTTCGCATCTTCGCCCGTGTTCTGGAGCCACGCCGCACGCGATCAGGATGATCCGACTCACAAGAACGCGAAGATCGGATCCGCGTCATCGACCTGGTCGGGCCCGCCGGCCTCCTGACTGCGTGCGACTCCACCGACCAGGCGCTCTCCCAACGCGGTCGCCCACGCGAGCGACAACGCTTGTGCGGAGGGACGGACTGGGGACAAACGTGCTGCGAACCACTGAACGTCCGAGTTACCAGATGTCCAGCCTGACCCATCGTTGGCTCATTTAGAGGGGACTACGAGGGTTCGTAGACGCGTTCCTTTCCACCTTCTTCTCTTCTTCTCTCGAACGCGTGCCTAACGATGAGGCGATCTGGCGGCGACAGAAGCGGTCAGCTTGGCCGGGCAGACGGGCGCGTTGAACATCCATGCGGAGGCGCTCATCACTCTCGCCCGCTTGGAGGCGGCCGCGAATCGAGCAGATGCGGCACGCCCACACGCCGAACGTGCGATCAAGCTCTGGGAGGCGAAGGAAAACCGAACCGCGGCGCGACGGGGTCGTGTCCTGCTCGACGACCTGGCCCGGCCGTTCGCGCGGCAACCGCTTGCACACCAATGGCCGTACGCGGATATGCGAAGCGTCCGCGACGCGCTGCCGCCACGCCGGATTGACTCCGGCGAGCCGCAGACGCCATAGTCATACACCCAGGGCCTGTTAGCGCCACTGAACGGGTGAATTAGGGCGTGACCGAGTGCGGGCTTGACTGCTGGCGAGATCCCGGTTCGAGGGCGTTCTTAGACGCGTCCCTTCTTCTTCTTCTTCGTCGTCGTCGTCTCGAGAGGCGACGAACGGGCGGAGCTAGCGCCCGTCCCTCGACGATCCCCGCGCGAGTTGCGCCGCGCGTGACGCCGATCGCTGACGAGGCCGCTCACCGCCGCCGGTCGGGCGTTCCATGATCACCGCCCGCCCCTCCTGGCCATCCGTCACGGCCACGACGCGAAAGCCGTGTTGGCCGCGATCGTTCAGCGCGGCCTGGAGGTCTCGCCACTCGTCCATGGCCATGGTGCCGCCGGCACCCCGGGTGAGCACGATCGGTACCACCTGATACTCAAACATCGGCATCTCCAGGGGGCGTGGCTTTGACCCGCTCCTGCGAGCCGCCCGCCGCCTGCCGTCGCCGCGCCGCCTTTCGGCAGCTGGCGCAGAGGCGTTCCTCGCCGGGGAGGAGCGGGCGATAGCAGGACGCGCACGGAACTGGAGCAGCCGGCCGGGAACGTCGCGGTCGCCCGGGTGGTTGCGCGCTCACGTGCGGTGCCGGTAGGTGATGCGGCCCCGCGCCAGATCGTAGGGTGAAAGCTCCACCCGGACGCGGTCGCCCGGCAAGATGCGGATCCGATAGCGCCGCATCTTGCCGGACAGATAGCCGACGGTGTGATGACCATTGTCGAGCGTTATGCGAAACATGGATCCCCGCAGGGACTCCGCAATCTCGCCCTCGAGCTCGATCTTCTCTTCCTTGGCGCTCATGGCGCCTCCCGTCAGACCGGCTGGACCTGGATTGCCTCCGGGCCCTTCTGGCCCTGGCGCTCCTCATAGGACACCTTGCTGCCTTCGGCCAGCGTCTTGTAGCCATCGCCGCTGATCGAGCTGTGGTGCACGAACAGATCCTTCGCGCCGTCATCCGGCGCGATGAATCCATACCCCTTCGAGTCGTTGAACCACTTCACGGTTCCTGTTGCCATCGTTATTCCTCCTCCCCACTACTCAAGAACGAGTCAGGAGGCGAAGAACCCGCAACCGTCAAGCGTTCGACTAACCGACCAACCCTAGCAGCTCAGTGCTCGCGACCGTCCCGCCCGGTGCGGTCCGGGCCACCCGGCCTCACGACCGCAGCGGGCCGGCAGCACCGCCCGCCCCGTCGCCACAAGCCCGTGCGGCCTCCAAGCGGTGCCAATCGGCGGGGCTGGCGATGATGTGGTCCGAGCCCGTCACGGAGTCGACCAGGACGAGGCCGCAGGCCCTGTCGGCGAGCAACCGAATCGCGGCCACCCGGTAGCGCCCCTGGGTTGCATCTATGGTGCTGCCGAGCTCTCGGGCGTCGCTGCTGGAAAGCCCTTCTCCCTTCGGAAGCGGAGGTGCGACCGTGCCGGAAACGCGCCGCTTCTCATACCGGTTTCCCTGCGCGGGTCGATTCGGCCGCGCCATCAGCTGTCACCCTTCACTTCGCACCGGGGGGCGAGCCCGTCGAGGGCCGACAGCCTCCGTCGAGGCGCATCACCGGTCTCGGCGACGTATTCGGGGTGGTGGGACGCTGCACTCATCACTCGCTCCTCGATCCGTTGAGCCGTTTCTGGAACGGCCGGTGGTGAAGTCGGCGAGCAACACAGAAGACGAAGTCGTACGACTCGTGTCATCCGGGTGGCGAGCTTCCCCCTGAGGCTGGCAGGGTAGCACCCGGCCGGCACCGCGATGAGTGCCGGGCGGTTTCTCGGTCGCTACTCGGACTGGACGGTTTCGTCTCACCTCACCGAACGCCCAAGGAGGCACGTTTGAAGCTCTTGCTCACATCCGCCGGCATCAAGAACGCGAGCATCAACGACGCAATGCTCGAGATGCTGGGAAAGCCGATTGCAGAGTGCGCTGCGCTCTGCATTCCGACCGCGTCCTACGGGCACGCGCCGGGCGGCATCCACGGGTCGTACCGGTTCATCACGGGGCAGGCCTCCACGCCCATGTGCGAGCTGGGATGGAGCTCGCTCGGGGTGCTCGAGCTCGCCGCGCTGCCGACCCTCGATAGGGCTTCGTGGGTGCCGGCCGTCGAGGAGACCGACGTGCTGCTCGTGAACGGCGGCGATGCGCTGTACCTGGCCCACCACATGGTGGCGTCGGGCCTGGCCGGTCTCCTGCCGACCCTGGACGTCGTCTGGGTCGGTCTGAGCGCCGGGAGCATGGTGATGACGCCTCGCATCGGTGATGACTTCAAGGTGTGGGATCCGCCCGAGGGAGGCGACCGTGCGCTCGGCGTGGTCGATTTCTCGATCTTCCCGCACCTCGATCACCCGATGCTGCCAGAGAACACGATGGCCACGGCGGAGCAGTGGGCGGCCGGCCTCGGGAACCCCGCATATGCCATCGACGACGACACCGCCATCTCAGTGACGGACGGAACGGTCGAGGTCGTCTCCGAAGGAACGTGGAGGCGGCTACCCGCCTGACGATGCGACCGCTGGAAGGATCTGGATGCCCGCCCAGACAACGCACCCCGTATACTCGGCGGCGGCACGTGCGTATCACCTGCAACGAAGGGGGCAACGATGCGACGACTCTCCGTAGCGGCGGTGGCGGCGATCCTCATCCTGCTGCTCATGGCGTCCGCGGCCAACGCCGCATGGCCCGGGCGCGTGGGGCTGATCGCGTTCAGCCGCAACGGCGATATCTGGGTGATGCAGCCGAACGGCACCCACCAGCACCGCATCGCGGTCGGGGGCATCGAGCCGTCCTGGTCGCCCGACGGGACGCGGATCGCGTTCACTCGCGACGCGAGCATCTGGGTGATGCGGGGCGACGGGAGCCACCAGATCCAGCTGACCGGCTCTGACTCCAACGAGAACGCCCCGGCGTGGTCGCCGAACGGGAGGTACGTCCTGTTCCAGAGCGACCGCGGTCACGCCGGGTCGGGCGACTACGGGATCTACAAGCGGCGGGCTACGCGGCCGCTGGGCACGATCCTCACGGTCGAGGCGTCACAGGAGTTCCAGGACGCCCTGCGGCCCACCTACGCCGCGAACGGCCGCTTCACCTACCTCCGCAACGAGGACAACACCGAGTTCGGCAACTGCTGCGACATCCAGTTCGTCGGCGGAGGATCGGAGCGGACGTTCGGCTTCTGCTCCTGCATCGGCCACCTCGACTGGAGCCCGGACTCGCGCGTGCTGCTGTTCGGCAACGGCGTGTACGACCCGAGCATCGACGACTTCACGAGCAGCCGGATCATCTCAGTGCGGGCCGACGGCAGCCACGCGCATGCCATCACGCATCCGGCCGACGGGCTGTTCGACGAGAACCCGTCCTGGTCGCCGGACGGCAGCTGGGTGGTCTACGACCAGCTGCAGAGCGGGTTCGCGGTCTCGAACGGGATCTTCCGGATCCGGCCCGGCGGCACCGGGCGCGTGCGGATCGCAAGGAACGCGATCGATCCGAGCTGGCAGCCGCGGCCGTAGGCGCAGGCGCATGGGGTCGGCCTCCCCTCGGGGGCTGACCCCGCCGCCACTCCGAGGCCGGTCGTGTCCTGCCGGGTCAGACCCTGCGGCTCAGACCCGTGAGGCGGGCTCGCGCCACATCGTCGTCACGCGATGCCCGTTCGGCAGCTCGACCACGCCGAGCGGCTCGAACCCGAGGCGGGCGTAGCGCCGGTCGTTGTCGTTGTTGGTCGACTCGAGGTATGCCGGAAGCCCCTGCTCGTCGACCAGCTCGAGACCCGATGCGAGCAGCCCCATGCCGAGGCCGCGTCCACGGTGGTCACTGTGCGTGCCGAGCAGGCTCAGGTAGTAGTGCGGCGGGTCATGCGGGTGGGCCGCGTCGAGCCGCTCGAACGCGTCGAGGATCACGCGCGCCTGTGCCGCGCCCATCCGGCCGACGAGCGACTCGACGAACTCCTGCTCCTGCTCCGGCGTCAGCTCCGGCTCGCCGGGCGGCACCCACACCGCCGCCGCCTCGCACCCCGGCGTCACGTGGGTCAATCCGAATCGCAGGACGGCGCGCAGGAACGGCTCCCACAGCGCGGCCGCGGACAGCTCGACCCTGGTCGCATCATCGGGGAAGCTGTACGGCCCCCACACGGGGTCGGCCGCAAACGCAGTCGCCATCACCGCCGTGACGGCCGGGAGATCCTCGAGGGTGGCGGTACGAAACAAAGGCTCGGTCACCCGCCAATGTTCGCACGTCGACGCAGGCTTTACAGATTCCTCACTTAATGTGACCTTTCGCGAAGCCGATGAGGGGCATTGTGCTCATCGTGAAGCTTCGAACGCTCCTCTCCTGCGCCCTGGCGGTCGTGCTGCTGGCCACGGCGGCTTCCCCGGCGCTGGCCGTCACCGGCCACGTCTACCGGCACCGCCTGCTGATCGTGATCAACGAGGCGCGGGCGAACCACGGCCTGCGCCCCCTGCGGACGTCGCTCGGCCTGCACCGCGCAGCGCAGCGGCACTCCGAGGACATGATCGCCCGCGACTACTTCGGCCACACCAGCCCGACCGGCTCGACGCTGTACGTGCGGATCATGAACTCCGGCTTCATCGCCTGGGGTCAGTGGTCGGCCGGCGAGGACCTCGCCTGGGGCACCGGCACCTACGGCACGCCCAGGGCGACCGTGCGGATGTGGCTCGCGAGCCCCGAGCACCGGGCCATCCTGCTCTCGCCCTACTACCGGCTGATCGGCATCGGGCGGGCGACCGGATCGTTCCTCGGGCACTCGGACGCCGTCGTGTGGACGGCCGACTTCGGCCACCGCTGATCCGCTCGGCACACCGGACCGGCTAGCCTTAATCGGGTGACGCCCACCCGACTCGTCCTCGCCTCCCCACGCGGCTACTGCGCCGGCGTCGACCGCGCCGTCGACACGGTGGAGCGGGCCCTCGACCACTTCGGCGCGCCGGTCTACGTGCGCAAGGAGATCGTCCACAACTGGCACGTCGTGCAGGAGCTGGCCGACCGCGGTGCCGTCTTCGTCGACTCTGAGCTGGACGTGCCGGAGGGCGCCGTCGTCGTTCTCTCCGCCCACGGCGTCGCTCCCGAGGTCTATGCCAACAGCCGCGCCCGTGGGCTGCAGGTGATGGACGCGACGTGCCCGCTGGTGACGAAGGTGCACGTGGAGGCGAAGCGATTCGCCGCGGATGGCTACACGATCATTCTGATCGGCCACGAAGGACACGAGGAGGTGGTCGGGACGATGGGCGAGGCTCCCGAGGCGATCCGCCTCATCGGCTCGGTCGAGGAGATCGACGACCTCGACGTCCCCGACCCCAGCCGCGTCGCCTACATCACCCAGACGACGCTCTCGATGGACGAGACGGTCGAGATCATCGCCGCGCTGCGCGAACGCTTCCCGGCGATCGTCGGGCCCAAGAAGGACGACATCTGCTACGCCACCCAGAACCGCCAGAACGCCGTGAAGGAGCTGGCGCTCGAGGTCGACCTGGTGCTGGTGATCGGGTCGCGCAACTCGTCGAACTCGAACCGGCTGGTCGACGTCACCCGCGAGATGGGCGTCCCCGCGCACCTGATCGACGACGAGACGGCGATCGAACCCGCGTGGCTCGAGGGCGTCGATACGGTCGGCATCACCTCCGGCGCCTCCGCGCCCGAGACCCTGGTCGAGCGCGTCGTGGAGCACTTCCGCGCGCTCGGCGTGGACACGGTCGAGTCGCACGAGCTCGTCAACGAGAACGTGCACTTCTCGCTGCCGCTCGAGCTTCGCCGCGCCGTCGGCTGACGAGCCTCAGGCAGCCGCCAACTCGGCCAGCAGCTCGGACTCGCGCTCCCGCGTCATGCGGAAACCGGCACGCGAGGGCAGATCCCAGTTTGCCAGGTGCCAGGCGAGCGTCTCGGCGATGGTGTCGTCGAGCGTGCGGTACGTCAGCCCGGCCTCGATCGCCGGCCGTGTGTCGACGCGATCCATCCAGGCGAGCTCGGGATCCTCGCCCAGCCACAGCGGGAGGTCGGTCCAGATCTCGACGCCCTTCGCGATCAGCTCGGAGCTCGGCACCCACACGATCTCGGCGTCCGACCCGGACACGGCCACGCAGCGGTCGAGCAGGTGGCCGATCGTCAGCGGATGCTCCGGGCCGACGGCGTTGAACCGGCCCGTCAGCCGCCGCCGGGTCGCGTCGAGCGTCCATCCGGCGAGGTCGCGCACGTCGATCACCTGCGTCTGCGTCGACGGCGAGCCCGGGGCGAGCACGCGCCCTCCCTCCGCGATGCGAGCCGGCCAGTAGGTGAAGCGGTCGGTCGGGTCGTCGGGGCCGACGATCAGGCCCGGCCTGATGACGAGCGACCGGTCCGGCCCGTACGTCTCCTCGACCGCCCGCTCGCACAGCGCCTTCAGCGGCCCGTAGCTCTCCTCGGTGATCTCCTCGAACGACTCGTCCTCGATCGTGCCGACCGGCCCGTCGACGTCCGTGCCCGCGCCGCCGTTGGCGTCGTAGACGGAGACGGTCGAGATGAAGGTGTAGTGCCCGACCGACGGCTCCAGCAGCTCCGCCGAGTCGCGGACGACCCGCGGCACGTACCCGCTGGTGTCGATGACGGCATCGAACGACCGGCCGCGCAGCGGCTCCAGGCCGCCGTCGCGGTCGCCGAGCACATGCTCGGCTTCGGGGAACAGGTCGGGGTTCGTCCGCCCGCGGTGAAAGAGCGTCAGCTCCACCCCGCCGGCGAGCGCCTGCTCGCTGATGTGGCGGCCGAGGAACGAGGTGCCGCCGATGACGAGCAGCCTCACGACGCCTCGACCCGTTCGATCGCCAGGGCGCCGTCGGCCCTGCGCTCGACGGCGAGCGTCTCGCCGGCGATCCAGTCGCCGTGCTCGTCCCACACCGCGCCCTGCGGGTGCGACAGCCGGATCCGGTCCGTGACCTCGAGCCCCGCCTCGCGCCGCATCTCCTGGATTGCGCGGATCAGGTCGCGGGCCTCGCCCTCGAGCGCGAGCTCGGGCGTGATGTCGGTGTCGAGTGCGACGGCGAACCCGTCGCCGTCGAGCACCGAGAAGCCCTCGCGGGCGCGCGTGCGCAGCTCGAACTCGCCCGGCTCGAGCGTCCAGTCACCGACCTTGACGGCGCCGTCGGCGAGCGTGAAGTCGCCCTCGCGCAGCAGGCCGCGGATCATGCCCAGGTCTCGCCCGTACTTGGGGCCGAGCACCTTCAGCAGCGGCATCACCTCGATCTCGGCGAACTCCTCGGCCGACGTGGCCAGCCGGACGGCCTTGACGCCGAGCTCGCCGGCGACCACGTCCACGTGCCTGGCGACGTGCTCGCGGCGGGTGGCGTCGTCGGTCGCGACGATCACCTCCGCCAGCGGCTGGCGCAGCTTGACGTTCGCGGCCGAGCGCGCCTCGCGGCCGAGCCGCACCACCGAGCGCACGCTCGCCATCTCGTCGACCAGGGCATCGTCGGCGAGCGCCCCGTCGACCGCCGGGTAGCCGGAGAGATGGACGCTGGACGGAGCGTCCGGGCAGACGCCGCGCACGAGGTTCTGCCAGAGCTCGTCGGCGAGGAACGGCATCACCGGCGCGACGAGTCGCACCACCTGCACCAGCGCGTACCACAGCGTCTCGTAGGCGGCCCGCTTGTCGGCCGCGTCCTCGGACTTCCAGTACCGGGCCCGCGACAGCCGGACGTACCAGTTCGACAGGTCGTCGACGTAGGCCTCGACGGCCCGCACCAGGCGCGGCGAGTCGTACGCGTCCAGGGCGGCGCGGCACTCGCCGACGAGGCTCTGCGTGACGGCCACCAGCCAGCGATCGAGCGGCCGGCCGCCCGACGTGTCCGGGCCGTCCGCGAGCGTCTCGTACCTCGGCTGGAAGTCGTCGATCGAGGCGTAGAGGACGAAGAAGTTGTAGGTGTTCCAGAGCGTCAGCAGCCGCCGCTTGACCTCGTTCGCGGGGCCGTAGCCGAAGTTCATGTTCTGCGACGGGGTCTGCCCGGCGAAGCTCCAGCGCATCACGTCGGCGCCCATCTGCTCGACCGCATCGTCGAACCAGATGGCGTTGCCCCAGGACTTGTGCATCGGCCGGCCGGTCTCGTCGTTGACCTTCTCGTAGCAGAGCACGCGCCGGTAGGGCGACTTGCCCACCAGGACAACACTCATGAAGAGCATCGAGTAGAACCACAGCCGGATCTGCTCGCGCATCTCGGACACCCAGTCGGCCGGGAACCAGACCTCCCAGTCGGCATTCGACGGCAGATCGGCGATCGTCACTCCGTCGGCGGCGCCGGTGGCATAGCCGCGCTCGACGAACTCAGGGCTGTGCCACCCCATCGTCGAGAACGGCACGATGCCCGCGTCCAGCCAGCAGTCGCCGACGTCGAGCAGGCGCTCCGCCTCCTTGCCGCACTCGGCGCAGCTGATGGTGATGTCGTCGATCCAGGGGCGGTGCAGCTCCTCCAATCCGTCGATCGGCGACGTCGCCCGCTCGGCCAGCTCCTGCTCGGAGCTGATCACCGTCATGTGGCCGTCCGGGCAGAAGTAGAACGGCAGCGGCAGGCCCCAGTAGCGCTTGCGGCTGATGCACCAGTCGCCCATGTTGCGCAGCCAGTCCTCCATCCGCTTGCCGTACTGCGGCGGCGTCCATTCGACGCCGCGCGCGGCCTCGATCATCGGCTCGCGGACGTCATCGGAGCGGATGAACCACTCGTCCACGAGCCGGTAGATCAGCTCGGTGCCGCAGCGCCAGCAGACGGGGTAGCGGTGGGTGATCTCCCCGGCCTCGACGAGGGCGCCGCGCTGCCCGAGCTCCTCCACGATCGACTGCGCGGCCTCGGCGGTGTGGCGACCGTGCAGCCAGCCGAAGCCGTCGTAGAACGCGCCCGACTCGTCGACCGGGACGATCGTGGCGAGCCCCTCGCGCTGGCCCAGCTCGAAGTCCTCGGCACCGCAGCCGGGAGCGATGTGGACGATGCCGGTGCCCTCCTCCATCGACACCTCGTCCCAGGCGACGACGCGGTGCTCGACGCCGTGCTGCGCAGGCAGCGAATCGAACGGCCCCTCGTAGCCGAGGCCGACCAGCTCCGAGCCCTTCACCGTGCCGAGCACGCGACCCTGCAGCGGAACCTGCTCGAGCCGCGCCCGCGCGACGTAGGCGATCCCGGCGGGCGTCTCGACGCGCGCGTAGTCGGCCTCGCGATCCACGGCGGCGGCGACGTTCGCGGGGAGCGTCCAGGGCGTCGTCGTCCACACCACCAGGAACTCGCCGGGCCGGCCGGTCAGCGGCAGTCGGACGTAGAGCGACGGGTGCCCGATCTCGCGGTAGGAGTCGATCAGCTCGTGCTGCGAGAGCGAGGTACCGCAGCGCGGGCACCACGGCATCGACCTGTGACCGCGGTAGAGCCAGCCGCGGTCGTGGCACTCCTTGAGGAAGCCCCAGATGTAGCTGATGTTCGTGTCCGACATCGTGAAGTAGCTGCGGTCCCAGTCCATCCACTGGCCTAGGCGACGCGACTGGTTCGTCTGCACGCCGGCGTACTCCGCGACGCGGTCACGGCACGCTCGGGCGAAGCGGTCGAGCCCGTACTGCTCGATCTCGGGCTTGGAGTTGAGGCCGAGCGCCTTCTCGACCTCGACCTCGACCCACAGGCCCTGGCAGTCGAAGCCGTTCTGGTAGCGCTGATCCTCGCCGAGCATGGCGTGGTAGCGCTGCCACACGTCCTTCAGGGTGCGGCCCCAGGCGTGGTGGACGCCCATCGGGTTGTTGGCCGTGATGGGGCCGTCGATGAACGAGTAGGTGGGGCCGCCGCGGTTCTGCTCGCGGAGCTGCCCGAAGGTCTGCTCGCGATCCCAGCGGTCGAGCGCAGCATGCTCGAGGCCGACGTGATCAGGCTGCTTGGGGACGGGCGCAAACGGGGACATCCGCCATGATTCTATGCGGCGGCGCCGGGCGCACTACCGGACACCCGCGTGCGCGGGAGCCGGTCACAGGTGTCAGAGCGAAATCACCCGTTGTGTTCGTGCCGGTGGCAGTAGTCGTCGAAGGCAGCGTGCTTGGCGAGGTAGGAGCCGAGCTCGGAGAACCCGAACTCGAACCACTCCGAGAGCCACCGCTCATCGATCTCCACGTGCGTTTCCTGCAGCTCGTCCATCGTCGTCTCCTCCGGAGGGGTCTCTCCGGACGATTCGCGTTGCGCTCCGGCTGGGCCTGGAGCCTGATGGTTGAGTAATCGGCCGCACCACGCCCGGCCTTTACGACTTCCGAACAACGAGCCCGAGCGCCTCGCGGCAGCAGGCGAATGCGAGCCGCTCAGGGTCGATTCGATCGGGCGCCAGCCACAGGATCTCGCTGACGTCGTCGTTTGGCCGAGCGTCGCCCCCGGCCACGCGCGCCTCGTAGAACAGGTTCAGCGTGGAGATGCCGTCGTCCCCGTAGGCGTCCGTGAAGATGCCCGCCAGCTCGCCCACGTCGATCTCGAGGCCGGTCTCCTCGCGCAGCTCCCGGCGGACGGCGTCCTGCGGGTGCTCGCCCGGCTCGATGAACCCGCCGGGCAGGTCGAGCCACCCGGCGTACGGCTCGCGAGCCCGCCGCGTCACGAGCAGCCGCCCGTCCTGCATCACCAGCGCGCTTGCCGTCGCCGAGGGGTTGTCGTAGGCCGTGAAGCCGCAGGCCGGGCAATGGACGGCGGCGCCCTCGTGCTCGGGCGGCCCGCCCCGCTCGAGCTCCGACCCGCAGACCGGGCAGCGGCGCCAGCGATCGAAGCGGCTCACGCCGCCAGCACCGCCTCGGTCAGCTCCAGCCAGCGGCCGGGCCGCAGCATCCACCCCGAGTAGGTCGACCGGTTCGCGAGGCAGACCAGCCCCACGCCCGCATGCGGGTCGGCCCAGAACAGCGTGCCGGAGGCGCCGAAGTGCGAGAGCGTGGCCGGCGACACCGCGTCGCCGCACCAGTGCGGCCCACCGGTGCCGCGGACGTTGAGCCCGAGCCCCCAATCAGGGCAGTGCAGCTTCGGGTAGGAGTCGAGTCCTCCCTCGAGCCCTGGCCACTGGACGGCCGACATCTCGCCGCACGTGTCCGCGTGCAGCAGCGGCGCGCCGCCCGCGAGCAGGAGCGACGCGAAGCGGCCATAAGCCTCGGCCGTCGCAAACGCGCCGCCCGCTGCCGTGCCGCGGCGCCGCCACTCCGGGCCGTTGAAGAGCTGGACGCCCGGAGCAACCAGCCCGGGCTCCGCCACGTCGAGCGCACGCGGGTACTCCCGCTCGGGCAACGGCAGGAACGCGTCCATGCCCAGGGGCTCGAGCACGGCCTCGGTGACGTACCGGGCATGGCGGATGCCGGTCGCCGCGTCGAGCACCAGGCCGAGGATCAGGTAGCCCTCGTTGGAGTAGACCCGGCGCGTGGCCGGCGGCCGCTCCGGCAGCACCTCGAGCACGGGGGTGCCTTTGACCGATTCCGGGAGCCCCGAGGCGTGCGCGAGCAGATGGCGCACCGTGATCTGCCGCCGGTCGGCATCGCCGTACTCGGGAACGTGCGCGGCCACCGGGTCGTCCAGATCGAGCGCTCCCTCCTCGGCCGCCACCAGCACCGCCGCGGCCACGATCGGCTTGGTCAGCGACGCGAGCGCGAACAGCGAACCGACCCCGGCATCGCCAGCAGCCCGCGTCTCCCGGATCCCGGAGGCGTCGACAACGGCCGCGGAGACGCCCGTCACGTCGCCGTCGCTCACCCACGAATCGATCAGCTCCAGGGACATTCGGCGCATCCTAGAGCTATCGTTTTGCAGTAGATGGCACGATTGGAGACACGCGACCGGCCCGCGGACGGCACGGAACAGGACGGCGACGAGCATCTGGACGACTGGTTCGCCCGACGGCTGCAGTCACAGGGCATCCCGTCCCGCCTGGGCGGGACGCCCACGTCACGCATGCTCGCCGTCGGCGGGCTGGTGCTCGCGCTGCTCGCCTTCCTGTGGGCGCTCTCGAGCGTCGGCTCACAGAGCAGCTCCAGCAGCACCACGCCGGTGACGACGCCGGTGACGACCCCGACCCCGCCGGCAAACGGTGGAGGCGGCGGTGGAAACGGCGGCTCGGGCAAGCAGCACACTCCGCTGACCTGGAAGACGATCTCGATCGACGTGCTGAACGGCTTCGGCGGCCAGGGGGCCGCGGCGGCGGCCGCGACCCAGCTGAGCCAGAAGGGCTGGAAGGTCGGCGTGACGGGCAATGCGTCCGGCATCTCGTCGACCGAGGTCGTGTACCTGCCCGGGCACGGGAAGGCGGCGCGGATCGTCGCGAAGAAGCTCGGGTTGGGCACTCCCGTGCCAATCGCGCAGGCGACCGGCGTGCCGGCCGACGCGACCAAGGGGGTCGCCATCGTGCTCGGCCCGGATCAGCTGAGCAACGCGACGCTGTAGGGCTCCGAGGGAGCCGGCCGTCAGGCTGACACGGCGTGCTCCCGCAGCGCCGCCCACGCCCGCTCGACGTGCTCCGGCTGCGACGCGGCGTTGCCGATCGCGATCCGGATCGCGTAGCGGCCGGCGATCTTGGTGTGCGACACGAAGGCGACGCCGCTGCGGTTCACGGACTCGACCAGCTCGGTGTTGATGCGCTCGAGCTCCGCCTCGTCGTCCACGCCCTCGGGGTGCGTACGGAAGCACACCGTCGAGAGCGGCACCGGCGCCATCACCTCCCATCCCGGCTCGGCCTCGACCGACCGGGCGAGGCGGCCGGCCATGTCGATGTGCCCGGAAACGAGCTCGGCCAGCCCATCGCGGCCGTAGGCGCGGATCACCATCCACAGCTTCAGGGCGCGGAAGCGGCGGCCCAGCGCCAGCCCGTAGTCCATCAGGTTGACCACGTCGCTCTCGGTCGTCGTCAGGTAGAACGGCACCAGTGCGAACGCCTCGCGGAGCACGTCCGGCCGCGACGTGTAGAGCAGGCTGCAGTCGACCGGCGTGAACAGCCACTTGTGCGGGTTGAAGACCAGCGAGTCGGCACGCTCGCAGCCGTCCAGCAGGTGCCTGTGGGTCTCGAGCAGCCCCGCGGCGCCGCCGTACGCGGCGTCAACGTGCAGCCACAGGCCGTGGCGGCCGCAGACGTCGGCGATCTCGGGCACGGGGTCGACGCTGGTCGTCGAAGTGGTGCCGACGGTGGCAACAACCGCGATCGGCCGCACGCCGGCCGCCAGATCGCGCTCGACTGCCTCGGCGAGCAGGTCGGGCCGCATGCGCAGCGCGTCGTCGGTGGGGATCTTGGCGAGGCCGTCCTGCCCGATGCCGAGCGTGATACAGGCCTTTTCGATGGAGGAGTGCGCCTCGGCGGACGTGTAGACGCGCAGCGTCGGAAGGTCGGCCCGGCCGGCCATGCCGCGCCGGCGGATATCGAGCCCGGCGGCCTCCCGCGCGGCGGCGAGCGCGGCCATCGTCGAGCTCGATGCCGTGTCCAGGATCTCCCCGAACCAGCCGGACGGCAGCCCCAGCATGTCGAGCACCCAGGCCAGCGTCCGCTCCTCCAGCTCGGTCGCGGCAGGAGACGTCCGCCAGAGCATGGCGTTGACGTTGAGCGCGGCGGCGATCAGCTCGCCGACGATCCCGGGCCCCGAGCCCGTGATGCCGAAGTAGGCAAAGAACGCCGGGTGGTTCCAGTGCGTGATGCCGGGCAGGATCAGCGTGTCCAGGTCGCCCAGGATCGCGTCGAAGAGCTCGCCGCGGTCCGGCGCACGCTCCGGCAGCCGGGCGGCGATCTCGCCGGGCGACACCTGCGACAGCACGGGCCGATCCGCGACGGTCTCGAGATACCCCGAAACCCAGGCGGCCGCCTCGGCCAGCGCCTCGCGCACCTCCGCCCGGGTCGGCCCTCCTCGGACTGCTCCTTCCTCGCGCGCCGGCATGGCCGGGAGTATGTCAGCCGCCGTCAGCCGCGGTCGATCCACGACCCGGAGTCGTCGTAGACCGTGAAGAACCGCCGCGTCCGTGTGATCCCGGTCGTCCACAGGAACCGTCCGGAGCCCTTGTTCAGCGTGTAGACGCGGGTCGACCGGTTCGTCCTGACGTCGAGCACGCGCACGGACATGTCCTTCAGCGTCTGGAGGATGTAGACCACGCTGCGGCCGTCGACCGACGGGTTGAAGTAGGAGTAGCGCACGGTCGTGCGGGCCAGTCGGGTCGTGCCGTGGTCGATGCGGTACACCACGATGGAGCTGCGGTCCGGCCCGGTGCGGTGGAAGACGACGCGCGGGTAGCTGATATCCGGCGGGCCCAGGTCGACCCGCAGCTTGGCGTGTGCGATCACCGTCGAGGTGTCGTCCGTGAGGTGATAGAGCACGATCTCGCGCACGCTGTTCTCGGTGCGCCGGTAGACCAGCCAGTCGCCGGACAGCGCCGGGTCGCGGCCGGTCAGGTTCAGCGTGCGCACGACGTTCATGGTGGTCAGGTCGATGATCTCGAAGGCCGGGCCCGTGTCCACCACCACCTGCGTGCCGTCCACGTCGGGCTCGATCCCGGGGAGATCCGTGTACGTGCCGTTCATGCGCACCACCCCGGTGAGCGTGCCGCCGGCGCCGACGCGGTCGAACGCCAGCACGCCCGGCGCGGCCGACGGATCCGAGACGGAGCCGGTGCCCAGGTCGACACGCGTGGCCGCCCGCGCCTGGCCGGTCGCCGCTGCCGAGGCCAGCACGGCCGCGAGCAGCGCAAGCGCCACGGCGTTCGCCCGGCGGAGCCGTCCGCGACCGGCCAGCCGTGCCATGCGCTCGACTCGCCCGCCCGCCTGCTCCCAGCTGCGGACGCGGGCCGTGGAGACGGCCAGCACGAGCGTCCGCCCGACCCCGAAGCCCGCCAGCACGGCGGCGCCGCCTGCCGGCCCGGCCAGCGCGGCGACGCCGGCGGCGACCACCAGGAGCGTGGCCACCGGCAGGTACGTCGCGAATCCGACGCCCAGGCCGGCGCCGTAGAGCAGCGCGGTGACGGGCTGGGGGTACCGCTCACGCCAGCGCTGGGGCACCTGCCGGCGCAGCTGCGGCAGCGGCAGCCGCAGCAGGCCGAGCTCGGCGGCCGCCTCGGCCGCAGCGAATGCGGCCACCAGGAGCGCGGCGACCGGGCCGCCTGCCGGAAGCGCGGCTCCCAGCGCCAGCCCGAGCAGCGCGGCCGTCGTCACGGCGCCGATGCCGAACATCAGCACCGACACGAGCCATGTGCGTGTCCCGTGCACGACGGGGACGATGGTCTCGACCATCGAGAATCCTCAGGGCGACCAGGCGCCGGAGACGCCGGCGACGAGAGCGCACGCCGCCAGCGCGACGCCGGGGTTGGGGTCGGGGATCAGCACGGAACGGTGGTCTGGTAATAGAGCACGCAGAACACCTTCCGGCCGTTGTAGCAGTAGCCCGTCAGCGCCGCGTCGCCGTTGATCCGCGTGGCCGTGTAGGCGCAGCAGTCGACCAGCTTGCGGATGGTGCCGCCGCAGCAGCGGTACCAGCCCCCGTCGAACTGGGCGTGCAGGTGGTAGTGCTCGAGCACCCAGTCCTGGCACAGCCGGGTGCGAGGCGCGCGCGGCACGGGCTGGCCCGTGGGGCCGAGCACAAGGTTTCCCTGCTCGTCCACGACGTAGCCGTCGCGGTTGACGAGCCGGCCGAGGTTGTCCACGCGATGGCCGTCCTTCGGCCGCAGCGGCCGGCCGTGGCGGTCGATCCGGGGCGGGAAGTACGGGCCGGGGCAATGATGGGTCGTGTAGGTGTGGCCGCAGAATCCGTAGTAGCGGGCGTCGGCGGTGTCGGGTGCGACCGCGCTCGCGGCCAGCCGGCCGGAGACCGCGGCCAGCGCGCCGGCGCCCAGCCGGCCGAGGAACCCCCGGCGGGTGTGGGACGAGGCCAGGCGGCGCGCCAGGCGCTCGCCGGCGTCAGGCCGCCCGAGCATCCACCAGCTCCCGCTCGCGGGCGCGGCCCGTGATCACCACGCCCTCGAGCTGCTCGAGGGTGTTGACGGTGCCCTTGGCCCGCACCAGCCCGTCGTTGTCAACATAGACAGCGAAGGGAGTACCCGGCACCATGAACCAGTCGTGCAGCCGTCGCCCGATCTCGTCCTCGTAGCGGGCGTGCTCGACGCGGAGCGCGTGGTCGCTCGACAGCGGCCGCAGGCCGGGCACGATCTGGCTGCAGATCGGGCACGCCTCGGAGGTGAAGACGACCAGGCTGCCCTCGAGCCCTTCGGGAGCCGGCTCGCCCAGCGGCAGGCCTTCGCCCTCGTGCTCGAAGGCACCGCGCGGGCCGAGCCGCAGATGCAGCACGCCGACCTGGCGATAGAGGGCGAGCACGAGCGCACCGAGGCCGATCACCGCGGCCCAGAGCAGAACGTAGGTGACGGCCCAGAACCCCTCGCCCAGGCGGGGATGCAGACCGAGGCCGACGGCGACCGCAACCGCACCGAGGACGGCGTTTCGCACCACGGTGAGCGGGCCGGGCCGGGAGGAGACGCCGGGGAGGCAGCCGCACGACGGCGGTGTCGACCCGGACGCGAGCTCGAGCACGAGCGCGCCGGTGAAGACCGTGAGCAGCGCGGCGGCAGCCCATCCGGCGGCGGGGGCACCGGCGAGCAGCGCGCAGCCGACGAGCAGCTCGAGCGCCGGCACGGCGGCGGCGACCACGGTGCGCGGGCGGGCGAGCCGGTATCCGTCCAGCGACCGGCGGAACTCGCCGAAGCGCACGAGCTTCGCGACCCCCGCAACCACGAACAGCCCGCCCAGCAGCTGGGCGATCGGTGCTTCGACACTCCCCATCCAGCGCGCGATGCTAGCCGTGGTCACGGACGGACTCGCGGTCAGCGATACTGGACGCGATGGAGGCCGGCTACGGACTGCATGTGCGCATCGAGGCGGTGCCCGGCAAGGGCAACGAGCTGGAGGCGCTGCTACGGGAAGCGGCCGCCGCCCTGGCGGACGACGACGGCTGCCTGGTCTACCTGGTCAGCCGCGCGCCCGAGCCGAGCGAGACGGTGTTCGTGACCGAGCTGTGGACGAGCAAGCAGGCGCACGACGCGTCGCTGCAGGACGAGCGGACGCGGGCAGCGATCACGCGCGGCCGGCCGCTGATCGCCTCATTCGCATCGGACGAGCTGCGGCCGGTGGGTGGGAAGGGGGTCAGGCCTCCGGCCTGACCCCGTTGTGAGTGTCGCCAGGGGTCGCGCTGCAGGCGGGTCAGGCCAGAGGCCTGACCCGAAGCTACAGCGAGGCCTCCACCTCCGAGACCGCCGCCTCGAGCGTCGTCACGACCTCGCCCAGCTCGTCGTCGCTGATGATCAGCGGCGGGGCCAGCAGCACCGCGTCCATGTGCTGGTTCAGCACCGGCGTCGGGCACGAGTAGATCATCAGGCCGCGCCGGCGGGCCGCAGCCGTCAGCCGCCCGGTCACCCGCTCGGAGGCCGCGAACCGCTCCCCGGTCTGGGGATGGCGCAGCTCGATGCCCTGCAGCAGCCCGCGGCCACGCAGGCCCGCCATCAGCGGGTGCGCCGCCGACATGCGCTCCAGCTCCTTGCGCAGCAGCTGGCCCTTGCGCGCCGCCTCGGCGAGCAGATCCTCCTCCTCGATCGCGTCGACCACGGCACAGCCAACGGCGCAGCCGACCGGGTAGCCGGAGAACGTGTGGCCGTACGAGAAGCCGTTCGGCGCGTTTCCGACCACCTCGCGGATCGCCCGGCTCGCGACCATTCCGGACAGCGGCACCGCTCCGCCGCCGATCGCCTTTCCGAACGTGATCACGTCCGGCACGGCGTCGTGATGCTCGACGCCGAACCATCGCCCGGTGCGGCCGAAGCCGCTGACGATCTCGTCCGCGACCAGCAGCACGTCATGGCGATCGCACACCTCGCGCACCGCGGCCAGGTAGCCGTCGGGGAGGTCTACCGCGGCGCCGGACGACCCGGTCACCGGCTCGAGGATGAACGCCGCCACGTGCTCGGCGCCACGGCTGAGGATGGCCGCCTCGAGCTCGGCCGCGCCCTGCTCCGCATCGTCCGAGTTCGGCACCGCCGCGTATTTGTGGAGCAGCGACTCGAACGGCGCCCGCCAGCGCGAGCCGGAGAGCGAGAGCGCGCCCAGCGTCGAGCCGTGGTACGAGGTGACGCGCGAGAGAAACTCGATCTTGGCCGGGTTGCCCCGCAGCTCGTGGTACAGCACGGCCAGGTGCATCGCCGACTCGTTCGCCTCCGACCCGGACGAGTTGAAGAACGACCACTCGAGGTCGCCCGGCGCGATGCGGGCGATGCGCTCCGCCAGGTCGAGCATCGGCCGGTTGCGGAACGAGAAGCGGTAGGTGAAGTTGAGCACCTCGGACTGCCGCTGCAGCGCCTCCACCACCCGGGGATGGCTGTGGCCGAGCAGCATCACCATCGCGCCGCCGCACGCATCCAGGTACCGGCGCCCGTCGGCCGTCTCGATCCAGACGCCGCGCGCCCGCACCGCGACCGGCAGCGGCTCGCCGGCGGTCATCGAGTAGTCGACGTCTGCGGGCTCGGTCGTGATCCGGGAGGCTTCCATCAATCCAGTCTACCGGCGACGGTCAGATCGACTGCGGGGGAGCCGCCAGCTCGGTCTGCAGCTCGATCAGCCACGACCGCTCGCTCCGGCCGGCGAGCGCCTCGCGCAGCGCCTCGCCCGTTTCACCGGTCGACTCGATGCGGCGGTAGCCGGCGCCGTACGCCGCGGCGAGATGCTCGAAGTCGGGCGACGCCAGCTCGACGGAGCTCGCATGGCCGTAGGCAGACATCTGGTAGTTCTTGAGCACGCCGAAGCAGCTGTCGTTTACCAGCAGCACGATCATGTTGAGGCCGTTCTGCTGCACCGTCGCCAGCTCGTGGCCGCCCATGAGGAAGCCGCCGTCGCCGACCAGCACGACAACCGGCGCATCCGGGTTGGCGGCCACGGCTCCGAGCGCGGTCGGGATGCCCGAGCCAAGCGCACCACTCATGGGGTAGGCGAACCCGCCGGGCCGCCGTGCATCCAGGTAGAGGACGCCCCAGTAGGACTGGATCGTCATGTCGGCGACCACGATGGCGTCGTCCGGCAGGGCGACGTCGAGCTGGTGCATCAGCTCCCGCTCCGCCTCGAAGCCGTGGGCGGCCACCTCGGACTGCCGGCCCGCCAGGGCCGCACGGGCTTCGGCGGCACCGTCGCGCTCGCCGGCCCGAAGGCTGCCCGCGAGCAGCGCGTCGCAGAACAGTCCGACGTCCGCGATCAGCCCCTCTCGCACGGGGTAGTTGCGACCGATCCTGGCCGCGTCGAGATCGACCTGCGCCAGGGCGCGGGGGAACTCCACCGCCCAGTGGCACGTGTACTCCTCGGCGAAGCGCGTGCCCAGAGCGATGCACGCGTCGCTCGAGGCCACCAATCGGCGCATCGAGGGCTCCTCGAGCGAGGAGCCGGCGTGCAGCGGATGCCCGGGCGGCATGACCCCCTTTCCGTTGAAGCTGGTCACCACGGGCGCGTCGAGCGCCTCCGCCAGGGCGACGACGCGGTCGGCCGCCAGGCGGCTGCCTCCGCCGGCGAAGACCAGCGGCGCCCGAGCGCCGGCCAGCATCGCACGCACGCGTTCCACGGCAGCCGGTTCGGGGGCGGGCGCCGCAATCGGCGTGACCCGCGGCTCCACCCGCTCGGCGGGCGCCGTCAGCACGGTGGTGAGGGCCTCGATCATGGCCGGGCCAGGCCGGGAGGTGATGGAGGACAGCGCCTCGTCGACGGCAGCCGCCAGTGCCGCAGGCGTCTGCGGACGGACATGGTGGCGGGTGACCGCAGTGAACGCCCCGGTCTGGCCGGCCGTCTCGTGCATCCAGCCGCGCTCGCCCGCGTCGCTGGGCACCTGCGTGGTGATGTGCAGGACGCGCAGGCTGGAGGCGTCGGCCTCGCCCATGCCTGCGAAGGCGTTGAACGCGCCCGGCCCGGTGCTGGTGATGCAGACGCCGACCCGACCGCTGGTGCGGGCGTACCCGACGGCGGCGAAGGCGGCGGCCTGCTCGTGGCGGACGACGACGGCGCGGATCGACGACCCGTGCAACGCCTCCCACAGGCTGAGCGCATGCTGGCCGGGGATGCCGAAGACCACCTCGACGCCCTGCGCCTCGAGGGCGGCAACCAGCGCATCGGCGCCCGTGCGCACGCGTGTCTCCTCGGCGAGCGTCATGCCGCTGACGCTACCAGACGCTTGACTGAGCCCGCCGCGCCTACTGGCCGGACATGATCAGCGCGACAAGGTTGTTGATGTCCGTGCTCGACAGCGAGCTGCCGAAGTTGCTCGGCATCACACCCGCGCTGTACCCCTTGGCGATCACCTTGTTCGGGTCGATGATCGACTCCTTGATGAACGCCGCCAGAGGCGTGCTGCCCGCGTCGGCTTTGAGGGCCGTGTCGAGGTTGGGACCGACGGCTCCGGTGGCTCCTGCCTGGGCCAGCGTGTGGCAGCCCGCGCAGCCGGCCGAGGCGAAGACGGCCTTCCCGGCGTTCGCATCACCGGCCACGCCGCCGCCCGAGCTGCCGCCGCCGCTGGTCGGCGTGCTCGAGCCGCCGCTCGTGGGCGTCGATGTGCTGGTGCTGGGCGAGAACGTGGAGATCGGCAGGCTGCCCAGACCGACGCTCGACGCGCCGCTCGTGTCGGTGCCGGAGAGGGCGATCACGACCACCATCACGACGATGCCGATGATGGTGCCGACGAGCGCTGCAGTGAGTACCTTGATCATCTGCGCGGCGCACTTTACCAGCTTGTTCCGGACGTGCCGCCGGTTCTGCGATTACCCCAAGCAGGGGATGTTCGGCGCTCCGTCGAACGACGACGTGGTGAACCGTATGCTCGACCGACGCGACATCCAGACCCTCATGTACTGCGTTCGGCTGACGGAGATCGCGGGCCAGTGGCAGGCCGGCTATCCGGTGCGCACCCCGCACGATCTGGAGTGCAAGCTGGCGGACCTGCTCCGGGACGTCGAAGCTCGGCAGCAGCCGACCAAAGCGGCCTGACCGACCGCCTGTTCGTCGCAGCGACACCGCCCGCGGCGGTGCGCGAGCGCCTCCATGCATACGCCGTTGACGTCGGGCATCCGCAGCTTCGCGTCGTGCCCGCCGAGAACCTGCACGTGACGGTCGTCTTCCTGGGAGACGTCGCGAGGGATTCGGTCGAGGAGCTGGCCGCACGTCTCGGCCGTGCGGCGGCCCGGGAGGAGGCGTTCACGCTCGCGATCGGGCATGCGCTGCCCGGACCGCCGCGGCGGCCGTACATGCTGTGGGCGCTGGTCAGCGCGAGCGAGCCGCTGCTGCGGTTGTCGCGGGTGCTGCACGACGCGGCGAGACCGCTGGCTCCGGCGCAGTCGAAGCCGCTGCGGAGCTACGCCCACGTCACGCTGGCACGGGGCCGCGGGCACGTGCGGGGCATCGGCGCGGAGGCGATCGCGCCGGCTCCGCCGGCGTTCGAGGTGGAGACGGTGCAGCTGCTGCGGTCGCACCTGTCGCCGGGTGGAGCGCGGTATGAGACGGTGGCGGAGCTGTCGCTGGGGGTCAGGTCTCCGACCTGACCCCGTTGATGTGGGAACCAGGTGCCGGACTTCGGGCCGGCACCGCTTCGACTGACAACGGCCACAGGGAGTGGGCCGCGCTGACGCGCGCCCACCTCCACCGTCAACGGGGTCAGACCGGAGGTCCGACCCCGGCTACAGCCAGCCGGCCCGCTTGAACCGCACCCACAGCACCAGTGCGCTTCCACCCATCAGCGCCAGCGCGTAGACGTAGCCCAGCCGCCAGTGCAGCTCCGGCATGTGATCGAAGTTCATCCCGTAGATGCCGGCGATCAGCGTCGGAACCAGCACGATCCCTGCCCAGGAGCTCAGCTTCAGCACCACCAGGTTCAGGCGGTTCGAGACCACCGACAGGTGCGCCTCGAGGATGCTCGTGACCAGATCGCGCTGGGTATCGAGCTCGTCGTAGACCCGCAGCACGTGGTCGTACAGATCCCGGAACTCGGTGTCGAGGTCGACCCCGAGCACCGCCTGGTCGATGTGCACCACGCGCCCCAGCACGTCGCGCAGCGGCGCCACCACCCGGCGGAACGTCAGCAGATCTCGCTTGATCTGGAACGCCTCCGCCAGCGACCCGGACGTATCGCCGCTCCCGTCCCCGATCAGGTCGTCCTCAGCTCGCTCGATGCGATCCTCGAACCCCTCGACCACCGGGAAGTACCCGTCGATGATCTCGTCCAGCACCGCGTAGGCGATCTGCGAGCCGCCGCCCCGCGCGAGCGAGGGGGTGCGGTCGATCCGCTCGCGCACGGCATCGAGCATGGTGCCGCCGCCGTGACGGATGGTGACGATGTAGTTGTGGGCGACGAACATCGACACCTCGTCCATCACCGGCGCACGGCGGGGCTGCGGCAGGGCGGCGTACGCCACCACGAACACGTAGCCCTCGTAGCGCTCGATCTTCGGCCGCTGGTGCGGCGTCATCGCGTCCTCGAGGGCGAACGGGTGCAGCGAGAACTCCTCGCCCAGCTGGGCGGTCTCCTCGAGCGTCGGGCCGTCCACGTCCACCCACACCAGCACGTCCTTCTCCCGGAGCACGTCCGACACCCGCTCGAACGGCAGCTGCTCGTCGGAGCGGGCGCCGTCGCGGTACACGCAGGTCGTGACGGCCACGGGGCGGTGTTCGCTCCGCGACCTGCCTTCACCTGCCGAAGCGCCCCATCCAGGCGGTCGCCTCGAAGTCGTCGGCGCCCACCATCTCGTGGACGTGGTCGCGGGCCGCCTGCGGCGTATCGGCCATGTCCAGCCAGGGCGCGAGCTGCCAGGTCGTGCGCCACTCCCGCTCCTCCTCCAGCCGCAAGCCATGGCCCGCAAGCAGCTCAGCGACCTCGCCCCTGCGCGGCAGCTTCCGGTGGCCGCCGTCGCGCAGGCGCTCGACGGCATCCCATCGCTCGGCGGTCGCGGGGTCGTCGTCGGCGAGGTAGTCCTGCACGGCGATCCGGCCGACCGGCGCGAGCACCCGCACCATCTCGGCCAGCACCGCCGCCATGTCACCGACGTGATGCAGGCTGTTCACGATCGTCACCAGCGTGAACGTTCCATCGTCGAACGGCAGCCGCTCCGCCGCGCCGACGACACGGGTCACGCCCTTGGGCGCGTGTGACAGCAGCGCCTCGGACTCATCGAGCGCAACCACCTCGGCGACGAGCGGCGCGAGCGCCGCCGACAGGAAGCCCGGCCCCGCCGCGACGTCCAGCGCCCGGTCGTCAGGCCGCGGCCGGCAGAGCTCGACGAACCGCGTCCAGTCCTTCGCCGCCGCCGACGCGGCGTAGCGGTCGGCCGTCCTGTCAAACCTGCTCTCTGACAAACGCCAGCGCCTCCTCCCGTGTCGTCACGTCGCCCGCGGCCTGTTCCTCCGCGAGCAGCGCCACCAGCCTGCTGATGTCCGGTCCAGAAACGCCCGCCGCCTCGGCGATCTCGTCTCCCCGCAGCAGCGGCTCGCCGCCCTCATGCTCGACCACGGCGATCAGCCCGAGCAGCTCGTCGGCCGTCTCGGCGTGGCGCCGCAGGTGCCGCAGCCGCGACGACGGCCCGCGGGTCGCCAGCCGGTCACCGAGCGACAGCACCACGCTCGAGCACGGCCAGGGCTCCGTCGCGCGCAGGTACCGGTACGCGCGTCGCCTGTCCAGCGGCCGGTGCCGGATCGCGAAGCCGAGCACCAGGTGCTCGGACACCATCGCCCTGCAGAAGCGGATCACCGCGTTGGCGGCGTTCCAGCGTGAAAGCACCTGCTCGGCAGTGTCGGCGCCCTCGCGGTCGTGGCCGATGAAGCTGACGCGACCGTCGCGCTCCTGCCGGGTCTGCGGCTTTCGGATGTCGTGGAACAGCGCCGCGAAGCGCAGGGCTTGCCAGGCGGCGAGCTCGTCGCCGACGTTCCTGTCCAGCTCGTCGCGCACCATGCCGGCGTGCCCGGGCAGGTAGTGCCGCGGATGATCGGCGATGTCGGCGACGGCCTCGATCACGTGGAGCGTGTGCTCCCACACGTCGAGCTGGTGGTGGGCGCTCTGCAGGCAGCCGCGCAGCGGCGCCGCCTCCGGCAGCACCGTGTCCAGCACGCCCAGGCGCTCGGCGAGGCGCAGCGCCTCCGCCGGGCGGCCGCCGCACAGCATGCGGCGCATCTCCATGTAGATCCGCTCGCCGGACGGCCTGTCGGCGAGCGCTGCCTGCGACCGGGCCAGGCGCTCGGTGTCCGGATCGACGTCGAACTCCAGCTCGTGTGCGATGCGCGGCAGCCGCAGCAACCGCAACGGGTCGTCCGTGAACACGGCGTCCGACACGGCGCGCAGCATCCGCCGGTCGAGGTCGCCGCGGCCGTCGAACGGGTCCGTGACGGTTCCGTCGTCGAGCGCGATGGCGATCGCGTTGACCGTGAAGTCGCGCAGGCCGAGGTCGTGGTCGATGCCGCCGCGGGCGGCGGCCACGTCGATCGTCTCGGCGTCCGTCACGACCCGCCAGGCGCCGTGGCGCTCGGACAGGGGGAACGGCGAGCCGCCCGACGCGCGGGCGAGGTCGCGCGCCACAGCGCGCGGGTCGGCGTCGACGACCAGGTCGATGTCGGTCACCGGCCGCTCCAGCAGCAGGTCGCGCACGCTGCCGCCCACGAGCCAGGCGCCCGGCACGGGCGCGCGCTCGCGGATGCCGTTGAGCAGGTCAGCCGTCGACGATGACATGCTCCACCCGCCGCCTGCGCGGCGCGATGTCGCACACGATCTCGTAGCTGATCGTGTCGCACAGCCGCGCCCACTCCTCGGCGCCGATGCGCTCGGACCCGTCTCGGCCGATCAGCACCACCGGATCCCCGAGCTCGACGTCGCACTCGTCGCCGATCACGAAGGTGAGCTGATCCATGCTCACCGTGGCCGCGACCCTGCGCCTGCGGCCGCGCACGAGCACGTCCATGCGGCCGGACAGGAGCCGCGGCACGCCGTCGGCGTAGCCGGCCGGCGCCAGACCGATCCAGGTCGGCCGCTCGGCCACGAAGCGGCGGCCGTACCCGGCGCTCTCGCCCGTCTCCAGCCGTTTCACCTGTGCGACGTAGCTCTCGAGGCGCAGCGCGGGCGTCAGGCCGTGCGCGTCGGGCGCATCGTTGAACGGCGAGAGACCGTAGACGGCGATGCCGCTTCGCACCGCATCGAAACGAGCCTCCGGGAAGGCGAGCGCCCCCGCCGTGTTCGCGATGTGCCGTGTGGAGGGCGGGAACCGCTCCGAGAGCCGCGCGAACCGCTCGACCTGCCGGCGCGTGTGGTCGGGATCCGAGTCCGCCGCAGCGAGGTGGCTCATCAGGCCGGCCAGCTGCAGATGCTCCGATCCACGGATCTCGTCCGCCACCCGCAGGCCGTCCTCCTCCCCCATGCCCCAGCGGCCCATGCCGGTGTCGACCTTGACGTGCACCGCGACCGGCTCGCGCGCCGCCGACCGCAGCCGCGCGAAACCCTCGACGGAGCTGACGGCCACCTCGACTCCGGCCACCTCCGCCTCCTCGCCCGGAGCCAGCGGCGACATGACCAGCACCGGCGCATCGGGCAGCGCGGATCGCACGGCCCGGGCTTCCTCCCACGTCGCGACGCAGAGCTTGGCCGCGCCCGCGGCCAGCGCCGCACCACCAACCGCGCTGGCACCGTGCCCGTAGCCGTCCGCCTTCACCACCGCCCATACCTCGGCCGGCGCCGCGACCTGGCGGAGCCGCTCGACGTTGGCCGTGACCGCGGCCAGGTCGACGGTGACCGTCGCCCGGGCAAGCCGCTGCGCCCGGGCTACCACCTCGCGGCCCTCATTCCTTCAGCACTCCGGGCAGGGCCTCGATCACGTCGCCGCTGATGATACCGTCGGGCCCCAGCGCCTCCGCGGCCCGGCGCCCCGCCCGCTGGTGCATGACGGCGCCGCAGCAGGCCGCCGTCCACGGCTCCAGGCCCTTTGCCAGCATCGCGGCGATCACGCCGGTCAGCACGTCGCCGCTGCCGGCCGTCGCGAGGCCGGGCGTATCCGACACTGACACCACGACGCGCTCGCCGCCGGGCGAGGCGATCAGGGTGTCCGCCCCCTTCAGCAGCACGACGGCACGTGACGCCGCGGCCGCCTCCCTGACGGCGGCGAGGCGGTTCGCCTGCACCCAGCCCGAGTCGCGGCCGAGCAGCCGCGCCATCTCGCCCTCGTGCGGTGTGAGCACGGCCGGAACGCGGCGCCGTGCGGTCAGCTCGAGACGCCCCGCGATGGCGAAGAGGGCGTCCGCGTCAACCAGGATCGAACCGCGGTGGCGCTGCGCAAGCCGGCGCGCCAGCCTGCCGGCGTCCTCGCCGCGGCCCAGCCCAGGCCCGACCGCGACCGCGCCGGCACGCTCCGCCAGCTCCAGCCCGTCGGGCAGCTCCCGCACCATCAGCTCCGGGTGCACCGTGGCGATCTGGGGTGCGACGTCGCCGGGGACGGCCAGCCAGACCACGCCGGCGCCGGCGCGAAGCGCCGCCCGGCCCGCCATGACGGGGGCCCCGGCGAACCCGGGGGCTCCGCCGACGACGAGCACGGAGCCGGCCGCGTACTTGGTCGAGTCACGCCCCTTGCGGGGAACCAGGTCGAGCAACGACCTGGTCGCGAGCGCCGCGGCGGTCGGCACCTCGAGCTGCGGCGGGATGCCGATGTCGGCCACGACCACCTGCCCTGCGTGCCCGCTGCCGGGTGCGACCACGAGCCCGAGCTTGGGGCCATGGAAGGTGACGGTGAGGTCGGCACGCACGGCTGCGCCGCCCACCGTGCCGTCCGACGCATCGACGCCGGAGGGCACGTCGAGCGCGACGACCGGGCGCCCGGCCGCGTTGATCGCCTCGATCGCCGCGGCGGCGGCTGCCCGCGGGGCCCCGGAGAATCCGGTGCCGAACAGCGCGTCAACGATCACTCCGGCGCCGCGCAGCGCTCTGCGGACGGCGGCGGCCTGGGGTCGCCGCGTGACCGGCACGCCCAGCCGTTCCGCCACGTCCAGGCACCGGCGCGCATCCTCCCCCAGCCCGGTCGAGGCCCCAAGCAGGAGCACCCGGGCGTCGAGGCCTGCAGCCAGCAGGTGACGCGCCACCACGAACCCGTCGCCGCCGTTGTTGCCTCCTCCGGCGACGATCACGGCGGGCCCGGCATCGCCGAACCGTTCGATGATCTCGTGCGCCGCGCCCAGCCCGGCCCGCTCCATTAGGACGGCTCCGGGGAGGCCGAGCGTCTCGATCGCGGCGCGGTCGAGCGCGCGCATCTCCCCGGCGTCGTAGAGCGGGAGCAGCTCGTTCATCGCGGCTGAGCGGCCGCCAGGTTCCGAAGGCCGCTGCACAAGCCGGTCTGCGGGGCCAACCCGTTGCGGCTGTCTCGAGTGTTCACCGTCACCATCGTAACCGGGACGGCGGGCTCACGATCCGAGCGGTGCGTACCGCGCGCGGCGCGGTTCTCTCGGCGCCCACCCCTCGCTGGGGGTGTAATGCGCGAGGCCGGAGGACGCTTCGGCTGCGGCACGGGCCGCCACCCATGCCGATGCCTCCTGCGCGATCCGCTCGAACGACATCCCGGTGGCGCTCTGAAACGCCGATTCGAGCTCGGACGGCGTGAATGGCCCATGCGTTCTATCCAGTCGATCGAACGCGGTCGCGAGCCGCATCACGGCCGCGACGCCGCCGTGCTGCGTCGCGACGGCATGCACGATGGCAAGGGCATCTGCGTATGCGAGGCGGATCTGGCCGAGGTTCGTCAGGCCCCAGCGGGGCAGCGTGGAACGCCAGCGTCGCTCGCTGGGATAGCCGGCACGGTAGGCGGCTGCCAGGTCGCCGAGCGGCTCCATGAGACCGTGGCGGGCCGCGTAGCGATACTCCTCGAAGCTCGCCACTCCTTCCTCCAGGCTCGTCGGAAGCAGGTGGCGGGGCTTGAGCGCGCCGGTCATCGCCGAATGCGCCAGCTCGTGGACGATGATGGCGGCGCGCATGACCCGACCGTATGCCGACCAGGACGCCAGGCTGACGACGATGAGTCCGTCCGTGCTGACAGCCACGGCGGACTTCGGAAACCAGCAGTCGCATACCAGGCGCGCGGCGTCGGGACTGCTCGCGAGCAGCACCACCGGGCGATCGACGGCGCGGCTGTGACCGTAGCGCCGCGCGAGTCCGGGCGCTGCCGCATCGAGCACGCGGACGATCATGCGCGCGTCGGGCTTGTCGTCGAGGGAGCCGGTGACGACGGTGCCCCGGTGGCCGGTGACCGAGACAGGGATCCGGAAGTTGATCAGCCCGCCCACGGCCACGCGACCGCCATCCAGCTCGCGGATCACGCGCCAGCTGCCGGCGCGATCGACAGATGCGAACGTCCACCGCCCGACGCGCAACCATGGCGAGCCCCGAGGCGGGCCGACGCGAACGTCCAGCGCGACCCGCGTGCGAACCGGGTACGGGCTGTCATCAACGCTTCTGGCGATCACCCGGTGATCCTCTGAGGGCAGGCTGGTGAGCCAGGTCTCCAGGTCGAGCAGGCTCCGGCGCGCCGCCGGCGTGCCCGCCGCAGTCAACACCCGCGCTTCGGAAAGGCGGTGACTGGTCAGCAGGTCGACGTAGGTTCGGGCGCCGGCTGCTGCCTGGCCGCGGTCACGCGCGGTCACCGGCGCGAAGCCGGTGCCTCCCCTGCCGGGCGAGACTGTCGAGCTGGCAACCTTCGCGTGGCCGTTGCATGCAGCCGTCAGAGCAGCCGCCGCGGTGAGCGCGACGACTGCTCCGGCGCGCACCTCAAACGCCCAGGCACTGCGCCTGCACACGATCCGAGGCGCTCAGCATCAGGGGGATGTTGCGATCGTCGGCCTTCGCCAGCGCCTCGATGACGCTCTTGCCGCGGAAATGCGACACGGCGTCGTGCAGCCGGAACTCGAGGCTGACCTCGGTCTTCAGGCGCGCTTCGTACCGGGTGAGCGCCGCGTTGCACGGCCCCGACGTGCTGTCGGCCAGCTGACCGATCGCAACCAGCATCTGCCTTCCCTTCTCGAGCAAGCCGGAGGAGTGGTAGGCCTTGTCGATACACGAGGACCACGAGGTCGGGCTGGTTGACGTCTGGTTGCAATGATTCACATGGTCGTAGTACGCCCGGTGCAGCTGCCCGTAGGAGTCGAGCAGATCCCCGACGAACGTGAGCTGTGAGTCGGTCAGCGCTGGGGAAAGCGGCTGTGTCGCCGTACTCCCGGCCCGAGCGGCGATGACGTTGACGACGTTCTGCTCCTCCGATCCGGTGAACGGTCCGCCCTCGGCGCCGAACACCAACCGGGCGACGGCGCGTCCCGACCGCACTCCCACGAGGTCGAAGTAGAGCGTCGTGCCGCCGCTGGTGACGGGGACGGTGACCCTGTACGCGACGGTCTCGTTCCCGGCCGGTTGCACGGGGAGCTTGGTCATCTGGACAGCTCCGTACGTGCTGCCGCCCTTTGCCGAGGACTGGAGATCCTTGACGGCCTGCGCGCGGTAGCACTTCTGATAGGCCGGGCTGCGATATGCCGCCATCACTGCGTGGGCCTGCCCGGAGGTCTTGTAGACATCCGTGGCCGACCGCACCGAGAGGCTGCTTCCCTCCACGTAGGACGCCGGCGCGCCCGAGTCACCCGTCTTCGTAGCCGGCGGGTTCGCCGCCTTCAGGCATGCGTCGCTGGATTCCGACGCTCGGCTTGGATACCAATCGACGCCGAGATCGGCGATCTGCACCAGCACCCGCTTGGCATAGGCCATATCGGAGCTGACCGGTGAGACGCGATACGGCTGGCTCGTCGACGAACCGCCGGAGCCGCCGCCGCACGCCGCTGCCGCCAGGACAGCCAGCAGACAGACGGCGATGGAAGCAACGGGATACGGACGGCGTTGCGCGACACGCACGGCCCTCACCTCACTCGGTCGGATCCTCAGTGAACCAACGCTCCGGAGCGTGACCGGTAGCCGGTGCGTCGACAACGGTGACCGCCCGGCCGTCGTCTGCCAGATTCACCCGATTGTCGCTACGCGGATCCCCTGATGGCTCGGATCCCCGGTGAGACCGGCTCGGCGAAGTGCGATCAGCGCGGGTGAACGATCGCGACCGCCGCGGCCATGCCCTTCGAGTGCGTCATCGAGAGGTCGACGTCACCGGCGCCGAACCGCTGCGCGAGCTCGGCCACCTGGCCGGACAGCGACACGCTCGGCTTCGGCCGGCCGCTGATCTCGATGTCGCGCCACATGAACTCCACGCCACAGCCGATCGCCTTCCCCACTGCCTCCTTGCCGGCGAAGCGCGCGGCGAAGTGCTGGGCCGGGTTCGGGCGCGAGAAGCAGTACCGGCGCTCCGCCTCGGTGAAGACGCGCTCCGCGAACCGCGGGCGTTTCGCGAGGGCGGCGCGGACGCGATCGATCTCGATCATGTCGATCCCGACACGCATCCCCGGACACTACACTCACGCCGATGCCGCGCGCCCGCTTGATCAGCCCGTCGACCACGTGGTGGCCGAGCGTGCTGTGGCAGACGACCACGCTCGAGGTTGCGCGTGACGGCGAGCGCCTGCTGGTCGATCCCGGCATCGCCCCCTGGGAGGTCGAGGAGGCCGCGCGCGACGGCGCGTCCCACGTGCTGATCACCCATGCCGACTGGGATCACGTGATGGGCATCGGGCTGCTCCCAGGCGCGACCGTCTGGGCGGGCGGAGCCGCCGCGGCGCGGATCCGCTCGGGCGAGGCGAAGGCGTCGGTCGAGAGCCAGGCCCGGGTCTACGGCGTGCCGCTCGAGGGGCTCGACGGGCTCCGCGTCGATCGGGAGCTGCCGTCGACCCCGGACGCCTTCCAGCTCGGGCCCTGGCGCGCGGAGTGCCACTCCACCACCGGTCACACGCCGGACGGCGTGACGACCTGGCTGCCCGACGAGGGCCTGCTCGTGGTGGGCGACTACCTCTCCGAGCACGAGGTGCCGTTCATCTACGACTCCGCATGGAACTACCGGGCGACGCTGCACACGCTGATGGGCCTGATCGAGCGGCACCAGCCCGCCCACGTGGTGGTCGGGCACGGCAGCCCGCACACCGCCGCCCGGGCCGGTGAGATCGCCGCCGAGGACCTCGACTACGTGGAGCGGCTGATCGCCTTCGCCGAATCAGGCAACACCTCCGACGGCGCGGACGAGATCCCGTTCCCGGCACGGGGCGGGGCGAGCGATCCCGAGGAGCACCGGGCGAACGTGGTGCGGACGTGCGAGCGGCTGGCGGTCTGACGCCGCTCGACGCCGCCGAGCTGCGGGACCTTGCGGAATCGCCGCCGTCACCGGAGCCGCCGGCCGGGAGCGGTTCCCTGCGCATCCTGGATCCGCGATACCTGATCGAGATCGGGCCGGATCCCGACCCGGACATGAACATCGTCTCGCACCTGCGCCTCGAGGGGCACGACCTCGAGGGTGCGATCGCAGACGCGCGGCAGCGCTTCCGCCAGGCCGGCCGCGTCGAGGCAACCTGGGAGGTGGGGAGCGCGGCCACGCCGGCCGGGCTCGCCGACCGGCTGCGGGCCGCCGGGATGGCCGAGCACGGGCGCATGCTGGCCCTCGCCTGCACGGAGGAGCCGGTGAGCGCTACGGCCGGGGTCAAGACGGAGCAGGTGGAGACGGCCGAACAGCTCGAGGAGGTGCGCGCCATCTTCGCGAAGGCGGACGGCTGGCACCCCTCCGACGAGTGGCTGCGGGGCCCGGGGTTCGTCACCCGGTACCTGGCCCGCATCGACGGCCGTGCGGTCGCCACCGCCGACATCACATGGCTCGACCACGACCGCGCCGCGTTCCTCGGCGGCGCGCTCACGCTGCCGGAGTTCCGGGGCCGGGGCGCATACCGCGCGCTCGTGCACCGCCGCTGGCAGGAGGCGACGGCGCGTGGTCGCGACGTGCTCGTCACCCAGTCCGAGCCGATGTCCCAGCCGATCCTGCTGCGGCTCGGGTTCCGGGTGGTCGGCGAGATCACCGTCCTGCTGGATCGGTTCGGATGAACGACCGCATCCTCGCCCTCGCCGACGAGCCGAACACCCACGCGCCGCTCCGCGACGGCGAGGAGCGGATCGTCGACCCCCGGTTCGTGGTCTGGCTGGGCCCCGGCGAGGGCCCCGGGTGGACGGTCGTCCAGCGGTTCCGGTTCGAGCCCGAGGAGGTCGACGCGGTGATCGCGGACGTCCATGAGCTGCTGATCGAGCGCGGCCGGGACGCATGCGCCTGGGAGATCGGCAGCACGGCGCGGCCGGCAAACTTGGCGGAGCTGCTGCTCGCGAGGGGCATGGAGTGGGCGGAGCGGGACAGCCACCAGGCCGGGATGGTGCTCGACCGCGAACCGGAGGCCGGTCCGCCCGAGGTGACCGTGCGGATGGCGGAGTCGTTCGAGGAGTACATCGTGACCGAGGCCATCGCAAATCTGGCCTTCGGCGGATCGGTGCCCTCGGACGAGCAGGTGAAGACTCGATGGGAGACTCGCAATCCCGAGGTCACACGACGCTACATCGCGAGCATCGACGGCACCGACATCGGCACGGCGTCGGCGACGTTCCTTCCCGACGGGGTCATGCTGAACGCCGGATCCACCCTCCCCGATCACCGCGGCCGAGGCGCGTACCGCGCGCTCGTTCGCGCACGGTGGGACGACGCGGCCGCCGCCGGCACGCCCGTGCTGATCACGCAGGCCGGTGAGATGTCGCGACCGATCCTGGAGCGGCTGGGATTCCGCCAGATCTGCACGATCCTGGCGCTGGTCGACCGGTTCGGCGGGACGCCGGGTTCGTGATCCACCGCGCGGGCGCGGTCGTCCCCTCCCCCTAGACTGCCAGAATGCGTCAGGTGATCCCCTTCGGCCGCGTCGCCGGCATCCCGATCGGAGCCAGCTGGACGTGGCTGCCCGTGGTCGTGCTGGTGATCGCGAACTACTCCGGCGACGTGTTCCCGACCAGCAACCCTGGGCTCTCGAGCCGGACGTACCTCGTCATGGCCGTCGCCCTGACCGGGCTGTTCTTCGGCGGCCTGATCCTGCACGAGCTGGGGCACGCGTTCATCGCGCGCCGGAACGGGATGGAGATCCAGGGCATCACGCTGTGGCTGTTCGGCGGGGTCGCACGGATCACCGGCGAGTTCGCGGGGCCCGGCGTGGAGTTCCGCGTGGCGCTGGCCGGGCCGGTCGTGACCTGCGTGCTCGGGTTCGGCTTCGCCGCGGCGTCGCTGCTGCTCGACCTGCCGTCGGCGGTGGACGGCGTGGTGTCGATGCTGGCCGTCGCGAACCTGTTCCTGCTCGCGTTCAACCTGATCCCGGCGTACCCGCTGGACGGCGGGCGGATCCTGCATGCGGTGCTGTGGCGGTTCCAGCGCGACCGCAGCGCGGCGACGAGGGTGTCGGCCGGCATCGGGCGGGGGTTCGGCATCGTGCTGGTCGGCGTCGGCATCGCCGGCGTGCTGGCGGCGCAGGATCCGCGCTTCGGCTGGCTGTCGGTGATGGGCCTGTTCCTGCTGATGGCGGCGACCGGGGAGCGGCGCACGGAGCAGGTGCGCTCGCTGCTCGACGGCCTGACGGTGGCGGACGTGATCGAGCGCGACCCGGTGTGCGTGCTGCCGAGCCTCAGCCTGCAGGAGTTCGTGAACGCGGTGGTCTGGGCGCAGCGGTACACCACCTACCCGGTGTTCGACGGTGAGCGGGTGGTCGGCATGCTGCCGTTCCGCAGCGTTGCCGCCGTCCCCCGCGGCGACTGGGATGCGACCCGGGTCGCGGACGTGATGACGCCGCTCTCGGGCGTGGTGCTCCTCGGCGAGGAGCAGTCGCTGACCGACGCCGCCGGACGGCTGTCGGCCGACCCGCTGCAGCGGGGGCTGGTGCTCGACGGCGAGCGCCTGGTGGGGCTGGTGTCGATCTCCGACATCGCCCGCGCGTTCGAGCGCCGCGCGCGGGCGATCTGACGCCGGTACGATCCCGCCATGGATGCCGCCGACCTGCGGGTGCTGCCGCTCTTCCACGGGCTGACGCCGCAGCAGCTGCAGCAGCTGGCGGGATGGTCGGACGTGATCGACGTCGACATCAACCACCGGCTGATCCGGCACGAGGACTTCGGGCACGAGTTCTTCGTGATCCTGTCGGGCACGGCCGAGGCGATGGACGGGGAGATCCACCTCGCGGATCTGGCGCCGGGCGACTTCTTCGGCGAGATCTCGCTGCTCGACCATGACCGGCGCACGGCCGCGGTGAAGGCGACGTCGCCGATGCGGCTGATGGTGATGGACGAGCGCGGGTTCCGCTCGATGATGGGCTCGATGCCGCTGGTTGCAGAGCGGGTGCAGGCCAAGGTCGACGAGCGGCGCGAGGCGAGCGAGTTCAGCAAGGGCTGAGGCGAGGCCGGCTCGTTGGCGCGGTGGCGCGCCCGTTGTCCAGCCGGTATGGTCGTTCGCCCCGATCAGGAGAGCGCGATGGATGCCCACAAGCTGCAGGATGTCCCGCTGTTCCAGGGGCTCTCGTCCAAGGACCTGGAGCGTCTGGGCCCGATGATCGACGAGGTCGACGTGGGGCCCAACCGGCCGCTGGCGGTCGAGGACACGCTCGGGCACGAGTTCTTCGTGCTGCTCGAGGGCACGTGCGAGGTGCGGGTGGGCGACGAGACGGTGGCGGAGCTGCACGCGGGGGACTTCTTCGGCGAGATCGCGCTGGTCGAGCGAGACCGGCGCACGGCGACGGTGCTCGCGACGACGCCCTCGCGGGTGGCGGTGATGACGCGGTCGGCGTTCCGGGACATGTCGGCGCGGTATCCGGAGGTCGGGGCGCGGCTGCGATCCGCGATCGACGAGCGGATGGCGCGCACGAGCAGCTGACGCCGTCCGTGGCATTCCGCGGCGCGGTGCTGACGGTGCGGTTCCTCTGCGAGCTCGGCGCCGTGGCGGCCGTGGCGTACGGGGGCTACAGGGCGGCGGGCGGGATCGCCGGGGTGATCCTGGGCGCGGTGCTCGCGGTGGCGCTGATGGCGTTCTGGGCCACGTTCCTCGCGCCTCGCCGGCGAATCGACCTGCCGCTGGCCGCGCGGCTGGTGCTGGAGCTGGGCGTGTGGACGATCGCCGCGGCGGCGCTGTGGTCGACGGGGCGCACGGGACTGGCCGCCCTGCTATTCACGGCCGCGGTAGCGACCGGCGCGGCCAACGCGACGTTCCAGACGAGCGCCGCGGGCCGACCGTGACAGCTCCGTCACGGCCTGTGACAGCCGGTTCGGGTCGGCGGCGTCACAGCCCGCAACGGGAACCACCCGAGCGCCGTGCACGGCCCGGTTCGGGGTCAGAGCCCGAACCGGGCCGATACCGCGCAACGAGGCCGAACTGCCGTCACAGGCCCCGTGACATCAATCA
>DASSEV010000064.1:0-32567 GCA_035695105.1 Gaiellales bacterium
CGACCCGGAGACCGAGGTGCTGCCGCTGCTCGGCGGCAAGGAGGGCGTCGCGCACATCTGCTGGGCGATGCTCGATCCGGGCGACGCCTGCCTCGCGGCCGACCCGGGCTATCCCGTCTACACGTCCGGTCCGCTGCTCTGCGGCGCCGAGCCGGTGCTGATGCCGCTCACGGCGGGGGCCGACTTCCAGCCGGATCTCCACGCCATCGGCCCGCGAGACCGCGCACGCGCCAACCTGCTCTTCTGCAACTACCCGAACAACCCGACCGGTGCCGTGATCGGAGACGACTTCTTCGAGCGGCTGGCGCGGTTCGGCCTGGAGCATGAGATCCCGATCGTCCACGACAACGCCTACTCGGAGATCACCTTCGACGGGTACGTGGCGCCGAGCTTCCTGCAGGCGCCCGGAGCCAAGGAAGCGGGGATCGAGATGTTCTCGCTGTCGAAGGCCTACAACATGACGGGCTGGCGGGTGGGCGCAGCGGTGGGCAACGCCGAGATGATCCATGCGCTGTGGAAGCTGAAGACCAACATCGACTCGGGGATGTTCGACGCCATCCAGATGGCCGGTGTGCGGGCGCTCGGCGAGGGCAGCGCCGTCGCGCGCGAGATGTGCGACGTCTACCGGCGCCGACGCGACCTGGCCGTCGCGGCACTGCGGGCGGTCGGCATCGAGGTCACCCCACCACGCGGGACGATGTACATCTGGGTGCCGGTGCCCGAGGGGCACACGTCGGTGTCGTTCACCGAGCTCGTGCTCGAGCAGGCCGGGGTGGTCTTCTCGCCCGGGGCCTCCTTCGGCCCGAACGGCGAGGGCTACGTGCGGCTGTCGCTGACGCTGCCCGACGACCGGCTGCGCGAGGCGGTCGACCGGATCGAGCAGCACCTGCGCGTCGCCGTCTGAGCGCCCGGGCGCGGCCCAGGCCGGCCCCTATACTCAGGTGGATGGACGCGGCCTCCCGTAACGGCGCATCGCCGGGCGTCGCGCCCGAGCGCGGCGTCATCATGCTCACCGTCCCGCCCGGCGAGGACGGCGGCCCGATGCTGCTCGAGATGGAGGAGCTGCTCCGCACCGCCGGCGTGACGACCGTCGCCACCGTCGTCCAGCATCGCCCGGGACCTCACCCGAGCACCTACCTCGGACCCGGCAAGCTGCAGGAGCTGAAGGAGCTGTGCTCGCGCCTGCACGCCGAGGTGGTCGTGTGCGACGACGAGCTCACCCCCCGGCAGCAGCGCCGGCTGGAGGACGAGCTGCAGTCGAGAGTCGTCGACCGCACGGCCGTGATCCTGGACATCTTCGCGCAGCATGCCCACACCGCCGAGGGCAAGCTCCAGGTCGAGCTGGCCCAGCTGGAATACAACCTGCAGCGGATGAGGGGCATGTGGAAGCACCTCGAGCGCCTGGGCGGCGGCATCGGCACCCGCGGCCCCGGCGAGTCGCAGCTGGAGTCCGACCGCCGGATGGCGCGGCGCCGGATCGCGCTCCTGCGCGGCCGGCTCCGGGACGTCGCCGCCCGCCGCGACGTCATGCGCCGCGAGCGGTCGCGGAACGAGACGCCGACGGTCTCGCTGGCCGGGTACACGAACGTGGGCAAGTCCACGCTGCTGAACGCCCTCACCGGCAGCCACGTCAGCGTCAACGACCGGCTGTTCGAGACACTCGACCCGACCACGCGGTCCTTCCACGAGGGCGGCCGCTCGTACCTCGTCACCGACACCGTCGGGTTCATTCGCAAGCTGCCCCACCAGCTGGTGGAGGCGTTTGCGGCCACGCTCGAGGAGACGCTCGCGGGCGACCTCGTGCTGCTGGTGGCCGACGCCTCCGCCGACGAGGAGGAGCTCGCCGGGCAGCTCGCGAGCGTGCGCGCGGTGCTGGACGACATCGACGCCGAGGAGATCCCGCAGCTGCTCGTGCTCAACAAGATCGACGTGGTCGACTCCGCCTCGCGCCGGCGGATCGCGAACCGGCACCCGGGGGCGGTGCTGGTTTCGGCGCGGACCGGAGAGGGGCTCGACGTCCTCAAGCAGCGTGTCGCCGAGTTCTTCGCCGACCGCTTCGTGGACGTGCGCCTGCTGCTGCCACACGACAGCGGCGCGACGCTGTCGGCGCTGTATGAGTCGGGCGCGCCGATCAGCGCGCGGGAGGACGGGGCGGAGGGCGTGCTGGTGACTGCACGGCTGCCGCAGCGCCTGGTCAGCCGGTTCGAGCGATACCGCGCGGACGATCGGTGAGCGTCGCGGTCGCGTTCCAGCGGCTGCATCCGGACGCGCGCGTGCCGACCGCTGCGTACGCGGACGACGCGGGGCTCGACCTCGCCAGCGTGGAGCGGGTGGTGCTCGGCCCCGGCGAGCGCCGCACGGTGGCGACGGGACTCGCGGTCGCGATCCCCTCCGGGCACGCCGGATTCGTGCAGCCGCGCTCAGGGCTGGCGGCACGGCATGGCATCACCGTGGTTAACTCTCCCGGTCTGATCGACGCCGGCTACCGCGGAGAGCTGCGGGTGGTGCTGCTGAACACGGATCCCGAGCACGACTTCACCGTGGAGGTCGGCGACCGCATCGCCCAGCTGGTGGTGCTGGCGCTGCCGCGGATCGCGCTGCACGAGGTCGAACGGCTGCCCGAGTCCGAGCGCGCGGAGCGGGGCTTCGGATCGTCGTCGGCGGAAGGCCGGTGAGCGAGCCGCGCATCCGGGTGGCGGCGCTGATCCGCCGCGGCGACTCGGTGCTCCTGTGCAACCACGCGAAGCTCGGCCGCTCGTACTGGTTGCTGCCGGGAGGCGGCGTCGAGGAGGGGGAGTCGCTGCACGAAGCGCTGCTGCGCGAGCTGGACGAGGAGTGCTCGCTGCGGTCGGTGACGCTGGACGGCCCGATCGCCATCGCCGAGTCGATCTCCCCGGCAGATCAGTGGCCGCGCAAGCATGTCGTCCACCTGCTGTTCGCCGGTGCAGTGCCGGACGACCAGTTCGCCGGGATCGCGACGGACGACGCGGCGATCCGGGGACACCGGCTGGTGCCGCTGGCCGAGCTGTCGGCGCTCGACGTGCGCCCGCCGATCCACCGGTTTCTCGAGCGGTGGACGCCGGGCGACCCGTTCGTGCACCTGGGCCAGCTCTGGGCGCGCTGAGCGCGTCCGTGTTCAGGCGGCGTTAAGCGGTTTGACGGACGCTCGCACGTGCCCGTACGCTGGTACCGCATAATGATGATAGACAATGAGGAGAAATCCTGATGATTCCCATCCGCGTCATCCACACCCACGGCCATCCCCGCCGTGAGACCGAGCAGGAGCTGTTCACCAGGCTCGCCGGAGAGCGTCGCCGTGCCCGCCGTGCCGCGCGGCGCAGCCGCCTGCTGCGCCGGGTCAGGGGCCGCCTGGCCGGCTGAGATCACGCGAACGGCTCCCACCTCCCTCCCGGGAGCACGTTCGCGGCATGGGGGAGCGGCCGGCACCGGTCGCTCCCCCGATTGCTCAGCGCGCGGCGATCCGCGCGGCCACCCGTTGCGCCTCGTCCTCCAGATGGTCGTCCAGCGGGGCGAGCGGCTCACTCGGGCCGCGCAGGGCACGCCCGATCAGCCAGTCCGCCAGCCAGGGGTTCTTCGGCAGCAGCGGGCCGTGCACGTAGGTGCCGACCACCGAGCCGGCACGCACGCCCTCGCCGCCGTCCCGGCCGTTGTTGCCGTTCCCGGCCACGACCCGGCCGAGCGGCTCCAGGCCCTTGCCCAGCGTCGTCCTGCCGGCGTGGTTCTCGAAGCCGACCAGCCGGCGCGCGGGGCCGCCGTCGAGCGAGCACTCGAGCACGATGTTGCCGATCATCCGCGTGCTACCGGCCTCGGTGACGAGATCGACCAGCCCGATCCCGCGCATCTCGTCCCCTTGATAGCCGCGGTAGTAGTGCCCGAGCAGCTGGTAGCCGCCGCAGACGGCCAGCACGGCGGAGCCGCCCGCCACCTGCTCCGCCAGCGGCTCCGCATGCCGCGCGATGTCGCCCGCCACCAGCAGCTGGTCGCGATCCTGGCCGCCGCCGATGTAGTAGAGATCCGCGTCCGGGAGCACATCGCCGATGCCGACGCCGACCACCTCGAACGGGATGTCGCGCCAGCGGCAGCGATGCTCGAGCACCGCGATGTTGCCGCGGTCGGCGTAGATGTTCAGGTGCTCGGGATAGAGGTGGGCGACGCGCAGCCCGCTCATGCCGCCTCCTCCCAGAACGGTCGCACGAGGCCGCGCTGCTCGAGCAGCCCGCGCAGCTCCAGCATCGCGGTGTAGGTGGCGAGCAGGTAGGCGGTACCCGAGGCGGCCGCCGACACACGGTCGATGGCAGCGGCCATCTCAGGCTCGACCTCGATCCGCGACTCCGGCACGTCGGCGTACTTCAGCCGCATGCCCATCTCGGCCGCGCGCGTGCCGGTGCAGATCACGTGTCCAGCCTGGGGAGCCAGCAGCTCGAAGTCGACGTCCCAGATCCAGGACACGTCGCGGCCGTCCGCGACGCGGTCGTTCAGGGCCACCAGCAGCGTCTTCTCCCGTCCATCGCCGGCCAGCGTGCGGATCACCTCGTTGGCGCCGGCCGGGTTCTTGACCAGGAGCAGCACGGCGTCGCCGGACTCCAGCTGCACCCGCTCGAACCGGCCGAACGCGGCCGAGAACCGCTCCAGCCCGTCGCGCACATGCTCCAATCCGGCTCCCGTGCGCAGGGCCAGGGCGGCCGCGGCGAGCGCGTTGTACACGTTGTAGACGCCCGGCAGCGGGAGGCGCACGGCGACGTCCCCCTGGGGCGTGCAGAGGCGGAAGCGAACGGCGTCCAGCCCCTCGGCGACGATGTCTCGGGCCACGACGTCGAGCGCGGGCCGCGCGTCGCCGCAGGACGGGCAGGCCCAGTCACCGAGATGCCCGAGGTAGACCGCCCGGTAGGCATACCGGGCCCCGCAGCGCACACACCACTTCGAGTCGGACGCGTGCTGCATCTCCGGCAGCGCGGCCGCGGGGTCGTCGAGCCCGAACCAGGTGTGCCCTGCGCGGTCGCGTCCGATCGAGGCGACCAGCGGGTCGTCGGCGTTGCTGACGAGCTGCGCCGAGTCGGGCAGCCGTTCGCACATGCCGCGCCAGCGCGCGGCGATGAGCTCCAGCTCGCCGTAGCGGTCGAGCTGATCGCGAAACAGGTTGCCGAGCACGACCAGCTTCGGGCGCAACCCGCTGACGACGCCGTCGAGCGCCGCCTCGTCCACCTCGAACACTCCGAGGTCTGCGTCGTGGTCGCGCACGAGCGCCGAGGCGATGCCGGAGGCCAGGTTGGCACCGGCGGTGTTGCGGGTGAGGTGCAGGGGAGGGGAGAGGATCGCGGCCGCCATCTTGGCGGTCGTCGTCTTCCCGTTGGTCGCCGAGATCACCGCCGCGCCCTGGCGCAGGCCTGTGGCGAGCCGGCCGATCGCATCCGGCTGCACCGCCAGCAGGAGCCTCCCGGGCAGCGTCGTCCCGCCGCCGCGCCCGCTCGCGCGCGAGAGCGAAGCCACCGCGCGCGCCACGCCGACTTTCGCACGGAACATCACCGGTCGGTATGCGCCATCATCAGGTCGGCCTCGATCTCCTCGAGCCGCTCCTGCAGACGCTGCCATGCCTCCTGCTCGTCGTCCACGTAGCGATCGCTGTCACGCGTCGCCTCGAGGTACTCCTGCCAGGCGCGCTGCCGCATGTGGTCGACCGCGTCGTGCCCGGAGGTGGAGGATGGATGCGTCGTCATGGCTGGCGGGCATTCTAGCGGGTGGGCAGCAGGGCGGCCCGACCCCAATCGTTCGATCATGTTGCCCAGTTCGCAAGAGCATTCGTCGCCGTGCCAGACCGCTCATGGTTTGCTATTGTCGTTGCTCCGCGACAAGCCCGGTGCAGGAGCGCCGGGATATGGCGGAGCCGGCAATCTCCACGGAGAATAGGGTCACATGCGCCGAAAGACCGTGTACCGCGCGATCGAGGGGATCGACCGCTCGCAGCTCGAGGCCTTCCAGGCCGGGATGCGCAAGCGCTACTCCGATGAGCACATCCTCGCGGAGCTGAACGCCTGCGCGAAGCGCCTCGGACGGTCGCCCACGATGCGCGAGTTCGAGGCCGACCCGGAGACGACCGTGCATCCGCAGACGGTGATCGAGCACTTCAAGTCGTGGAACCGCGCCAAGCGGCTGGCCGGCCTCGTGCCGCGCCGGTTTGCCACCCGGGAGGAGCTGCTGCGCCTGCTGCGCGAGCTGGGCGACGAGCTCGGCCGCGTGCCGACCGCCAAGGACATCGAGGCGCGAAAGGGCTCGATGCCGTCCAAGTCGCTCTACTGGCACACCTTCGGGTCGCTGAACAACGCGCTGAAGGAGGCCGGGTTCGACGTGCCGGTGGGGGAGGAGCGGCTCGAGCGGGCGATCGACCAGGGCGCGGCGCTGGCCGTGCGCGCCGGCCGGCTGCCGAAGTTCGCCGACTGGGCTCAGGCGCGCCGTGCCGACCCCTCGATGCTGACCGAGTGGCAGGTCTACCGGATGTTCGACGCGCGCCGCGGCGCCTGGTCGACGTTCCAGTTCCTGATCCGCCAGCGGCTCGAGAGCCAGGGCGTGAGCGTCGGCCCCGAGGGCCGCATCGCCTAGCTTTCGGCCGCCGGCCCGCCCCTCAGGAGCAGACTGGGCAGTCCTCGGCGTCGATCAGGTCGAGGTCGATCACGGCCTGCAGCGCGGCCCTCGCGAGCAGCGCCGAGTCACCCGGCACCAGATCCGGGTCGACGATCTGGCTCCACGGGATCACGCGCGGGCCGACCGACAGCTCGACCCGGGCGATCCCGGCGGCCCCGCGCTCGGCGTCGAGGCCGGAGGAGGCCTCGATCGGGGCCGTCAGCGCCACGGCTGACACCTGCTCGCCCAGGCGGAACCGGCGCAGGTACATCGGAGGCAGCTCGCCGCCCAGATTCAGATAGCGATACCCGGCCGCGGCCGGCATCTCGGGTATGCGGGCGTGCGAGCAGCAGCGCCCGAGTCGTTCTGCGTCCACCGGATCGATCTCCCCCCGCGAACGCCCCAGCATCTCGATCGTCATGCACCGGTTGTCGGCGCCGCGGCAGGGCCGCACATCCCCCGCCGGTGCTAACACAAGCGCGACGAATCGCAACTGCACCCGAATTGCGCTCAAGAGTGTGAGCCGCGCGGCCGATTCCCTCACATACACGCGGACGGGAGCCGCGTCCCCCTGACGGAGGATCTTCGACTCGTGAGCACAGAACCCGCCGACGAGGCACAGGAAACACAGGACGCGCAGCTCGACTCGCCCGAGGCGGAGGTCGAGGAGCTCGATCTTGCGGAGAGCTCGGCTCCCGCGATCGACCTGCTGCACACGTACGTCCGGCAGATCGGCGACGGCGCGCTGCTCACCCACGAGGAGGAGCTCGACCTCGCCCGGCGCAAGGATCTCGGCGACGAGGCGGCGAAGGCGCGCCTGGTCGAATCGAACCTGCGGCTCGTGATCAGCATGGCGCGCGCGTACTCGTCGTCAGGCGTCCCGCTGCTCGACCTGATCCAGGAGGGCAACCTCGGGCTGATGCGCGCGGTCGAGAAGTTCGACTACCGGCGCGGCTACAAGCTCTCGACGTACGCCACCTGGTGGATCCGCCAGTCGATGTCGCGCGCAATCGCCGACCAGGGCCGCACAATCCGGCTGCCGCTGCACGTGTTGGACGTGATCAAGAAGCTGCACCGCGCCCGGCGCAAGCTCACCCAGCAGCTGGGTCGCGACCCGCTGCCGACGGAGCTCGCCGCCGAGCTGGAGCTGCCGGTCGAGCGCGTGATCGAGCTGCAGCGGATGATCGAGGATCCGGTGTCGCTGGAGGCGCCCGTGGGCGACGGCGAGTCGCTGTTCGCCGACATGGTGGAGGACGTCAACTCCCAGCGGCCGGACGACGAGGTCGCCGGCAACGAGCGCACCAAGGAGCTGCAGGAGGCGCTCGAGGGCCTGAACGAGCGCACACGCCACGTGCTGGAGGCCCGTTTCGGGCTCGGTGACCGCGAGCCGGCCACCCTCGAGCAGGTCGGCGCGGAGATCGGCGTCACCCGCGAGCGCGTCCGCCAGATCGAGACCCGCGCGCTGCGTGAGCTCGAGAACCGCAACCCCGCGCTCAAGGACTTCCTGCCCGGCCGCGAGTGAACGCGATCCGGGCCGCGATCGAGACGTTCGGTTCGCGGCTCTCGCACGTCGACGTCACGCTGGTGCTGCTGGGCGTGGCGCTGCACCTGGCGAACCAGGTTCTGCGGGCGACCGCCTGGCGTGCAGCGCTGACCGCCGCGCTTCCCAACCATCGGATGCGGCGCGGGCCGGTGACCGCGGCCTACGTCGCGGGTGCCGGGGTGAACGCGGTCGTACCGGCGCGCGGCGGGGACGTTGCCCGCGTCGTGCTCGTCTCGCGCAGGGCGGCGCCGGGATGCTGCTGCGTCACGGTCGCCTCGACGCTCCTGGTCGAGACCGTGCTCGATGCGGCCGTCGGCATCTGGCTGGCGGGGTGGGCGGTGTCGTCCGGCGCCCTGCCACAGGGGCTGTCGGGCACGCGGCCGCCCGGTGGGACGGCCGTGATCGCGTCGGTGGCGGCCGCCGGCCTGCTCGGTGCGAGCCTGGTCGCCGGCCGCGTGCGCCGTCGTGTGCTGGTGATGCTCGTGGAGCTTCGGCAGGGTCTGACGATCCTGCGGAGCCCGCGGGCGTACCTGCGCGGCGTGGCGGCACCGCAGGCGGCGGCCTGGGTTGCCCACGTCGCCTCGGCGTACTGCTTTCTGCACGCCTTCCAGATCGACGCCGGGCCCGCGCAGGCGGCGCTGGCGGTGCTGGCGGGCAGCCTGGCCACGATGATGCCGCTGACGCCGGCCGGCGTCGGCACGCAGCAGGCGCTGCTGGTGGTGGTGTTGAGCGGCGTCGCCTCGCCGGCGGCGGCGATCTCCTACAGCCTCGGCACACAACTGGTGATCACGGCCGTCAACGTCGCAGCCGGCGGGACATGCGCCGGGCTGCTGCTCGGGGCGCCGCCCTGGCGCGTGCGGGCGTCGGCGCCGGAGGCGCTGCCGGCTGTGATATCCGGGGAGTAGCCGCCGGCCGAGCCGGTGGCACACTGTAGGGGTGCGATCGCTGCACACCTTCTGGGACGCCACGACGGCGTTTGTTGACCAGTTCTCGCGGGTGGGAGTGGAGGCGCTGCTGCTGGCGGTGCTGTTCACGGTCCTGAACCTGCTGCTGCGGGCGACCGCCTGGCGCAGCATCCTGATCGCGGCGCGCCCGGCCGAGCGGTTCCGCTGGCGCACCGTCACCGGCGCCTACCTCGCGGGCGTCGGCGTCAACGCGATCGTCCCCGCGCGCGGTGGCGACCTGGTCAAGCTCTATCTCGTGCACCGCAGCGTGCCCAGGACGCCCTACGCGACCATCGTCAGCACGCTCCTGGCCGAAACCCTGTTCGACATGGTGATCGGGCCGCTGCTGCTGCTCTGGGCGCTCAGCCGCGGACTGATCCCCGGAGCGCCGGCGCTCAGCTCGGGCAAGCTGGGCGCGTTCGAGTGGTCGTTCTTCGCAGGGCACGGGCGCCTGCTCGCGTTCGTCATCGCAGGGCTGCTGATCGCGCTTGCCATCGCGGTCACGCCGATCGAGCGGCGGGTTTCCAGCTTCTGGGATCGCGTGAAGGACGGGCTGGCGATCCTGCGCACGCCGGGCCGCTACCTGCGGCGCGTCGTCTCGCTGCAGGCGCTGGGGTGGTGCTGCCGGGTGGCCGCGATGTACTTCTTCCTGGACGCGTTCCACATTCCGGCCGGGATCGACGACGCGGCACTGGCGCTGTCGGCCGGCAGCATCGCCACGCTGATGCCGCTGACCCCGGGCGGCGTCGGCCCGCAGCAGGCGCTGCTCGTCTACATGTTCGCGAACGTCGCGTCGCGCAGCGCCGTGCTGTCGTTCAGCGTCGGCATGCAGTTCGCGGTCACGGTCACGACCGCCGTGATCGGCGGGCTGTGCCTCGCGCTGATGCTGCGCCAGCTGCCCTGGAAGGCGCGGATTCCCCGCGGGCCCGAGCCGGACGCCGCGCCGGCAGAGCCGTAACATCGGCGCTCCACCGCCCACGCACGATAATGCCGGTTATGACAAGTTGAAACGGAACGGGCGCAAAGGTGTCGCAGCCGACCCCCCGCGCCAACCGGTTCCAGAGCCGTGACGCCACCGTCACGCCCAGCCGGGCCGGCTTGGTCTCCAATAATTGGGTTGGGGCGAGCGTCCGGCTCAGCTGGGCAATAGCGCCGTTACGGGAGCGTCACGCCCGCGTCGCGGCCGTTTGGTACGACTTGGGCACCGTCACCGGGGCCGACACGCCTCTGTGGCCTGCATGTGACCGCCGCACGGTCACGACGGCGACGCGCTCGGCGCGAGGATCGTCAGCCGGCGAGCGGCGTGCTGGGCGTGCCGGGCCCGATCGGCCCCGTGTAGGCCTGCTTGACGCGCGCGGCCTGCAGCCGCTCCAGCGCATCCCCGAGCAGGTCGCCCGATCCGTCCTCGTCAAGCTCCGCGAAGCCTGCTGCGCTGCATGCCAGGCCGTCGCCGTCGACCGCGAGCAGCCCGACCGCATCTCGCACACGCTTGTAGGCGGCACGCGCCTCGAACGTGCCCGCGCGCGGGAACAGCAGCGCAAACCGCCCGGCGCCGAGATGACCGACCACGTCGCCCTGACGCACCGACCTTCGCGCCGCCGAGCCGACCAGATCCACCAGCGGCGTCTCGTCGATCCCGGGGCCGAGCAGCAGCCCGTCGACGTCGAACACGCAGATCGCGAGCCTCCGGTCGCGCCAGCGCGCGGCGGACGCGCAGCGCTCCAGCTCCGCCAGGAATGCCTGCGGATCCAGCGTCCCGTCGGACTGGCGGCCGATCGCCTCGCGCGCGAGCGCCAGGAGGTTCCCGAGGGCCAGCTCGAAGTCGTCACGCTCGCGATCGCCGCCGTCCGGCCAGCGCATCACCAGCCGCTGCTCCTCGTCGAACGAGGCCTCGGCGCCGGTCTGCGCCCTGATGTCCACGAGCACCTCGACCAGCGTCCGCTCGTCGGCCCCCGGCGCGGCAAGCGCGCGGGCGGCGTCGGCGATGACGCGCATGAGAACGGGGTCGTTCACTGCCCCTCTGTATCGGTACCTGGAGGGGGCCGCTTGAGTGCTAGGCGACTGCTGCGCGCAGCGCCGGCGGCGGGTTCAGCTCCGGGTGCTGCATCGACTCCAGCGAGAAGTCGGCCAGCAGGCCCAGCCGGTAGGAGTCGGACTCTCGCTCGAGCACCGCCACGAACGCGTCGACCAGGTCCGCCTGGAACTGGCTACCGCGCCCGTTCAGCAGCTGCTGGATCGCAACCTCGGGGGCCATCGCGTTCCGGTACGGCCGCGTCGAGGTCATCGCGTTGTAGGCATCGGCGACCGCGATGATCCGCGCCAGCAGCGGAATCTCGTCACGCGCCAGCCCATCCGGGTACCCGGCGCCGTCGAACCGCTCGTGGTGCGACCGCACGATCCGCGCCACCTCGTCGTAGCCCTCGACCTCGATCAGGATGTTCGCCCCGATCTCCGAGTGTCGGCGCATCTCGGCCCACTCGTCGTCGTTCAGCGCCGAGGTCTTCTGCAGCACCTCCGCGCGCACGCCGATCTTGCCGATGTCGTGCACCAGTCCGGTCAGGTGCACCATCTCGATGTCCGCCTCCGGCATGGCCATCTCGCGGGCGATGTCCCTCGAGTACACCGCCACGGCGGCCGAGTGGCCGGCCGTCCAGGCGTCCCGTGAGTCCAGCGCCCGCACCATCGCCGCCGCGAAGCTCAGATTCACGCGCCGCAGATGCTGGTTCACGTCCTCCAGCCGCGCGTTGGTCGTCGTCAGCTGGTCGATCAGCTGGCTCTGCTTCGCGTACAGGCTGTAGCTGAGGTGCGCCGCCAGCAGCGGGATCGCGATGAACGCGAGCACCCAGGCGCCGGCCAGACCGTAGGAATAGGCGTAGAGGGCCGTCAGCGGCGTGTACAGCGCCATCGTCAGCGTCTCCGCGGCCCGCAACCGCTGCCACACCTCGCGCGGCGACATGATCCCGCGCAGGTGGCCCACCACCATCGTCGACAGCATGTCGATGCTGACGTACGCAAGCCCTGCGAACAGCGTGGCGACGAGCACGTCGAGCAGCGAGGTGCGCCCGATCGCCTTCTCGACCGCGAGCGCAGCGGCGCCGCCGGCCACACCGCCCACCGCTCGGGACGACGCGTAGACCGTGAACCGCTCGATCGGGCCGCGCCGGTCCCCCAGCATCCCGGCCAACCCCACCAGCCCGCCGGCCGCCGGGCCGTAGATGACGCCCGCGAGCACGATCGGGATGAACGAGACGGAGAGCTCGATGGCGTTCAGCGGCATCCCCCGCCCCTCTGCGATCCACGCCGCTGCGGCCAGGATCAGCAGCACCTGCCACCGCCCCGCTCCGTGCACGACCATGCCCGCGCCAATCCCGCAGGCCGCGATCACGGCCATCGAAGCCGCATATCCCCGGATCATGGTCAAGTTCCTACCAGGCAAGTTTTCCCGATCGGTCAATAGTTGACATCACTATGCCAGGTGTGTATCGTCTCCCCCATTCGGGGTACACGCCGCTCACCACAGCGAGGGAAATGATGTCGTCGAAGATCTGGTAAATCACGCTCTTCTCAGCACCGGCCATATCGGCATCGGCCTGAAAAGCTTGATAGCGAGTTCGGTCGAGGGACTCCGCCATTCGCTTCGCGCGACGCGATCCCTCTCCCCAGGCCGGCTCGCCCGAGGGTCCCGACCCGATGCCCGGCCGAGCAACGCGCACAACAGGAAGGCGCCCGGGAGGGTGCCTTCAGCGCGTTAAGGGACCAGACGAATCCGGCGGGCGCTGGAGCCGGACGCCCGCCGGTCGGGAATAGGCCGGCCGAAGCCGGAGATCGCGCGAGGCGCCGCGGCTGCCCACGAAGCGGCGGCTGCACTCACACGTGCGCTCAGTATCGGTCAAGACGCGGGCCCGGGCGATCCCCATTCCGGGTGCTGCCGGACCTTCGCCGGCGCTGCTCAAGGAGTCGCCGAAACCGTCCGATATCCCTTCCTACGGGGTCAGGTCATCCACAGCAGGGGTACGTCCAGCATGAGCGACGCGGAAACGGAAGCGAACGAGGCGGAGCAGCCGCAGGGCCGCGACGACCACAACACCGGCGGGCTGCGCCAGGCGATGGAGCAGCGGGTCAAGGCGCTGCAGGATGCCGAGGACAGGATCCGGCGAGAGCAGTCAGCGCTGCAGGAGCAGGCCAAGGTCGTCTTCGCCGAGCGCGAGGCACGGCTCGCCCGTCGGGAGAAGGAGCTGGCGAAGCGCGAGGCCGCGCTCGCCGTCAACGAGGGCATCGCGGGCCACGCGCCCGCGACCGCGGACCCCGACCTGCAGGAGCGCGAGCAGGCGATCGCCGCCCGCGAGGCGGCCGTCGCGCAGCTGGCCGAGGAGCTCGAGGCGCGCGAGCAGGCGCTGGCCGCCCAGAGCGCGCCCGATCCGTCTGCCTCGAGCGGCGCTGAGCGGCGCCGTATCGCCGAGCTGGAGCAGGCCGTCGCCTCGCTCGAGGAGCAGCTGCGGTCGGCGACCTCGTCCGACAGCGCGCGCGAGCGCAGCGTCGACGAGCGCGAGGCCGAGCTGAAGGATCGCGAGCACCGTGCCAAGAAGGTCGAGCAGGTGCTCCAGCAGAAGGAGCTGCACGTCGAGGCGGCGCGATCGGATCTCGATCAGCGCGAAGCGGCCGCCCGTGAGCACGAGGCGCAGCTCGCCGCCCGTGAGCAGGAGCTCGCGACGCGTGAACAGGCCGCAACCGACGCCCTGGCACGCGCGGAGGAGGAGAACGCCGAGGGCAAGCGGCGGGAGAGCGACCTGCAGCGCCAGGCCGACGAGCTCGCCGCCACACAGGCCTCCCTGACCGAGGCCGAGCAGAGCCTGGCCGGCCGCGAGGCACAGATCGAGGCCGCGGAGTCGCGGCTGTCGGAGATCAGGGCCGAGAGCGAGCGTCGTTCCGCCGAGGCGGAGGAGATGCTTCGCACGGTCGAGGAGCGCGGGCGCGAGCTGGCCGAGCTCGAGCAGCGGCTGGAGTCGATCGAGGCGCGTGCCCAGGAGGTCGAGCGGGCCGAGCAGTCGCTTGCAGAGCAGCGTGCGGCGCTCGACGGTGCTGATGCGCGGATCGCCGAGGCCCAGGCGCTGGTCGACCGCGCCCAGGAGCAGTACGAGCAGATCGAGCGCCAGCGCGACGAGGCGGAGCACGCGGCGGCGGATGCCGAGCAGCGCGTCGCCGGCCTCGCCGACAAGGAGCGCGAGCTGGCCGCCGCCGAGTCCAAGCTGGCCGAGCTGGCCCTGCGCCAGCAGGCAGTCGAGGAGAGCGAGGAGGAGATCCGGCTCGCGAAGCTGCAGGCCGAGGCCGCGACACGCGAGGCAGAGCGGATGAACAAGGCCGCGGAGCGCGCGCTCGTCAACGCCGAGAAGCAGGCGCACGCCGAGGTCGAGCGGCTGGCCGCCGATCTGCGCGAGCGCGAGGCCCGGATCGCCCTCTCCGAGGGCGACATCGAGCGCCGCGAGCAGCGGCTCGACCGCCGGCAGGATGCGCTCGACGAGCGCGAGCGGGCGCTCGACGAGCGGTTCGATGCGATCGAGCTGCGCGAGACGCAGATCAAGGAGCGCGAGGCGGACGTGGCCCGCGTCACCAGCCGCGCCGATCGGGTCGAGGCCGAGCTGGACGCACAGCGCGAGGCGCTGCGCGACGCCGAGGAGGCGGTTGCTCGCGAACGGGCCGTGCTCCAGCGGCGGATGGCGGAGCTCGAGGAGCGCGCCGACGGCATGCGCCAGGCCCGCGAGGAGGCGGTGCGCCAGATGTCGGAGCAGGCGCCGGCCGGCAAGAAGGGCGGGCTGCTGCGCGGCCGCGAGGGAACGAGCGCCAAGGCGCTCGAGGACCTGCACGTGTCGCTGCGGGAACGCGAGATCGAGCTGGACGAGCAGGAGCGCCGGCTGTCCGAGCTGTCGACCGCGCTGCAGCGGCGGGAGTCGGATCTGAACGCCATGGCCCGCAAGCTGCAATCGGGGGCGGTCGGTCCGGCCGACCGCGCCGACGACGAGGATCGCCCGCGCAAACGGGACGACCTCGACCCGACGCAGAAGCGCCTGCAGTTCTGGTCGCGTTAGGCCGGCCCCACGCTGACATGCGTTGCCCGGCGACGTCCGGGACAATGGCTACGGTGGGTGCATGCCCGTCGCGCCGGACCGTTCACGCCTGCGTCTGCTGGCGGTGGTGGCGGCGCTCGCCGCCTACGGGGCCGCGTGGCTCGCGCCGCCCGCACTCCGGCCCGCCCTGGCGGCGGCCGCGGTCAGCGCGGCCGTGGCGATCGGGCCGGCCGGAGCGGCCGCCGTGGCGCTCGGATCGCTCGCGCTGCCGATCCCGTGGAGCATGCGCATCGCGCTCGTCGTGGCGGCGGCTGCGAACGGTGCCATCCACGCCCACCGCTCCCGCCAGAGCCGCGAGCTCGCCGCCCGCTCGTTCACCGACCGCCTGACCGGGCTTCGCAACTACGACTACTTCGCCGAGGCCCTGCGGTGGGAGCTCGCGCGCGTGCGGCGCTACGGCGGGTGCGTGACGCTGGTGATGCTCGACCTCGACCGGTTCAAGGCCTTCAACGACCAGCACGGCCACGCGGCGGGCAACCGGCTGCTGAACGCCGTCGGCCAGGCGATCGCGCGCGAGAAGCGCGATGCCGACATCGCCGCCCGCTTCGGCGGTGAGGAGTTCGCCGTGCTCGTCCCCGGCAAGGCGGCGGACGGCATCGTCGTCGCCGAGCGCCTGCGGCAGGCGATCGCCGACCTCACCCCCGCTCCCACCTCGCGGCACGACTTCACGCCCGGCGTCAGCGCGAGCGCCGGCGTGGCCACCTTCCCCGTGGACGCACGGACGCCGCAGGAGCTGTTCGAGCTCGCCGACCGGGCGCTGTACGAGGCGAAGCGGCGCGGCCGCGACCAGACCGTGGCGGTATCCGAGGTCGTCGACCCGCCGCTTCGGCTCGAGGTCGTCTAGAGCGACGCGCGCTCGGCGTCGAAGCCCGCCGACCAGAGCTGCTCGTGGAAGTGGTCGACCGTCAGATCGCGCGCGTCGCCGAACGGGCGGTCGATCAGCCGCACGATGCGGTCGTGATAGAACGGCACGTCCAGGTGGCTGTGCGTGACGACGTTCAGAGACAGCTCCCCGCAGCCGGGGCACCGCAGCGCGACGCCGACCAGCTCCGCCTCGGCCGGACAGACCAGACGCAGGCTGGACGGGAACGCCGGCCTCAGCTTGGATTCCGAACCGCAGTAGAACTGCCAGGGCCAGTTGCCCCGCTGCACCTGGACGCGCGTCAGCTCGAGCAGCTCGTCACCCAGCGGCTCGCTGCGGCCGGTGATCAGGTTGCGGAACTCGACGGTGGTCGAGCAGATCGGCCCGTAGTCCAGGTCCTCGTGCGAGACCAGCCCGACGTGGTCGTCGCCGCAGTCGCAGCGGTACGTGACTCGGTAGACCGCGGGGTGCGCGGCGCCGGGCAGCCGCTCGATGGTGCGGAACCGCGAGAGCGCCACCGTGCGCAGGCCCCCCTCGGGAAGCTGGGGGCAGTGGAACCGGTAGCTTGCTCGTAACACGTCGTACATGCTCACCCCAATTATCGACTGCAGCGGTGTTCCGTATTAGGGCGCCGCTAGAATCGCGACGCCGATGAGCTCCGTCGACCTCCGCAGCAAGATCCGCGACATCCCCGATTTTCCTAAGCCGGGCATCGTCTTCAAGGACATCATGCCCTTGCTGGCGGACGCCGAAGCGCTCCAGGGCGCCGTGGACGACCTCGCGGCGTGGGCTCGGCCGCTCGAGATCGACTACGTCGTCGGTGCCGAGGCGCGTGGCTTCATCCTCGGCTCAGCGCTCGCGTACACCCTCGGGTGCGGGTTCATCGCGGCCCGGAAGCCCGGCAAGCTCCCCTACCTCACGGTCGGCGCGAAGTACGCGCTCGAGTACGGCTTCGACGCGCTGGAGATGCACGTGGACGCGGTGTCGAAGGGCGCCCGCGTGCTCGTCCACGACGACCTGCTGGCGACGGGCGGCACTGCGAAGGCAAAGATCGATCTCGTCGAGCAGCTCGGCGCGGAGGTCGTCGGCCTGGCGTTCGTGGTCGAGCTGTCGTTCCTGGGCGGCCGGGACAAGCTCTACCCCTACCGGGTGCACTCGCTGATCCAGTACGACAGCTGAGGGCGCGTCCCGTTACCTGACGGCCCGTCGCAGATCCCGCACCAGCAGCAGGTGCGTCAGATCGCTCGTCAGCTCGGCCAGCGCCTCAAGCTCCTCCAGGCCGGCCTCCCGGCGGTCGGGGTTGCTCGACCGCAGGGACGGCGCCAGGATCTGCTCCAGCAGCCCCGCCTCGCGCCCGACCGCCGACCGAAACGCCTTCAGGTGCCGCGCCGCCACGCCGTAGCGCGCGAGGCGTTGGCACAGCGCCACGATCTCGACGTCCGTCCGGGTGTAGGGCTTCGGCTGGCCCGACCGACGGCCCTCGAGCAGCTGGTACTCCTCGAGCTCGGTGATGAACCGGACATCGACGTCCGCCTCCGAGGCCAGCTCGTCGAGGCTCAGCCGGCGATCCGCCTGGGCGAGCGCGCGGGCGCGCCGCCGGCGTGTCCCGGTCGGCCTCGACGTCCCCTGCGTCAGCATGTCGCGGATCACGGCCAGCGGCAGGAACTCATCACGCTGCATGCGCAGGATCGCGCGCAGCCGCTCGACGTCCTCCTGGCTGAAAAGCCGGTAGCCGCCCGGCGTCCGCTGCGGAGAGATCAGCTTCTGATCCTCCAGGAACCGGATCTTCGAGATCGAGATGTCGTCGAACTCCTCGCCCAGCATGCGGCACACCGCACCGATGGTGAGCGTGGCCTGCAGGGTGTCCGGTTCGGCTGCCATGTCAGTGCTCGATGAAGGCAAGGCGGTACTTGCCGATCTGCAGCTCGTCGCCGTCGCTCAACCGCGCGTCCTCCACGCGCTCCCGGTTCACATATGTCCCGTTGAGGCTGCCCTGGTCGACGATGTGCACGCCGTCCTCCCGCTGCTCGAGCACCGCGTGCTCGCGCGACACCGTGATGTCGTCGAGGAAGACGTCGCTCTGCGGGGCACGGCCGATGCTCGTGCGGCTGGGTCCGACAGGGAACTGGTCGCCGGCGCGGCCGCCGCCGAGCCGGATCACCAGGGTCGCGCCCTCGACAACGGCGTCCATCATCTCGCTGTCGGCCCCCGGCTCGGCGGGCGGCGTGAAGCTGATCGTCGCCTCGCCCTCGGTCAGCTCGATCAGGCTCGCTCCGCAGCGGGCGCAGAACCGCGCGGACTCACGGTTGTGATGACCGCACTCGGGGCAGTACACCGCGCGGGCGCTCCTACGACGCCTCGTCGTCCAGATCGGGGGGCGGCCCCTTGTGGGCGAGAATCTCCGTCAGGCGGTCGATGTCGACCGCCAACGTCTCGTCGCCCCCGTGCCGCCGCTTGATCCGGTCGACCAGCTCCGCGCGCAGGATGTCGATGCGCCCGTGCAGCAGGCGGCGGCGATACGAGATCTCCTCCTCCTCCTTCACGTGCTCGTCGATCAGGCGCCGCAGCTCGTCGTCGTCCAGAGTCGCAAAATCAGGCAGAACGTCCATGTCAGTCCAATCGGCAGGTTTGCCAAAGTCTACCCGCCCAACCGCGATTCCTCAAGTTCTAGTTGAGGGTTTCGGCGGGCTGGGCGGACACGATTTCGTCCAGCATCTCGCGGTACTTCGCCTCCAGGCGCAGCGAGTCCTCCCGCGTCGGGCCCTCGGCATAGATGTGGAAGACGGGCAGGTCGGGATCGGGAATCAGCTGCGCCCAGCCATCCGGCTCGAACACCTTGATGCCGTCGGTGTGGTCGGTGGGCATGTCCTTCAGCGCCTCGATCAACAGCCGCATCGCGGTTCCCTTCAGCGACCACGGGCAATCGGCCTCGCGGTGCACCCTCGTGCTGCGCGGCAGGCTTGCGACCAGCTCGGACAGCGGCGCGCCCGATCTGGCGAGCACCTCGAGCACCTTGCCGGTCGACGCCAGGCCGTCGTAGGCGGGCAGGAAGTCCGGGAACACGTAGCCGCCGCCGGAGGCGCCGGCGAACACCACCCCGTCCGACGTGGCCGCCGAGAGCAGCGCATGCAGCGAGGCCTGCGTGCGTCCCAGGCGGCCGCCCTCGCCGTTACCGCTCACGACCTCCTCGACGGCCCGCGTCTCGGTGATCGGCACGAGCAATGACCCGGTATCCACCTGCCGGGACAGCTCGCGGAGCAGCAGGAGCAGCGTCGTCTCGGCGTCGATCGGCTGACCACGCTCGTCCACGAGCCAGATCCGCTCCGCGGCCACGTCGAGCAGCACGCCAAGGTCGGCGCCGACCGCCCGCACCAGGCTCGACGTCTCGTCGAGCCCGAGCTGCTGCGCCCGCACCGGCATGTCGCCCGTCTCGACGAACGCGTTGATGGCCACCAGCTCGACGCCGAGCTGGCCGATCATCAGCGGCACCACGAGCGAGGCCGGCGAGCCGCCGTAGTTCAGCACCAGGCGGAAGCCGCGGGCGCTGATCGCCTCCACATCCAGCGCCTCGAGCAGATCCTGCGAGTAGGTCTCGATCGCGCGGGACGGGTAGGACAGCCGCCCGATCTCGCCGGCCGACACGCGGCGGAACTCCTGCCGCGAGTACATCCGCTCGATCGACTTCAGGGTCGCGTCCGACACCAGGATGCCCGGCGCCTCGAAGAAGCGGATGTGGACACGCTCCGGGTCGTCCGGCGAGACGTGGACGTGCACGCCGCCCGCCCGCTCGTCGATCTTGAGCTGGTGCCGGTTCACCGCGGGCATGGAGACCCGCAGGTCGGAGACGTTGACGCCGGTGGCGGCCAGCCCGGAGATCATGGCCCGCTTGATCATGCGCGCGGCCGGGTTCGCGTCGCGGCTGACCACGATCCGCGCCCCCCGCGGCAGCGTCGTGCCGTACGCCATGCCGATCCGCGAGGCGACGTCGGGCGTGATGTCGACGTTGACCAGCCCGCTGACGTCGTCGCGGCCGAACAGCGTGGTCAGGCCCCGTGACTCCCAGATCAGGTTGGAGTGGATCGCGGCGCCCGCCTCGATCGTCTTGAAGGGGTAGACCTTCACGTTCGGAGCGAGCACGGACTGTGACCCGATCGAGCACTCGTCGCCGATGGCCACGCCCTCGTTGATCACGGCGTGCGCCCGTACGTCCACCCCCTTGCCGAGGATGGCACCCTCGATGCGCGCGCTCTGGCCGATGTAGCTGCCGGAGTCGATCACGCACCGGCTGATCGTCGCGCCGTCCTTGACCACCGCGTTGTTCCCGAGCACGCTGTAGGAGCCGATCCTCGCCCCCACGTCGATCTTCGAGTAGTTGCCGACGTAGGCAGGCCCCTCGATCTGCGAAAGGTCCGGAAGCTGCACGCCGTCGCCGAGGAAGACGTTCTCGCGCAGGCGGATCCCGGGCAGCTCCAGCTCGATCCTGCCCTCGAGCGCGTCGAAGTTCGCCTGCCGGTACTGGTCGAGGTTGCCGATGTCCTGCCAGTACCCCTCGACCACGTGGCCGTGCAGCGGCTTGCCGCGGGACAGACAGTCGGGGAACAGCTGCTTGGAGAAGTCGTACGGCTCGCCCGCCGGCACCATGCGCAGCACCTCGGGCTCGAGCACGTAGACGCCGGTGTTGATCGTGTCCGAGAACACCTGGCCCCACGACGGCTTCTCGAGGAAGCGCTCGATACGGCCGTCCTCGTCGATGATCACGACGCCGAACTCGAGCGGGTTGTCGACCGACTTCAGGCCAAGGGTGGCCACGGCGCCGCTGCGCCGGTGCGCGTCGACGATGGCCGTCAGGTCGAAGTCGCAGAGCGCGTCGCCGGAGATGACGATGAACGTCTCGTCCAGCAGCTCCTCCGCGTTCTTGACGCTGCCGGCCGTGCCCAGCGGGGTCTCCTCGACCGAGTAGTGCAGCGACACGCCCATCGACTCGCCGTCGCCGAAGTAGCCGCGGATCACCTGCGGCAGGTAGGCCACCGTCACCACGATGTCGGTCATCCCGTGCCGGCGGAGCAGGTCGATGATGTGCTCCATGCACGGCTTGCCGACGATCGGCACCATCGGCTTCGGCTGGTTGGACGTGAGTGGGCGAAGGCGCGTGCCCTCGCCGCCTGCCATCACGACGGCTTTGATTGCAGCTCTCCCTCCAGGTACTTGGCTCCGGCCACGAGCGACAGGCCCAGCCCGACCACGTACAGCACCTTCGGCCAGTCGCCGGGGATCAGCATGAGCAGGAACAGCGACAGCATGATGGTGGCGGTTGCGGCCTTGCCCACGAGGTTTACCCGCACCTCGGTGGCGTCATGCCGCGCACGGAACACGGCGGCGAGGATGGCATCGCGCAGCAGCACGGGCGCGGCGAGCCACCACTCCAGCCGCTGGTGGTATACGAGCAGGATCAGGGCCAGGTTGATCAGGAGCCGGTCGGCCAGCGGGTCGACGATCCGGCCGAACCGCGACTGCACGTGGGCGTGACGGGCGAGGTAGCCGTCCAGGAAGTCGGTGCTGGCTGCGGCGGCGAACAGGAGGGCGGCACCCGTGCTGGTGCCGTCGTCGGATCGCGCCAGGAGGACGGTGAACGGCACCACCGCGACCAGCCTGGCAGCCGTCAACGCGTTGGGCAGCCATCGCACCACAGTTGGCGGATTCTACCGGGCGGTCCGTCCCGTCCCGGCAGGCCGGCCCGTCGGGACGGCATGGCGTGCGGCGAGCGGGTGGTGCATCAGCCAGACGGATGCCATGCCCTGCCACTCGCCGTAGCGTTCGAGCACGTCGCCGTCGCAGGCGACGCCCAGCGCCCTGGCCATCCGCACCAGCGCCAGGTCCCCCTCCAGGCCCTGCTCGTGGCGCCCGTACCCGTAGAGCAGCAGCACGCCCGCCGACCACGGCCCCAGGCCGGGCTCTCGAGTGATCCTGCGCAGGGCGAGGTCGGCCGGATCCTCGGCCAGCCGGTCGAGGCGGACCCGCCGGGCCGCCCGCACCAGCGCGACAGCCCGCTTCGGCGACAGGCCGGCCCGCTCCAGCACCGCGGGGTGCAGCGCCGCCAGCTCCGCGGCCTGCGGCGGCAGCGCGAACGGACCCGCTCTGCGGCCGTGGAAGAACAGGATCCGCCGTTCGATCTCGAGCGCTTCGCGTGAGCGGATCAGCTGCCCGCAGACAGCCCGGATCAGCGCCTGTACCGGCGTCGCCGACAGCAGCGGGCGCAGGCCGCGCAGCCGCAATGCGAGCGGGGCGAGCAGCGGGTCGGAGGCGGCCAGGCGCAGGAACGGCCGCGTGTCCAGCCGGATCGTCAGCAGCTCGGCCAGCCGGTCGTGGGCGGCGGCCGCATCATCTGCCTCGATCCTGGCGTGGACGCGGCCGTCACCCGCCTGCCAGACGCGAGCCGAGGCATCGCCACCACCCGCGGTGAACGCCATCTCGAGCACGCCGCCGCGGCGCCGGCGAGTCGCGTCCGGCGGCACCGCTGAAAGGCCGAGGCGAAACGGGGCAACCGGCGTGAAGGCGACGTCGACCACCGGGGCATGGTACGCGTCAGGGCGGCGGCGGAGAGCTCTCGACCGCGCGCGCGCCTGCGGGCACGCGCACCTCGCCGCTGACCTGGATGAGCACGGCCAGCACGACGATGGCACCGCCCACCAGCGTCGCGCGGTCGGGCGTCTCCCCGAAGGCGATCCAGACCCAGAGAGGGCCGAGCACCACCTCGAGCAGGGTGATCAGCGCCACCTCGGCCGCGGCCACCAGCCGGGCGCCGACCGTGAAGAGCGCAAGGCCGACCCCCATCTGCACGGCGCCCAGCAGCACGAGGTAGACCAGGTCGTGCCGCGAGATCGACGACGCATCCGCGAACGGGAGGGCGACGAGCACCAGCAGCAGCTGCGAGAGGCAGGTCGCCGGAGCCATAGACACGTCGCGGCGATGGCGCGTGATCACGATCGCGACGGCGAACGACAGCGACATCAGCAGCGACACGCCGTCGCCCGCCAGGTCGGCACCGCTCGGCGACCCGATCATCACCGCGACGCCGGCCAGCGCCGTCACCATCGCCAACCCGGTGCGGGCAGTGATCGGCTCCCGTAGCGCGACCCAGGCGAGCAGCGCCGCGAGCACCGGCGAGATGGCCTGGATGAACAGCACGTGGGCGACGGTCGTGTGGTTGAGCGCGATGATGAAGCAGCCGGACGCCGTGGCCATGCAGACCGCAACCGCGATGCCGGGCAGGCCGACCGACCGGAAGGCGGGGATCACGGCGCCGTGCTCGCTGACCGCCACGTACACGAGCAGCGCGAGCAGCGCGAACACGGCACGGCCGCCCAGCTGCGTGATGGTGTTCATCGTCAGCTCGCGCTGGAACAGCCCGGCGGTCGACCACGCCACGGCGGCCAGCGCGACAGCCAGCTGGCCGCGCCGGTGCGGCGAGAGTCGCTGGGGATCCACGACGGCGCAGCATAGGCGCCCGGAGCGCCCCGAAGCGGGCAGGCGGCGCCCGCCGGGCACGTATGCTCAACTACCCGGATGCACCTGCGGCCGATCGCGTCCCCTGCCAAGGCCGCGGTCGCGGTCGCCGCGGCGCAGCTGGCCATCGCGCTGCCGTTCCTGGTCGTCTCCCCCACCACCGTGCGCGGCGTCCCCGGCCCGCTGCTGATCGTCATCAGCATGGCCGCCAGCTACCTGCTGGGCGTCCGCTGGGGGCTTCCGCTGACGATCCTGGGCGTGTTTCTCGCCGTGACCATCATCGGCGAGAACGCCGTCGCGGCGCCGCTCGTGTGGATTCCCGCTTCCATCGCGGCCGGGCTCGCGGGCGACAGCGTCCGCCGGGGACAGCGGCTGCGGCGGACGCTGGTGTCGCAGCTTCGGGCCGGCCTGGTCGCTCTCTCGCGTGACCGCACCGTCGGGCCCGTGACGGTGATCAGCCGCTACCTGCCGGCCGAGGAGGAGCAGCTGCTCGCCGGCGACTTCTACGGCGTGATCCGCTCCGCGGACGGCCGCGTAGAGCTCATGGTCGGAGACGTCTCCGGCCACGGGCCGGACGCGGCGGCGGTCGCGACCCACCTTCGCGCCGCGTGGCGCGCGCTGGCTGTCGCCGGGATCGGCCAGCGCCAGATGCTCGATGTGCTGAACGACGCGCTGCTGTCCGAGCAGCGTGCGTCCGGCGGCACCCGGTTTGCGACCGTCTGCCTGGCGTCGGTCGCCGAGGATCTCCGATCCGCGCGTCTGACGCTGGCCGGCCACCCCACGCCGATCCTCGCCACGCCGGAGGGCGCATCTGAGCTGCCGGTTCGGCGGGGGCCGCCGATCGGCGTCGTCGACGGCCATAGCTGGGAGCCCTCGGAGGTGCCGCTGCCGGCGGCGGTCTGGACGCTGCTGCTCTTCACCGACGGGCTGCTCGAGGGGCGCTCCGAGCCGGACGGGCCACGCCCGTTCGGCGCCGAGCGACTCTGCCGGCTGATCGGCCAGGCGGCCCGGCCGCTGGTCGAGCCACAGGTCGACACGCTGCTGGCGCAGGTGCGCGAGGCTAACGGCGCCCCGATGAGCGACGACATCGTCGTGCTCGCCGTTTCGCCGGCCGCCGCCGACCCGATCAGCTCAGGGTGACCGCCTCGCTGCTGCCGTCCCCCGACCCTGGCCCGGCGAGCGTGATCGTGGCCGCCCCGGCGGCCACGCCGGGCGGAATCGTCACCTGCTGGCCGGCGAACGCACCGGTGCCGTCGACCGAGATGGCGCCGAGGGCCGTCACCGCTCGGGAGGAGTCCCGCAGCGTGACGGTGATCGTCGCGCCGGGCGTGTAGTTCACGCCGGTCAGGGTGACGGCCGATCCGCGGGTGATGCTCCGCGCCGACGGCGAGAACGACCCGCCCGGGATGCACGACGAGGTGGCGTTGTCGAACTCGGTCTGCAGTGCATAGAAGTGCCCCGCCCACAGCTCATCGGCGATGCCGCCGTCGAGGGTCGAGCCGGTGGTGTCGTACGCGCACTTGTCGCCGATCTCCATCCCGTTCGAGTCCCACCAGGCGCTCAGCAGCGGATCGGTCACCGCCTCCAGCTGCTCGTGGCTGGTGATGCTGGCCTCGATATCGCCGGAGCGGTCATTCGGATACGTGGACTGTGCGGCGCACAGGCTACGCGCGGACCCGGCCTGCGACGAGAACGGCGTGTTTCCGTACGGCATGTCCGCATAGATGACGTTGCGGGAGCCGGCGCGGAAGTAGCTGTGGTAGGCGCAGTAACCGAGCGGCTGGCCGGCCGAGTTGATGGGATAGAGGAAGCAGGCCGTGCGGTCGATGCAGGTGTACTCGCCTCGGCTCAGGAACACGAAGAAGATCTGTTGGAGGCCGCCCGCGAGGTGCCGCGCCTTCATCACCTTCCGCACCTCCGCCTGCACCTGCGCGTCGGTGATGCAGTTCACCCGCTGCGTCTTGGTGGGGAACGCGGCGGGACACTGGGTGGCGGGATAGCGCGAGGTGTCGTGGTAGGTGGTGAGCAGCGATGAGCTGTTGCGGATACCGCCGTACTGCGACGTGACGCCGTAGAGCCCCTTGCCGCCGACATCCGTCAGATAGCGCCTGAGCACGCTGTTGTAGGCAGTGCTGACGGCCGCGGGCGCACCGCTCTGGAGGTGCGCCGGCTGCCAGAAGATGGCGATCGAGTGCGTCGGCCCGGTCATCACCGGCCCGCCGTGGTACACCAGCTTCCCCCCCGAGGGAGTGGCGAAGGGACGGACGCCGAGCGAGGCGGCCGCCAGCACATGCGCATGACCGGTGTGTGCCGGGCCGTCGCCGCGCGTCGAGGCGGCCGTCGCGCTGCCGGCGGTCGCCAGCACGGCCGCCACCGCGGCCGCCGCCATCATGAAGAGTGGAACCCTCGCCCTCAACCGTGCCTCCTTCACTGCCTCCATCTCGATGGTACGGACGGGCCGGGCGTCCGTCAACGAACGGCGTGAACGTGGCACACAGCACGAACGGTGCAAGGGGTGTAGTGTCGCGGCAATCGATCGAGGGGGCCACCATGGCAATTGCCCGCGTTGTGTCGTTCGACGGCGTCAGCGCCTCCCACATGGAGGAGCTGAAGCGGCGGATGACCGAGAATGAGCGGCCGGAGGAGATCCCGGCGTCAGAGCTGATCGTGCTCCACGACCCCGAGGGCGAGCGTTCGCTGGCGATCGTCCTGTTCGACAGCGAGGACGACTACCGGCGTGGAGATGCGGCGCTGAACGCGATGCCCGCCGGCGACACGCCCGGTAACCGCACGTCGGTCGCGAAGTACGAGGTCGCCATCCGGATGGCCGACCAGCCGGCTCGCACGTAGGCACCGCCACCGCCCGCCCGGCGCCGCCGGGCGGGCACCCAGACCACTCTCCTGAAGTGAGGTTCTCTTGTTGCGCAGCGGTGCCCCGCCGATGGGTGAGTGATGCACCACCCCCACCCCACACCGCTCTACTTCGTGCAGGTGCGGCCCCCATGCGGAGGCCGGTGGACGACCCACGCGGTGGCGGACGCATCGGACGTGGCAGCGCGGCACGGAGCCGAGGAGTGGCGGGTGCCGGTGGAGGTGACCGGCGCGGGCTACCGCGTGGTCAGCGAGCGCGAGCTCGAGCGAGAGGGTGGCATCGTCGCCGTGGCCGAGGCGATCGCATCGCTGCACGCGCAGGCGCTGCGCGCCTGCCGGTGGCTGCCGCTGGCGGACGAGGTCGTCGGCCGGCCGCAGACGGGCTGACCGGTCAGCCGACCGGACGCGGGCGAGCGTGCGCAGGCACGATCGCGACCGGACAGACGGCGTGCGCCGCGCACTGCTGGCTCACCGACCCGAGCAGCAGGCTCGAGAATCCGCCGTGGCCGCGGGAGCCGACGACCAGCAGCTCGGCGCGCTCCGACTCCTCCGCCAGGACCACGGCTGCATTCCCCTCGAGCACGGCCAGCTCGTACCTGAGCCCCTCGCGATTCGTCATGGCCTCGGCAACCTGCTTCTCGGCCGCCGTCCGCATGGACGTCTCGAACGCGTCGACGCCGTACTGGCCGGTCACGACTCCGGCCGTGAAGAGCTGCGCGGGGACGTGCCAGGCGGCGACGATGCGCAGGTCGCTGTCGCGCAGCAGCGCCTCCTCGACCGCGAACGCGAGCGCTCGCCGGGCGCCGTCCGAACCGTCGATGCCGACGACGATCACGGCCGCATCAGCCCGTCATCTCCCCAGCAGCCGTTGAAGCGCCCGGCGCAGCGTCCAGCCGGCGCCCCGCGCCGGGTGGAGGGTGTGGTCGGCCGCGTGGGAGCGGTGCGTGAGCAGCGAGCGGAACGAGGCCACGTGTCGAGCATACCGTAGAGGTAGCCGTACCAAATCGGTCGGCGGCGTCTGCCATACTGACCGCAGACATGACGCCGCCCCCAGGCCTGCCATCGCTCGAGGACATCCGCCGCAAGGTGATCAGCGAGCTCGTGGACCTGGAGATCGTCTCGTCACGGCGGTTGAGCCGCCGCGAGCGGCTGGTGCGCACCGTGCGCCGACGCGGCCGGTCGGCGATGTCCCGGCTGATCCCCTGACGACCGGCCGCAGGCTGGCATGCCGGCGCTGATGCGGCGGCTGCTGCCCCCGCTCGGGGCTCGGGCGTGGCGCCTGCTGGCCGCGATCCTGGTGTTCGAGATCGGCACAGGCATGACGCTGCCGCTGGTCATCATCTACCTGCACGACGAGCGCGGGATCAGCCTCGCGGCCGCCGGGGTCGCGCTCGCGGCTGTCGGCGTCGGCGGCCTGGTGGCGACCATCGCGGCCGGCCTGACGACCGACCGGTTCGGGGCCGGCTGGACGGCGGTTGGCGGCCTCGTGCTCGCCGGGGCGGCGACTGCTGCGTACATCTGGGTGCATTCGGCGGGGGCCGCGATCGCCGCATCGGCCCTCCAGGGAGCCGGGTTCGCGGCCACGTGGGTGGGCGTGTTCCCGCTGCTCGTCGACGCCGTGCCCGTGGAGCGGCGCGGCGATGCGCTCGGGATCAACTACGGCGTCACCAACCTCGGCCTCGGGATCGGAAGCGCGATCGCCGGCATCGCGCTGGCCGCGGACGCGTCGGCGTTCACGCCGCTGTTCGCAGCGGACGCGGTCACCTACGCCCTCTTCGCCTGGGCGCTGATCGCCACCCGGGAGGTGCGACGGGCGCGGCATCCCCACGCGGAGGCGACCGGCGGCTACATGCCCGTCCTGCGCGATCCCAGGCTGATCGCTGCAACCGCCATCATGGTGGTGTTCGTCGTCGCCGGCTACAGCCAGTTCACCTCCGCCCTGCCCGTGTGGACGACGAGCGTCGTGGGAGCGCCGCGCAGCCTCGTCGGCTTCGCCTTCGCAGCCAACACCTGGGCGATCGCCGTCGCACAGCTGCCGATGCTGAGCGTCGTGCGCGGCAGGCGGCGCACCCGCGCGGTCGCCGCGGCCGGGATCACCTTCGCCGGCAGCTGGCTGATCGCGCTGGCCGCCGGCGCGATCTCATCGCTGACCGCAGCGGAGGTGGCGCTCGTGTTCGCAGCTGCGGTCTTCGGCCTGGGCGAGACGATGCTCTCCCCCAGTCTCCCGGCCATCGTGCAGGACATTGCCGACGATGCCACGCGCGGGCGGTACGTCGCAGTCTTCAGCGTTTCCTGGCAGATCGGCCCGATGATCGGCCCGGCGATCGCGGGCGCCGCGCTCGCGGCGGGGGAGGGCGCCTGGCTGCTCGGCGGCCTCGCGGTCACCTGCGCGCTGACCGCCCCCGCGGCGGTCGCCTACGAGCGGATCCTGCCCGCGCGGGCGAATGGCGCCGCCCCGCCGCCGGCCTATCCGGCGAAGGTCGAGAACGTCCAGTAGTTGCCGTCGGTGTCGGCGACCGTGAACTCCCGCGCCGGGTAGTCGGTCTGGTCGACCGGTTCGTGCACCACACGGGCGCCCGCCCGGCAAGCGCGCTCCCACACCGCATCGGGGTTCACGCACACCACATGCTGCCAGGACGCGCCCGGGAGACAGGGCGTGGACCGCTCCCCGGTGCTCGAGAGCATGACCCGCCCCCCGTCGGGCCAGTCGAGCTGGCAGTGGTGGATGGCGCCGGCCCGCTCCCCGGGGATCAGCAGGTCCTCGGTGAATCCGAGCCGGACCAGCCAGTCGCGCAGGGCCGGCGCGTCGTCGCTGACGACGCTGGCCCACACGCTGGGCTGGCGTACGCCGCTGGTGCGGACGGTCATGGGCCCGGCTCCACATCGGTCCCGACCGGCCGGGACGGGATGCGGCTCGTGAAGAACAGGCTGACGAGGGCCATGGCGGCCAGCACGGCGAGCGCCGCTCGCAGCCCGGTGATGCGTGCCTGGGCGTTCGCATCCAGCGCCGCCTGGGTCTCCTGCTCCGTCAGGTTGGCGTCCTTCAGCGCCGCGGTCAGGTCGGCGTCCGACAGGAACGGGATCCCGCTGGCCAGCTCGACATGCGCCTTCTTGGCCACCTCGTCCCGCACCGCGGGGTTGGAGTCGATGTGGGTGAGGAACGCGGACGTCATCGCGGCGATCAGGATAGAGCCTGCGATCGCGGTGCCGAACGACGCCCCCAGGTTCGTGACCGCGTTCTGAACGCCGCCCACCTCGGGGCTGCGCTCATCGGGCAGCGCAGAGACCGTGACCGCGCCGAGCTGCGACGCGAGCGCGCCGATCCCGAGGCCGATCAGGAGCAGTGGCACCAGCACCACCTCGGGGCCGGACGTCGGCGTGAGGCCGCCGAGCAGCACGAGCGTCCCGGCCAGCAGCAGCAGGATGCCGGCCTGCACGACCCGCCGCGGTGACGCATCCGGCAGCAGCCGCGGGATCCCCAGCGCAGCGGCGAGCAGGGTCAGCGACAGCGGCAGCAGCCGGGCGCCAGTCTCGAGCGCGCTCAGGCCGAGCGCGATCGAGAGGTAGAGCGGCACGGTGAAGAACACGCCCATCTGCACCAGGTACTGGAAGAAGAACATGATCAGGCCGCCGCTCAGCTGGCGGTTCCGCAGCAGCCCGGGAGTGACCAGTGGCTCGCGCCCCTGGGACTCGATGTGTTCGTCCCACATGCGGAACAGCAGCATCACCGCGATGCCGGCGAGGAACAGCCACACCACCGGCGACAGGTGCAGCCACGTCGGGGCGCCGGCCTTGGGCGCGATCCAGCCCCACGTGCCGGCCCGCAGGACCGCGAACACCATCAGCGACAGGCCCAGCGCCGAGAGCACCGCGCCGACGACATCGAGCTTGGGGCGTACGCCGGGGGGCGCGTCGTTCATCCGCCTGGTCAGGATCAGGATGCCGGCGACCACGATCACCTCGCCGACGAAGACGATCCGCCATGTCCAGAACGTCGTTGCCGCGCCGCCGATCAGCGGGCCCACCGCAATCGCGGACGCCCCGGCGGCGGCCACCATGCCGTAGGCGGCCGGACGCCGCTCCTGCGGGAAGTTGCCGGCGACCAGCGCCACGATCGCCGGGAGGATGAGGGCCGCGCCGACGCCCTCGAGGAACGACCAGCCGAACATCAGCATCGCCAGGCTCTGGGAGATCGACGTGATGAACGACCCCGCCGCGTAGATCACGCAGCCGATCGAGAAGGCGCGCTTGCGGCCGATGATGCCGCCGATCTTGCCGCCGATGATCATCAGCGCCGCCATCACGAGCGTGTACGCCGTGATGGCGGTCTGGATGCCGGTCACGGTGGTGCCCACGTCCTTCGCGACGGTGGCGATCGAGACGTTCATCACCGAGCTGTCGAGGGTCATGACGAACTGGCCGGCGGCGAGCGTGAGCAGTACGAACCCGCTGCCCGCGGCGACCGCAGCTTCGCGCGGCTCGACGGTGGCGGCGTTGCTCATGCGGGCAGAGCCCGGTGACGGGTGTCGGAAGGAGGTCGGGCGAGCACGGCCGCCGCATCATCTCCTGAGACGCCACCCGGCGGAGTCGTCTGGAAGGGATGAGATCCGGAAGGTGAGACGATGGGGCGATGCCGCGTGTGATCCGCCTCGTGACGGTCGTCGATGCCCGCGATACGGAGTCGCCCACGGAGATGTCGGTCTCCGTGCGGCTCGACGCGGTGCTGGACGACGGCCGCACGGTGACGCTGCTCGACGGGCGGGGCTGGACCGCCGGCCTACGTGGTCCCGGGGTGACCGAGGCCAGCGACGGCTGGTCGGGTGCGACCGCGGAGGAGATCGAACGGATGGCGCGCATTGTTGTCGGGCCTGACGAGCCGTTCGGAGGCCGCACGCAGGCTGACATGGATGCCGATCACGGGCGGGCGCTCGCCGACCGGCTGCGGACGGCGGGCGTCGAGGTGGATCCGACGGCCGTGTGCAGTCTCCTCCACGAGGTGGTGCTCAGCGACGCGCTGCGGGACCGGCTCGAGCCGGCGCGCTAGCTGGATTGACCACACACCTGCGCGACGGCTGACGTTGTCCGGGCCTCCCGCGAGCCTTGTGGATGTCGAAGTCCCAAGGTCGCAAAGGAGGCCCGGATGATGCAGGGTACGTTGCCGCCCCGTCGGATGCGGTTTTCGCTGGAGTCGCGCTGTCGGTTTGTACGACTGGTGCGGGAGCAGGGCTTGTCGCCTGGGCAGGCGGCTGTGGTGTGTGGGGCGGATCGGGCGACGGGGTATCGGTGGCTGGCACGGTTTGAGCGGGATGGCTGGGAGGGGTTGGTTGATCGCTCGTCGGTGCCGCGGCGCCAGCCGCGGCGTCTGTCTGCTGATGCTGAGGCGGAGATCTTGGCGGTGCGGCAGGCGACCCAGGCGGGGCCGTTAGTGGTCGCGGCGATCACGGGCCGGCCGGCGTCGACGGTGGGGAAGGTGCTGCGCCGTTGGCAGTGCTCGCGGCTGCCGCGGCCGGAGCGTGACCCGGTCAGGCGCTATGAGCGTGCGCGGCCGGGTGAGCTGTTGCACGTCGACACCAAGAAGCTGGGCCGCTTCCATGTGGTCGGAAAGCGGATCCTCCAAGACGGCGTCCACCGCAATCGCAGGGCTGGCTGGCAGCACCTCCATATCGCCATCGACGACCACTCCAGGCTCGCCTACACCGAAGTCCTGGCCGGCCAGGACCGGCACGCCTGCGCCGCCTTCTTGCGCCGCGCAGTCGCCTGGTATGCCGCCCAGGGCATCACCATCGAACGCGTCCTGTCGGATAACGCCAAGGCCTACCACTCCCAGCTATGGCGCCAGACCTGCCAGGAGCTCGGCATCCAGCGCCGCTGCACACGGCCCTACACACCCCGCACAAACGGCAAAGCCGAAGCCTTCATCAAAACGATGCTGCGCGAATGGGCCTACCGCTACGCCTATCCCAGCTCACACCACAGAACCCGCGCGCTCGCCGGCTGGACACGCTGGTATAACCGACACCGACCACACGGCTCACTCGAAGGCAAGCCACCGATCAGCCGCGTCGCACACCTCCGTGGTCAGTACA
>DASSEV010000065.1:0-14396 GCA_035695105.1 Gaiellales bacterium
CAGCGCTGGTCGACCCTGCCTTCGGCGCACGCAAGCGTGGTGAGGATCTCCTCCAGCTGGCGCACTACCAGCGCATGCTCGAGGCCGCCGGCCTCGCGGCGCCGGACGGCCGATACGGCGGGATCGTCGGCGTCGAGCAGCAGGTGGTCTGGTACGACCTGGATGCGCCGATCTGGAAGACGCCTTCGAGCACGGGCCAGATGAAGTGGCGCAGCACGATGGCGCGCTACGACTTCGAGTTCGACTTCCGGCTCGACATCATCGCGGTGGCCGAGTCGTCCCGGTCCGATCCTGGCGTTGAGCCGTTGGTCGTGCCCGTCCGCATCGGTGAGTGCGACGAGTGCCCGTGGTGGGACATCTGCCGCCCGCAGCTCGAGGCCGGCAGCGGCGATGTCAGCCTGCTCCCGCGGATCGGGTGGCGACAGTGGAAGATGCATCGCGATCGTGGTGTCGCCGATCGGGGGGAGCTGGCCGCGCTCGACCCGCCGACCGCACGGCTCGTCGCAGCCGGCGTCGAGGTGCCGACCCTGCAATCGCTGGTTGAGGAGATGCCGCCCGAGACGCCTGTCGGCGACCTGCGCGCGGTGTGGCGGAGGCGGTCGCAGCTCACCCGCCTGGAAGAGGAGGGCGTCGGCACGGTCGGAGCGCTCCGCGAGCTGGACGCACGGACGGCTGCCTACGCCGGCGCCGGCTCCTCCGCGCTTCCCGACCAGATCGACGCCGCACGGGCATGGCTGGGGGCTGAGCCCGTCTACCGTCGTCGCGGCGTCCACTCGGTCGATGTCCCCCGCGGCGACGTCGAGGTCGACGTCGACATGGAGAACGTCGAGGAGGGCGTCTACCTCTGGGGCGCGCTGGTCACCGACCGGGCCGGCGCGGGGATCGCCGAGCCCGGCTACCACGCATTCGTCACGTGGGATCCGCTCACGCCGGAGGCCGAGACCGACAACGGCCTCCGCTTCTGGCGGTGGCTCGTGGGGCTGCGAGAGGTGGCGCGCGGCCGCCGGCTGTCGTTCCGCTGCTACTGCTACAACGAGGCAGCCGAGAACACCTACTTGCGGCGCCTCGGACAGGCGGCAGGCATCAGCGAGGAGATCGAAGAGTTCATCGCCTCCGACGACTGGGTCGACATGCTGCGCGTGTTCACCAGCCAGTTCATCACCGGCACCTCGAGCGGCCTGAAGAAGGTTGCGCCGCTCTCCGGGTTCTCATGGCCGGTCGATGAGCCGGACGGCGGCGAGTCGATGATCCGCTACGACGTCGCCGTGGGACTGGAGGTGGGGGATGCGGCGGCAGCCCGGGACTGGCTGCTGACCTATAACCGGGGTGACGTCGAGGCGACGCTCGCGCTGCGGGAGTGGCTCGACCGGCACGGCGACGCGGTGGCGCCGCTGGAGAGCATCGACGCGGACTTCTCTGCCTGACGGACGACCACCGTCCGAGCTGCACCGAGAACAGTGCTTAGCCGGTCAAGCGCTGCGCCGAAGAGCGTTCACTCGCGCGGCCTCAACGCGGGCCATGTCCTTCTTGCACGAGCGACCGATGAGGTTCGAGTAGTCCACCCGGTTGCAGAGCCGGTGAGCCAGCCGCGAGTTCTCCGGTGTCTCTTTGCCCCCGTCGCACTTCAGGGTCGGGAAGTGGTCGTTCGTCGGCATCCAGTCGGACAACTCCGGAGTTACGGGTTCGAAGTACCCGCGGCCGCCGAGTTCCTCAGGGCACAGGCACTCATCCATCGCACAGCGAAGAGTCGTGATCCTGCCCTCCTCGGCGGCCCTGATCAGCCCCCGTCTTGCCTTCAACTCCTTGAGCTGCTCAACGACGTTGTTCATCCCGACGGTATCGGCACCCTGCTGTCGTCTCCTTGAGGTTCGGCGCACTTCCGGCACAGGAGAGCGCCGCTCCGCGACGTACTCCATCCCAGTCAACCGGGGAGGAACCATGACCACGGCAACCGGCACCACTCCGCCCGAGCGTCAGGACACGTCGACCGGCGCGGGGTTCTTCGGCGCCCTCTTCGACTTCTCGTTCACGTCGTTCATCACGACCAAGCTGATCCCGGTGCTGTACGGCATCGTGCTGGTGATGATCGTGTTGTCCGCGATTGGGCTGCTGACGCGCGGCGGCGTGGGTGTGATCCTGGCCATATTCCTGCTCGCCTTCGGCGTGATCTACGCGCGGGTGATCATGGAGACCATCATCGTCTTCTTCCGCATCGCCGAGCACACGCGCGACACCGCCGCCGCGATCCGGGCGCTCTCGCAGTCTGCGCCGGCCGGCCCGCCGCCGGCCCAGTCCGGCCCGCGGTTCGATCCGCAGACCGGCCAGCCGCTGTCCTGACCTGAGGCGTGGGGCGGGCGGCGGCCGTGTCGCCCGCCTCGTGCACCTCAGCGCCGTCGCCCCTATGCCTGGCCTGACTCGCGCTTGAGCTTGCGCCAGCCGCCGGCCCGGTTGTCCGCGATGATCTGTTTGAACATCGCCGTCAGCGCGGATGCGTTGATCGTCTCGCCCTGGCGGATCGCCACAGTCCGCGCAGTCGTGTTCTGGTGACCGCCGGTGATGATCCCCTCCGGGTCGGGGACGATGGCACCGTCGTACAGAAACACGTTCACGTGGTCCTTGGCCGCGAGCAGAGCGCAGATCGTCCCCTGCAGGACGAAGTACGGCCGGTTCCTGAACTTGATCGTCTCGGCCACCTCGGGGTCCGCCGCGCGGACGAGCTCGCGAACCTCCCGGCAGATGGCCTGCTGCCATTCCGGCAGGGCATCGATGTAGGCGTCGACACGCGGGTTGGCTGCGTAGGGTGCAGGACTGGCTCCGGGTGGCATGCGCGGCAGACTAGAAGGAGACGAGGCGGTTGCGGCCGCCCCGCCTCCAGGGTTGCTACGGCACGGCCTTACAGCTTGCCGATCGCCAGCAGTGCGACTCCCGGCAGTTCCAGGCCGCTTTCGGTTGCGTAGCGCTCGGTCTCCAGCCGCGCTCGGGTCCGCACCGCCGCCACGGTCTCCGGCGGCAGCTTTCGCAGCAGCCCGGCCACTGGGCCGGCCAGTGCGACCGTCCGCTCCCACCAGTCCTCGAACGAGGGCACGCGCATCGGGGCTGGGTGCGGTTCCACGGCCACGGTCAGCCCCGCCTCGGTGAAGATCTGCTGCAGCCGCTCCGGATCGGCGAGTGCGAACGGCCCTGGCATCCCCGGCGGCGGCACCTGGCGGCCGGTCTCCTCCGCGAACGCGTCCATCAGCACTCCCAGCCAGGGGTTCTCCTGCTTCGATGCCCACGTGGCCACCGCCAGCCGGCCGCCCGGCCACAGCACCCGCGTCATCTCGCGTGCGCCCCGCGCCGGATCCGCCGCGAACTGCAGCCCATCCCGGCACAGCACCACGTCGTAGCTCCCGTCTGGCTCGTTGATCTGCTCGATGTCGAGCACCTTCGTCTCCACGTTGGTCAGCCCGCGCTCGCGGGCCCGTCCATCTGCCGCCTCGACCATGGCGGGCGCAACGTCGGAGATCGTCACCCTGCCGCCTGCGCCGAGCCGCTCGGCCGCCGCGAGTCCCAGCCCGCCGGCACCTGCCCCGAGCTCGAGCACGCGGTCGCCGGGCCGCAGAGCGACCCCGTCCAGCAGGCGGTCGGTGACCGGCTCTGCGCGCGCGTCGACGTACGTCGCGTGGTGCGCCCAGGCCGGTGCGACGCCGTTCCACATCGCGTGCATCGTGGCGCGCATCTCGTCCCTGCCGGGTGTCGTGGCTGTCTCCATGTCGTGCTCCTTCGGTTCGGTGCTCAGCGAGATCGTTCATTACACTTATCATGTAATGAAGTGTCTGGCAGAATACCCGAATGGCCGACGCTGTCAAGCCCACCCGTCGCTACGAGTCGCCGCGCCGCCGCGAGCAGGCGGAGGCGACCCGCCGCGAGATCCTCGACGCGGCCGAGCGGCTGTTCCTGCGGGACGGCTACGCCGCGACCACGATGGCGGCGATCGCGGCCGAGGCGCGCGTGTCGCTACGAACCGTATACGTCGCGTTCGAGACTAAGGCCGGCGTGCTGCGCGCGCTCTGGAACCACCGCCTGCGAAGCGACCAGCCGGGCGTGCCGATGACCCAGCACCCCGACGTGCTGGCCGCGCTTGACCAGCGCGACCCAGAGCAGATGCTGCGCATGAACGCGCGAAACTCGGCGCTCGGCAAGCTGCGCATCGGCCACCTGGCCGTCGTCATCCGAACGGCTGCACCTATCGATCCGGAGATCGCCGAGCTGCACGACCGCATCGACCAGCAGTACCGCGCGCTGCAGGGGCAGTTCGTGGAGCGGCTGCACCGCCGCCGCGCGCTGAAGAAAGGGCTCGGCGTCGAGCGCGGCACCGACATCCTGTGGGTGATCAACCACCCCGACACCTGGCAGCTCTACGTCGACCGTGGCTGGACGCCGGAGGAGTACGAGCGGTGGGCGGGGAATGCGGCGGTGCGGGAGCTGCTCCGCTAGCGCCGGACAGCGCGAGGGGCGGGCCACCCCCGCGGCCCGCCCCTCGTGGTTCAGCTACCTGCTGGAGTAGTAGGTGCCGAGCTGATCGCGGTAGTTCTGGTCGCGATAGGTCGACTCCTCGAACTCAGGAGCGTTCTTGATCTGCTCCTTCATCGCGTTGACGTACACCGTCTCGTCGTCGTAGTCGACGCGGCCGATCATGCTGGCCGGGATCATCACCTTCTTGCCGAAGATCCACGGCCCGGTATCGACCACCACGTAGCTGGCGCCGACGTCACCGGTGGCCTGATCGATCTTGCCGATCGACCCGTCCGTCGCCTCGACGCCGAACCCGACCAGGTTGCCGAGGTCATTGTCGACGATGACGCCCTCGCGCCACTCCCAGAGTGTGACTGTGCTCATGGTACGTGCCTCCTTATGTCGTGTACGACCGACAGCAGGTCCCGTACCCGCCACACACACTCGGAAACGTCGATCGGCTCTTCAATTTGGTGGCACGTGCCACATGCACGCGCGAAACACGGCAGGTGCCGAACCGAGGGCTTCGGGACTACACTCGACGGTGCTGGCCCCGCGACAGAGGAGGGATCCGTGTACGCACGCATGGCCACGTTCGAGAGTGATCCGTCGCAGATCGACGGCGCGATCGAGATGGTGCGAAAGGAGGTCGCCGGCGACACGCCGCCGGGTCTCGAAGGCGCCAAGATGCTGATGCTGGTCGATCGCCAGACCGGCAAGGGCATCGGCCTGACGCTGTTCGAGAGCGAGGAGGCGATGCGCCGTGGCGACGAGACGCTGAATGCCATGAACCCGGGCAACAGCGAACGCCGCACGGGTGTCGAGTTCTTCGAGGTGCCGGTGCAGACGGTGATCGAGACGCCGTCCGCGGCGCACTGATCGGTTAACGCAGCGCGGCCCGGCGAGCGTATCGCTCACCGGGCCGCACCGTCGGCTAGCCAGTCACCTCGAACTTCACCCAGCGCGTCGGTGTGAGCGGGTGATAGCTGTCCCCGACGACCGCGTTGATCCGGTACAGCCTGCCGGTCCTGAGGTGGGTCACCTTCACCGCCACGCCGCCCTTGCGGTTCTCCGCGAAGCAGTGGTCGGTTGCGCGCCATCCGCTCGACGTGTGCACCTCGAGCTGGAAGTCGATGCAGAGTCCGCGGTGGATCGGCCGCACGCCGAGTGCGTACACCGGGCTCGTGCCGACGTGGTACAGGTGGACGTGGTTCTTGACCCGGTAGGCGTTGAACAGCTTCGCAGCCACGGCAAACCTGACGAGCAGCGCGCGCTCGGGGGAGCCCACGGAGCCGCCGTAAACTGCGTCTCCGTCGTAGGTCGCCCAGAACGTGGTGTCCTTCGAGGCGCTGACGGCGACGACCACATTGCCAGTGGCGGCATCGACCTGCGCCGTCGCAACCTGTCTGCCGGTGAGCGACGACCACGGCTGGGCCCAGATCGCCACCGTTCGGTTGGTCGAGAACCCGGTCAGGTGGATGCTCAGCGTCGTGGTGTGTCCATACGTGATCGTGGATTTCGCCAGCGTCGCGGTCAGCGTGCTCTGCAGCAGCGACGGACCCGAGAGCACGTGGAAGCGGGCGGCCAGCCCGTGCGTGACGACGTACAGCTTCGACCCGTCGGAGCTGAACGCGACCAGCCCCGAATGCTGGTAGTTCGTGTCCGGCAGCTGCCAGGAGCGGTTCGGCTGCGAGCCGTCGGCCGTGGGGTAGACATAGATGTCGGGAAGCGTGCCGCCGCCCAGGTTGTCGATGCCGAAGGCGACGTGGCTCCCGTCCGGTGAGACCGCCGGCTGATCGACGAAGCGTGAGTCGCCGCCATAGGTCGTGCCCGCGGCGAAGTCGCTCACGGCGTAGGCGGTGACGCTCGTCCCCCCGCCGGCATAGAGCGTCTGCCCGTCCGGCGACAGCGCCATCGTGGCGAATCCCGCATTGGTCGAGCTCGTCACCGTCGGCGTCGCGCTCGAGACATCGAGCGCAACCGTCTGGCTGCTGTCGCCGAGCGTTGGCTGGCGGCCGCTCACGATCAGCTCGTTGGGCACGGCCGGGTTGGACGCGAACATCGCGCCGAACGTGCCGAGCGCCGGATACGTCGTGCTCGTGCGCGGCGTGGCCACCGTGGTCGACGCCAGGTCACCAGTCGTTCCATCCTGGTACCAGATCCGCCCGCCGGCCACTGCGATCGGGCAGCCGGTGGTGTCCGGGTAGGTGGCGATGGCGATCGTGTCGACGACCGTCAGGGTGGACGGGTCGACGACGTCGATCGCGCCGCTCGCACAGCGATTGACGTACAGCAAGCCACCCGAGAAGACGAGTCCCTTGGCGCCGGTCTCACCGGCCAGGCCGGAGGCGGGAATGGCCGACCCCCACGTGGTCAACACCTCGACGTGGTAGGCGTCCGGGCTGCCGGCGGCCACGAAGACGTAGCTGTCGGCGTCGTCGACCGCGATCGCCGTGACGTCGCTCTCATCGAGCTGCAGGCCGTCGTTGCCGCCGTAGACCGTGCGCGCGAACGGCGCAACGCGATGTGCCGGAGCGTGCCACCCCGAGGCCGCGAGCGTGTGAACCGCCGAGGAGGCACGGGCCACTCCCGCACCGGTGAAGGCCAGTGCTGCGATCGAAAGGAGCAGAATTACAGGTCGCAGCATCGGAGCCTCCGTCGGGGAACAGTCGGCTCAGTGTGGCGGCCTGTTCAAACGCTGTCAACCGTTCGGACAACCGTCATTCCTCCGTTGCGCACGCATGGAGCGCTGACCGCGATCGAGACGCCGTCCGCGGCGCACTGATCGGTTAACGCAGCGCGGCCCGGCGAGCGTTGCCGCTCACCGGGCCGCGCGCCCTTGGGGAGGCCGCTACTGCTGGCTGTCGTCGACGCCGTCGACCACGTCGTCGCCGGTGCCGCCGTTCTCGACGTCACTGCCCTGGTCGTCGCTGATCGTGTCGTTGCCCTCGCCGCCCTGCTCGGTGTCGTTGCCCTGGCCGCCGTTCAGGTCGTCGGAGCCCGTGCCGCCGCTCAACTCGTCGCTGCCGGAGCCGCCGCGGAGCACGTCGTCGCCGCTGTCGCCCTGCTCGTTGTCGTCGCCCGCGCCGCCCTTGATCACGTCGGCGCCGTCGGTGCCGTCGAGCGGGTCGTTTCCGTCCTCGCCGAGGATGGTGTCGTTGCCCTCGCCGCCCTGGACGTTGTCGGAGCCGTCGCCGGCCAGCACGGTGTCGTTGCCGTCGCCGCCCTGGATGGTGTCGTTGCCGCGTCCGCCGAAGATCGTGTCCGCACCCTTGCCGCCGAACACGTGGTCACTGCCGCCGCCGGCGCAGATGATGTCATTGCCGCCACCACCGCGGATGGTGTCGTTGCCACCCTCGGCGACGATAACGTCCGGCCCCGGCGTGCCGATGAGCGTGTCGGCTCCGGCCGTCCCGACGATGGTCGCGCGATGCCCGTCGCACATCGGCGTGGCAGCCTGGGCGGTGCCCGTGGTGCCGAACGCCGTCGCGGCAAGCGCCAGCGGCAGGACGACCTTCGTGCGGGTGGAGAGATGCAGGATCTTGATGCTCGGCCTCACGGGATACTCCCTGGTCGGCGCCGCCTGCTTGGCGGCGGTGGACGTTTCGTGCCCCTACGTCACCGCCCGCCGCGGAACCCTGCGCGGAGCTCGGTGATTTCCCCCGGAGGGGTGACCCTCAGCCGCCGCTCGTGCCGTCGCTCGAGCTCTGCGACGAGCCACCGTCCTGACCACCGGACGAGTCCGTGGTCTGCGACCCGTCACCCGACGAGGAGCCCTGCGTGTCGCTCGAAGAGGAGCTCTGGGTATCGCCGCCCGACGAGCCGCCGTCGCTCTGCTGCGTGTCGGTGCCCGTCGATTGCGTCGACGTCGTGTCCTGCCCGTCGCCGCCACCGCCGGGCCTGCTCTGCGAGTCGGTTCGGTCGGAGCTTTCGCGGTGAGGCTGCGTGCCCGTCGTGGCGGTCGCCGCTGCGGAAGGGGCGGCGACGCGCACCTGCGCCGCCGCGGGGTGCTCCTGGTGCGGACGATCTTGCGAGTGTGCGGCCCGGGTCGTCGAGTGATGCGCGTGGTGGTGCAGGATGTGCACGGCGACGGGCGCGGTGACGGCGATCGTCCCGGCCGACAGCACGCCGGCGATCGCCAGCTTCGCCGCCGACGCCTTGCCCGCGGCCAGGCCGGCCGCGGCCCCGCCGCCTGCGCTGAACCCCGGCGCTGCCGCTGCCAGCGCCTGCGCGACGTGCGCCCGCGGCAGCAGACCGGCGATCGCGGCGGCAGCGGCGATCCGCGTCAGCCGCTCCTGCGCCCGGCGGCATCCACGGCAGCCGGCGATGTGCGAGACGTCCGGCGGTGCCGTCGCGACGCCCTGCGCCAGCCGCTCCCGCACGCCGGCGCACGCCGCCTCGGCGCCTTCGCCGGAGGCGATGATCGCGCCGCGCGCCCGCACCAGCAGCGTCTCGACGGCCGACTCCGTGGTGCCCAGCACCTCGGCGATCTCGCGGTTCGGCAGGCCGCTCCAGTGCCGCAGCACGAACGCCTGGTGCTGGGCCTCGGGGAGCGAGAACAGCACCGAGCGGACCCGGCGCAGCTCCGCCAGCGCCTCCGCGTCCGCCTCAGGCGCGGCGGTCTCGGCCACATGCTCTACCGCCGTCTCGCGCCGGTCGCGCCACAGGTTGTAGGTCTGGCGGCGGATGACGACCATCAGCCAGGCGCGCGGGTTCACGAGCTGCTCCCCGGCGCTGAGCGCCCTGAAGGCCTGCAGGTAGGCGGTCTGCACGAGGTCCTCCGCGTCCTCGCGAGAGCCGCAGAGATGCAGCGCAAACGCGAACACGGCGGCGCCGTGCTCCTCGTAGAGCCCGGCCAGCGCCCGCCCAGCGCGGCGCTCATGACGCCCACGCAAGTCCATTATCCATACCTCGTAGTCACCGAAGGCCGAAAAACCCTGCGCAGGGGATATCGGCAGCTGCGGGGAGATGGTGGAGCGGCGGCGCTCGCCCGTCCGCCCCGGAAGGAGCGGACGGGCGAACGGGGCGTTCAGTCGAGGTCGATCACCGTGTGGCTCACGGTCTCGCTCTGCGGCGTCGACACGCCCTGGCCGGAGGCCTGGTCGTAGCGGCCGGTGCCGCCCGTGATGGCGACGTGCACCGGAGCCGTGCTGGTTTCGCTCTGGGGCACCAGCGCCGTGCCGGTGAGCGTGCCGCCCGGCAGGTGGTAGACGCCGGCGCACTGCAGCTTGTGGCCGAGGACGACCTGGCAGACGATGCTGCTGAAGCCGATCCGCGTGCCGTCGGCATCCTTGAGCGCCGAGCGGATGATCACCTCATCGCCGGGCCCGCCCTGCGGGGTGTGCGTGATGTCGACGAAGGTCGCGCCCGTCTGCACCTCGGTAAGCGTCAGCGTGCGGTCGCCGCTGCCGGCCCGTGCCAGCGAGACGCCGCCGAGCGCGGCCGCAACGGCACCTGCCACCAGCGCCGTTACCAGCACCCGTCCCATCGTCCTGTTGATGATCCTCATCGGAACCCTCCTCGGTCGGTTGACGCAGACCACGCTACGAGGCGGCCGATGCCGTGTCGTCGCCGGATCGCCCGATCTTTCGCTCACCCCACCGGCTGATCTTGCGGCCGTCGGCGATCAGCCGATCGGCCGATGACAGCGCGCGGTGCGGCCTCTATCGTGGAGCGATGAGCACACGCACCATCCGTCTTGGCTTCGCCCGCGTGGACGCGGAGCGCCTCGACTGGGCGCTCGCGGCGTTCTTCACCGTGCTGCTCCAGGTGGAGGTCTGGGTGACCGGCCCGGTCGATCATCCGTGGCAGACGTCGGTGCTGTGCTCCACGGTCACGCTGGCGGTGGCCGTTCGCCGCCGCTACCCCGAGGCGGTCGGGATCGGCGCCGGCCTGTTCGGCGACGTGTTCGCGGGCACCTGGGGCGCGCCGTCGATCATCAGCTACGGGCTGGCCTGGATGTTCTGCATGTATGCGTTCGCCGTGTGGGCGCGGCCACGCTGGTTTGCGATCGGCATCGTCGCCATCGCCGCGGGCGGCCTGCTCACGATCGCCACGGATCCGAGCAGCTACAAGCCCACCATCCAGTTCGTCGTGCTCTCGACGGCGGTCATCCTGCTCGTCCACCGCCTGGTCGGCGACCGCGAGCGGCGGATGCAGATGGCCGAGCGGGAGCGCGAGCTGGCCAGCCGCGAGGCGGTGGTCGAGGAGCGCGCCCGCATCGCGCGCGAGCTGCACGACGTGATCGCCCACCACGTGTCGATGATCGTGCTGCAGGCGGGTGCTGAGCGGCGGGTGCTGGACGAGACCGACTCCTCCCGCGAGGTGCTGGAGACGATCGAGCGCACCGGGCGCAGCGCGCTGACCGAGACGCGCCGGCTGCTCGGGATGCTGCGGTCCGAGGAGGACGACCCGCTGGCGCCGCAGCCGCGGCTGCGCGACGTCCCGCTGCTGATCGGCCAGGTGCGCGAGGCCGGCCTGCCGGTCGAGCTCGAGATCGACGGCGAGCAGCGCGACCTCCCTGCGGGAGTCGAGCTCTCGGCCTACCGGATCGTGCAGGAGGCGCTGACCAATGCGCTCAAGCACGCCGGCGACGCGCACGCCCAGGTGGCCATCCACTACCGGCCGCAGTCGATCGAGATCGAGGTCACCGACGACGGCGCCGGCCGCCCCGCCGCGGGCGGCGGCCATGGACTGGTCGGCATGCGTGAGCGCGTCGCGCTGTACGGCGGGCGGTTCAGCGCCGGGCGCGGCGAGGCGGGCGGGTTCACCGTGCGCGTGACCCTGCCGGTGACATGACCTCGCTGCTGCTGGTAGACGACCAGTCGCTCGTCCGCGTCGGGCTGCGAAAGATCCTCGAGGCGGAGGACGACATGGCCGTGCTCGGCGAGGCCGAGGATGGGGAGCAGGCGGTGGCCGAGGCGAGTCGCCTGCGGCCCGACGTGGTGCTGATGGACGTGCGCATGCCGGTGCTCGACGGCATCGAGGCGACCCGGCGGATCGTGCGGGCCACCCCGGGCGCGCGGGTGATGATCCTGACCACCTTCGGGCTCGACGGGTACGTGTACGACGCGCTGCGAGCGGGGGCCAGCGGGTTCATGCTGAAGGATGCGCCGCCGGAGGAGATCGTGGCCGCGGTGCGCGTTGTCGCGAGTGGCGACGCCCTGCTGGCGCCGGCCATCACGCGGGCGGTGATCGAGGAGTTCGCGCGGGCGCCGCAGCCCGTGGCGCCCGAGCCCCCCGCTGCCGTGGCCGAGCTGACGGCCCGCGAGCAGGAGGTGCTGGCGCTGATGGTGCGCGGTATGTCGAACCCGGAGATCTGCGAGCGGCTCGTCATCAGCGAGGCGACGGCGAAGACGCACGTGGCGCACATCCTGCGCAAGCTGGGCCTGCGCGACCGAGTGCAGGCGGTGATCTATGCGTACGAGTCGGGGCTGGTGGCGCCGGGGTCGATCGGGTCAGCCTGAAGGCTGATCCCTCAGCGCTTCTGCCAGCCCCTCCCGCGACCGCACGCCCAGCTTCCTGTACGCGTTTCGCAGGTGGTACTCCACGGTCTTCGGGCTGAGGAACAGCTCGGCCGCCGCCTCGCGCGTCGTGCGCCCGCCCGCCAGCAGCAGCGCCACCCGCAGCTCCTGCGCCGTCAGGTCGTCGAGCGTGCTCGGATCGCGCCGCCGCGCCGTCTCGCCCGTCGCACGCAGCTCGTGATCTGCCCGGTCCGCCCACGGCTCCGCGCCCAGCCGCTCGAACGTCGCCAGCGCCGCCCGCAGCTGCTCCCGGGCCTGCTGCCGCCGCCCCGCCCGCCGCAGCCGCGACCCGTACGCCAGCTCCGTCCGCGCCGTCTCGAACGCGTCGCTCGTCCGCTCGTGCAGCGCCAGGGCATGGCCGAACGCCTCGTCCAGCGCCTCGTCGTCTGTCAGCAGCGCCGCGCACCGCGCCGACCGCGCGAGCGCCCACGGCTGGCCCTTCACCGCCGCCAGCTGCGCGAACGCGCCTGCCGCCGCGGCCGCCCGCTCGCGCTCGCCCGCCCGCAGCCACAGCTCCACCTGCTCCGGGGCCGGTGACAGGTCTGCATCCGCGATGCCGCGCTCCGCCAGCATGGCCTCCAGCTCGTTGAACACCTCCAGCGCCGCGCCCACGTCTCCTCGCGCCGACTCCAGCTCCCCGAGCGCCGACAGCGACCAGATCGTCAGCAGGTGCGTGCCCGCCGCCCGCGAGACGTCCAGCGCCTCCTCCGCGTGCTCCCTTGCCGCATCTGCCAGGCCGGCGCGCGCCTCGATGATCGCCAGCCGAGACAGGCAGCCCGCAAGCGGGATCCGCAGGCCGAGCTCGCGTGCCAGCCTGATCGCCTCGTCGAACGTCGAGCGCGCCTGCGCCCAGCGGTCGCTCGCCGCCTCCGAGATGCCGACGTAGACGAGCACGTTCGGAAGCACGCCGACGGCTCCGTTCGCCCGGGCGGCCGTGACCGCCCGCTCCAGCAGCCGCTGGCCGGTCCCCGCCTCGCGCAGCCATAGCGGTCCCAGCGCTGCCCACCACAGCAGCCGCGGCTCGTCCCGCAGCTCGTCCGAGCGCTCGAGCAGCTCGACGGCGCTGCGGATCAGCGTCGCGCCCCGCTCGCCCTCCCCGGCGAAGATCGCGGCCATGCCGGCGATCAGATCGGCGAAGAACCGCGTCCGGCCGTTGTGGCCGGCCGCCGCCACATCCCACGCCCGCGCCGCGTGCGCCTGCAGGCCGGCCGCATCTCCCTCGAAGAACGCGGCCAGCGCCGCCTCGGCCAGCATCACCACCGCCTGGTCGGGCGCCGTCGCGGCCGCGTGCTCCGCCGCCTCCGAGAGCAGCTCGCGCGCCGTCGACACCGGGCCGCGGATGGCGGCGACGTGGCCGCGCAGCGCGTCGATCCGCACGGCCAGCCCGTCGATCGCGTCCGGCGCGGCCGCCGCCTCGTCCAGCAACGGTCCCACCCGCTCCGCCGCGCCGGCCAGCCATGCCGATTCCGCGGCCGACAACAGCATCTCCGCGCGGCGACCGGGATCCGGGGACAGCCGCGCGGCGCGCTCGAACGCGTGCGACGCGGCGTCGTAGGCGGAGCGCTCGTACGCCCGTCCGGCAGCCTGCTCGAGCGCGGCCGATGCCGTCTCGTCGACCCCGGTGGCCGCCAGCGCGAGGTGCCACGCCCGGCGGTCGACGTCCGCGTCGGGCAGCGCTCCCGCAAGCGCGCGGTGTGCCTCACGCTGCGCGGCCGGGCCGGCATGGCTGTAGATCGCCGAGCGCGCGAGCGGATGGCGGAAGGCGACCCGGCCGCCCTCGATCACGATCAGCCCCGCCTCCTCCGCCGGTGCGAGATCGTCCAGTGCGATGCCCAGCGGCGCCGCCGCCCGGGCCAGCACCTCGCCCTCGGCGCGATCGCTCGTCGCCGCGAGCACCAGCATCCGTCGCGTCGCCTCCGGGAGCGACTCGGCCCGCCGCACGTACGCCTCGCTCACCGACGTCGGCACGGGCAACGGCACCGGCCCGCCCACGGGCGTGCCGCCCGCCTGCCGCGCCAGCTCGACCAGTGCGAGCGGGTTGCCGCCGGTCTCGTCGTGCAGCCGGCGGGCGTCCGCGGCCGGCGCGCGCTCGCGCAGGAGCGCCGCCGTCGCCTCCGCGTCGAGGCCGCCGAGCGTGAGCAGCGGCAGGTCGGTGCCGTCGAGCAGCGACGGCTCGCCCTCGCGCACCGTCAGCACGACGGCGACCGGGTCGGCCAGCAGCCGCCGCAGCGCGAACCGCAGCGCGTCGGCCGTCGAGCCGTCCAGCCAGTGCGCGTCGTCGATCAGCACCGCCACCGGGCGGCGCTCGGCGTGGGCGGCGAGCAGGCTGAGCGTCGCCGCACCGACCGCGAAGCGCTCCTGCGCCGGGCCGCTGCGCAG
>DASSEV010000066.1:0-23977 GCA_035695105.1 Gaiellales bacterium
CCGGTCGCGCTCGGGCCGCCGGCGCGATGTCGCCATGCAGATCGAGCCGTCCGCCGAGCTGGAGATGACCTCACGGCTGCACCGGGCAATCGACCGCCGCGAGCTGACGCTTCGCTACCAGCCCGTGGTCGACCTGCACGACGGGCGCCCGATCGGCGTCGAGGCGCTGCTTCGCTGGCACCCGTGCAACGGCGGCCCGGTCTCGCCGTCGGAGTTCATCCCGGTCGCCGAGCGCACCGGGCTGATCCGGCCGATCACGGAGTGGGTGGTCTCCGAGGTGTGCGCCCAGACGCGGCGCTGGCAGGCGCGCGGCGTCGGGCTGCGCATCTCGTTCAACTTCCCGACCGGGCTGTGGGACGCCGTCGTCGTCGAGCGGCTGCTCGCGCGGGTCGCGGAGTCCGGCATCGAGCCACGGCAGCTGGTGATGGAGGTGACCGAGTCGGCCGCGATGGGGAACCCCGCGGAGACCGCGACCATCCTCGAGATGCTGGACGCGGCCGGGATGCCGCTCGCCATCGACGACTTCGGCACCGGGTACTCCTCGCTCTCGCGGCTCAAGGACCTGCCGGCCGGTACGCTCAAGATCGACCGCTCGTTCGTCCGCAACCTGCCGCACGAGGCCGCATCGGTGACGCTGACCGAGACCATCATCCGCCTCGCGCGCGGCGTCGGCATGGAGCCGCTCGCGGAGGGCATCGAGACCGAGGCGCAGCGCCGCTTCCTCGTCGAGCACGGCTGCCGCATCGGCCAGGGGTTCCTGTTCGGACAGGCGGTCCCGGCCGAGCAGATCGAGGCGCTCTGGTTCGCGCGCCGCGAAGCCGCCTAGACCCTAACCATGTAGAACCCGTCGCTGCCCTCGACGTGCGGCAGCAGGTACTCACCGCCGGGCGCCACGTCCTCGCACTCCTCTCGGCGAAGCGTGCAGACCGAGTAGACGATCACGCCGCCGGGTGCCAGCAGCACCCTGGCATGATCGAGCATCGAGCGCTGCAGCGCGGCCAGCTCGTCGGCCGCTTCCAGGCTGCGCCGCCAGCGGGCATCGGGGCGGCCCGCCAGCACTCCGAGCCCGCTGCACGGCGGATCGAGCAGGATCCGGTCGAAGCCTCCCTCCGAGAGCTCGAGGACGTCGGCCTCGACGACGCGCGCGCATGTCGCCCCGAACCGCTCCAGCGTCGAGCGCAGCTCGCGCGCCCTGCCCGGGTGGCGCTCCACGCACACCAGCTCGCCCCTGTTCTGCATGAGGGCGGCGAGCTGACCGGCCTTGCCGCCGGGCGCGGCGCACAGATCAGCCACCCGCATGCCCGGCTCGGGGGCGAGCAGGTGTGCGGGGCGCATCGATGACCGTGACTGCGGCCAGATGCCACCATCGGCGAACGCGGCGGTGGCGGTGACGTCGGTGACGTCGTCCAGCACGAGCGCCTCGGGAAGGCCGTCGACGCCGTGCGTCGGCACGCCCAGGTCGACCGGCCCGGGACGCAGCGTGTTCACGCGGACGGCCAGCTCGGGCGGCTGGTTCTGCGCCTCGCCGCATGCCGCGGCACCGGCCATGCCGAGCAGCTCCACCCATGCCTCCCAGATCCAGTCCGGATACGACAGGCGCATCGGCGGCGGCAGCTCGTCGACCCATCCGCGTCCGGCGTCGGCCAGGCGGCGGAGCACGGCGTTCGCCAGACCGGCAACCCGGCCGCCTGCAACCGCCCGGGCCAGCTCGACGCCCTCGCTGACGGCGGCACGGGCCGGGACGGCGTCGGAAAACAGCACCTCGTAGCCGCTCACGCGAAGCGCGTTTCGCAGCTCGGCCTGCAGACGCATGGGACGGCGGCCCGCGAGCTGCTCGATCGCATGGTCGACGGTGCGGACGCGCTGCACGGCACCGAACGCAAGGCGCATGGCCTGACGGCGCTCCCGCGGATCGAGGCCGGCGGCCGCCGCGGAGAAGGCACGGTCGGCATAGGCGTCCTGCTCGAACGTGCGCCGCACCACCTCGTAGGCAACACGCCGGGCCGGCGCCGCGCCGCTCATGACGCGCGGGTGGGCGGTTCGCGCAGGCCGCGCAGGTACGCGGCGGCCTCCATCCGGCCCTTCCCGGCGGGCTGCAGCTCGAGGATCTGCAGGGCGCCGCTGCCGCAGCCGACGACGAGGCCGTCGGCGATGTGGCCCTCGGGCGGTCCGTCCTCGAGCGGCCGTGCACGCCAGACCAGGCAGGTGCGGTCGCCCAGCTGCGCCCGGGCGCCGATCGCCGGCGACAGCGCCCGCACCTGGCGGTCGAGCTCGAGCGCGGGCCGCGACCACCGCAGCGGGCGGTCGTCGGCGGTGATCTTGTGCGCGTAGGTCACGCCCTCGGTGCGCTGTGGTCGCGGGCTGGGCCGGTCGAGCAGCGCCTGCTCGAGCAGCGGCACGCCCAGGTGCAGGGCACGAGCGCGGATCGCCCCCGCATCATCGGCCGGCCCGATGGCGATCGGCTCCTCGCCGAGGATCGGCCCCGCGTCCAGCTCGGCGCTGAGCTCGATCACGGCGACGGCGGTCTCGGCGTCCCCTGCCATGATCGCCCGCTCGATCGGCGCCGCGCCCCTCCACCGGGGCAGTGCGGACGGGTGCAGGTTGACCAGCGGGTAGGCGTGCAGCAGCGGCTCGCGGATCAGCTGGCCGAAGGCGACGACGATGCCCGCGTCGGCGGCCGGCGGCGCCGCACTCGCGTCGTCCGACTGGCGGAGGCGCAGCCCCAGCGCGCGAGCGGCGTCGGCGACGGGCGGCGGCGACGGTGCGCGGCCCCGGCCGCTTGGCCGGTTGGGCTGGCTGACGACGGTCGTGATCTCCAGGCGGCCGCGGTCGACGATGCTGCGCAGCACCTCGGCGCCGAAGGCCGACGTGCCGAAGAACGCGACATCCACCTCAGCCGGCGCGGAGCCGCAGCTCGCGAAGCGCGTCGCGCCGGGCCTGATCCTCCGCGCGATCAAAGATGAGCACGCCGTCGAGGTGGTCGATCTCGTGCTGGATCACCCGCGCCTCGAAGCCCTCGGCGTCGAGCTCGACCTCGTCGCCCTTGGCGTCCCGCGCCGCCACCTTGACGCGCAGGTGTCGCGGCACTGCGACCTGGAGCTCGCCGCCGAGCAGCGAGAGGCAGCCCTCGGTGCCGACCTCGGTCTCCTCCGACCGCTCCACCAGCTCGGGGTTGATCAGGACGTGCGCCTGATCCTCGTCGCGGGCCCGGTAGACGAGGATGCGGCGGAGCACGCCGATCTGCGGCGCGGCCAGACCGACGCCGTGCGCGCGCTCCATGATGTCCACCATCCTGTCTGCGAGCTGCTGCACCTCGTCATCGACGTCGGAGATCGGCGTCGCTCGGTTGCGCAGCGCCGGGTCGGGGAACTGCCGGACGAGCCGCAGCGCGTTCATGCGCCACTCCAGCCGCTCCTCGGGGGTCGGCCCCTCCTGCTCCTCGACCTGCTCGGCCTGCTCAGACATCGTCCGCCGATGTTACCGTCGCGTAGCTGTCACCGAGCGCAGCCAGGAAGGCGCCCTGCACGCTCGCGGCAGGGATCGTGCGGCCGCCGAACTCGAGATCGAGCGTGGCACAGGCGTCGTGCACGACGGTGCAGCCGAACCCGAGGTCGGCGGCCGCGCGCACCGTGGCGTCGACGCACATGCTGGTCATCATGCCCGCGACGACGACGTCCGTCACACCGGCATCTCGCAGCCGCTGCTCGAGATCGGTCTCGCGGAAGCTGTTCGGGTAGTGCTTCTGCACGACAGGCTCGCCGCCCGCGGGCCGCACCGCGTCGTGGATCTCGACGCCCTCGGTGCCCGGCTCGAAGAACTCGGCACCCTCCCCCTCCCAGACGTGCTGGATGTGGAACACCGGCTCGCCCGCCTGCCGGAAGCGCTCGAGCACCTGGGCGGCCCGGGCCGAGGCCTGCTCGGATCCGACCAGCTCGTGCCGGCCGCCCGGGAAGTAGTCGTTCTGGATGTCGACGATGACAAGCCCTCTGGCCATGCCCGAAGGTTAGTTGAAGGACTGGGGGTCGACGTCGACCACGGCGCTGGCACCGGCGCGGCGCAGGTCGGGTGCCAGGTCACGGAGCAGCCCACGGAAGACGGCGGCCGGGCGGCGGGGATCCGCGGTCTTGATCAGGAGATGGCTGCGGCTCCGGTCGCGCAGGCGGAACAGCGGTGCCGGGCCGAGCACCACGTCGTCGCCCAGCACCGGCTCCGCCGTCTCGGCCAGGAGGGTGGTGATCCCATCGGCCGTTGCCTGGTCGGGCGCGGTCACGAGCACCCTGACGAGCCGGGCGTACGGCGGGTAGCCGAGCTCGCGGCGGCGCTCGAGCTCCCCGGCGAGGAACCCCTCCACGTCGTGGCGCGCGGCGAGCTCGACGACGCGCGATGCCGGCTCCCACGCCTGGATCAGCACCCGGCCCCGCGGATCGCCCGGCCGCCCGGGCCTGCCCGCGAGCTGCGTGAGCAGGGCGAACGTGCGCTCCTCGGCCCGGAAGTCCGGCATCGCCATGCCGGTCTCGGCATCGAGCACGGCCGCCAGCGTGACACCCGGCACGTCATGGCCCTTGGCGACCAGCTGCGTCCCCACCAGCACGGCGCGATCCGCCTCGCGGAAGCGGGCCAGCGTGGCCTCGGGCTCCCCCGCGTGCGCCGCCACGTCGGCATCGAGCCGCACCACCTGGAGCCGCGGGAACAGCTCGGCCAGCTCATCCTCGACGGCTCTGGTGCCCGAGCCGATGCGGGTGAGGTCGACCGACCCACAGACGGGACAGGCGCGCGGCGCCGGCTCGCGGTGGCCGCAGTGATGGCAGACCAGCTGCGAGCGGCCGTGCAGCGAGAGCGCGACATCGCAGCGGGGGCAGCGCCACTGGTGCCCGCATGTACGGCAGTGCACGGCCGCCGCCGACCCGCGCCGGTTCTGCAGCAGGATCGCACGGCCGCCCTCGTCCTCGATGCGGCCGAGCGCATCGCGCAGCGGGCGGGTGAGCGGATAGCCGCCGTCGCGGCGCAGGTCGATCACCTCGACGTCGGGCAGCGGGCCACCGACCCGTGCGGGTAGGCCGATCCGCGTCGTGATCCCGTGCCACGACTCGGGACGCGGCGTTGCGCTGCCATAGACGACGATCGCATCCTCGAGCCGGGCGCGCTTGGCGGCGACGCGCCGCGCGTCGTAGCGGGGGTCGCTTTCATGCTTGTACGAGGCGTCGTGCTCCTCGTCCACCACGATCATCCCGAGGTCGGGCACGGCGGCGAAGACCGCCGACCGGGCGCCCACGACGACCCGAGCCTCGCCGTCGGCGATGCGCTTGTGCTCGAGCCCGCGGCGGGCGGGCGTGAGCCCGCTGTGCAGGATCGCGACCGTGTCGCCGAACCGGGCGACGAACCGCGCCGCCGTCTGCGGGGTCAGTGCGATCTCGGGGACAAGCACGATCGCGCCGCGCCCCGCGCGCAGTCGCTCCTCGATCGCGCGGAGATACACCTCCGTCTTCCCGGATCCGGTGACGCCGTGCAGGAGCACCTCGCGCGTCCCCGCCGCAACGGCGGCGTCGATGGCGGTGACGGCGTCGCGCTGTGCGGACGTCAGCTCGACCGTGCGATCGGTCGCGACCGGGTGGCCGGCCGGCGCGAGCCGTCGCTTCGGCGGCGGGGGCGGGACGACCAGCGCCACCGCCCGCGCGACCGTCGATGCGGTGCCCTCGGCGATCCAGACGGCGAGGTCGTAGAGCGGCTCGGGCACCCGGCCGGTCACCTCGATCACGGGCTTCAGCTCGTCGTCCGGGCTCTCCGGGTGGTCGGCCAGGCCGTCGACGACGCCTGCCACCTCGCGTGCGCCGAGCGGGACGCGGACGAGGGAGCCGCGCACGAGGCTTCCCGCCAGCTGATCGGGCACCTCGTAGTCGAACGGCCGGTCGACCGCGCGCGCGGTGACGAGCGGGTGGACGCGCGCGATCAGACCGAGGCGGGCGCTTCGAGCCCGCAGGCCTCGCGCAGCGCGGCGACGCGGTCGGCACGCTCCCAGGTGAAGGCGTCGTGCTCGCGTCCGAAGTGTCCGTAGGCCGCGGTGTCGCGGTAGATCGGGCGCAGGAGATCGAGATCGCGGATGATCGAGGCCGGCCGCAGGTCGAACACCTCGCCCACGGCTCGCTCGATGGCGGCGCGGTCGACCGTCTCGGTGCCGAACGTCTCGACCATCACGGAGACGGGGTGTGCCACGCCGATGGCGTAGGCGACCTGCACCTCCGCGCGGGCGGCCAGGCCTGCCGAGACGATGTTCTTGGCCACCCAGCGCATGGCGTAGGCGGCGGAGCGGTCGACCTTCGACGGATCCTTGCCGGAGAACGCGCCCCCGCCGTGCCGGGCCGCGCCACCGTAGGTGTCGACGATGATCTTGCGGCCGGTCAATCCGGTGTCGCCCATCGGCCCGCCGGTGACGAAGCGGCCGGTCGGGTTGACGAGGACGAAGCCGGGCTCGGAGAAGCGCTCACGGGCGCAGAGCTGGTGCGGGATCACCGGCATCAGCACGTGCTCGATGATGTCCGTTCGGATGCGCTCCTCGTCGTGGATGTCGGGGTGGTGCTGCGTCGAGACGAGCAATCGCTCGATCGACTGCGGCACGAGACGGCCGTCCTCCTCCCGGTAGCGCACCGTGACCTGGGCCTTTCCGTCCGGGCGCAGGTAGGGAACGGTCTCGGCCTTCCGGGCGAACGCCAGCTTGGCGGCGATGCGGTGCGCGAGCTGGATCGCCAGAGGCATCTTCTCGGGCGTCTCGTCGCAGGCGTAGCCGAACATCATGCCCTGATCGCCGGCCCCCTGCGCGTCGATGTCACCGTCCGCCTCGGCATGCTGGAGCTCGTAGGAGGACTCGACGCCGCGCCGGATGTCCGGGGACTGCTCGTCGAGGGCGACGACGACGCCGCAGGTCGAGGCGTCGAAGCCGAGATCCGAGCTGGTGTAGCCGATATCGCCGACGATCTCTCGGGCGATCCGCGGGATGTCGACGTAGGCGTCGCAGGTGATCTCGCCGGCGACGACGACGAGGCCGGTGGTGCAGAGCACCTCGCAGGCGACGTGGCCGTTGGGATCGGCGGTGAGCACGGCGTCGAGCACGCCGTCGGAGATCTGATCGGCGACCTTGTCCGGATGGCCCTCGGTGACCGACTCGGAGGTGAAGAGGAACTCGTTCACGCGCGGGACTCTACCAACGAGACGCCCGGTTGCTCACTGGGCGGTATCCGAACGCCGCTCACTCCTCGGTCGGCTCGCGGGCCATCAGCTGCGCCACCGCCTCGAGCGGCATCATCCGGCCGGCCGCGACCTCGCAGACCGCCTCCGTGATCGGCAGCTCCAGGCCGCGGCTGCGCCCCAACTCGCGCAGCACCGGTGCGGTGGTCAGCCCCTCCGCCACCTGGCCGATCTCGCGCTCGATCCACTCCCCCGGGACGCCGCGCGCGAGCAGCTCCCCCGCCCGCCGGTTCCGCGAGTGCCGTGACGTGCAGGTCGCAACCAGGTCGCCCATGCCGGCCATGCCGGCGAACGTTCGCGGCTGGGCGCCGAACGCGGCCCCCAGGCGGCTCATCTCCGCCATGCCCCGCGTGATGATGGCGGCCTTGGCGTTGTCGCCGAACCCGAGGCCGTCGGACACGCCCGCGGCAAGGCCGATCACGTTCTTCGCGGCGGCGCACAGCTCGACCCCGACCACGTCACCCGACGCGTAGACGCGCAGCCGTGTGGTCGACAGCGCACCCTGCAGGCCACGGGCCAGATCGATCGGGTCGCTCGCCACGACCGACGCGGTCGGCGAGTCGCGCGCCACCTCCTCGGAGTGGTTCGGCCCCGACAGCACCGCCACGTGCTGCCGGCCGCCGCCCACCGCCGCCAGGATCTCCGACATCCGCCTGTGGGTCGTCGGATCCAGGCCCTTCGTCAACGACAGCAGCGACGCGCCGGCGGGCAGCCGCTCGGCGATCAGCTCGATCGTCGCGGCGAACCCGCGGCTCGGCACGGCCACCGCCACCAGCTCGGCGCCGTCGAAGCGGGCCGCGTCGAGGCCCTCCGCGCGCAGCTCCGCGGGCAGCTCGACGTCGTAGAGGTATCGCGGGTTCCGGTGGCGCCGGTTGATCTCCTCCGCCTGCACCGGGTCGCGGCAGACGAGCGTCGTCTCGTGGCCGGCCAGCACGAGGTGCCGCGCGAACGCGGTGCCCCAGCTGCCGCCGCCGACAACCGCGGCCCTCACGACCGGCTCTGGAAGTCGATGATCACCGGAACGCCCTCCAGCCCGAAGCGGCGCCGGAACTGGTTCTCGACGAAGTAGGCGTAGTCGCGTGTGACCAGCCTGCGGTCGTTGACCACGATCCGGAAGCGCGGCGGCCGCGTCGCGTACTGCGTCGCGTAGAGCAGGTTCAACCGTCGCCGGCCGCTCCGCGGCGGCTCACGCTGAGCGGTGATCTCCTCGACCGCCCGGTTGAGCGCGCCGGTCGTCACCCGCGACGTGTATCGCCCGAACAGCTCCTCGACCGCGTCCAGCAGCCTGTCGATGTTGCGGCCGGTCACCGCCGAGGTCGTGACGATCGACGGCCGCTGCCGCAGCTTCACGCCCATCCGCTCACGGACCTCCTCCAGATCCACCGACGTGACGTCCCACTTCGACAGCACTACCAGCGTCGCACACCCCGCCTTGCGCGCCTCGTCGGCCACCGACAGGTCGCCCTCCACCAGCCCGTCCGACGAGTCGACCAGCACCAGGGCGATGTCCGCCCGCTCCACCGCCTGCAGGGCCCGCAGCTCGCTGAAGTACTCGATCCCCTGCCGGTGCTTCCGCTTGCGTCGCAGGCCGGCGGTGTCGATCAGCCGGAACTGCGTGCCCTCGCGCTCGAACACCGTGTCGACGGTGTCGCGCGTGGTGCCGGGCACGTCGGACACGATCACGCGCGGGCGGCCCAGGATGGCGTTGAGCAGCGACGACTTGCCGACGTTCGGCCGGCCGACGATCGCGACGCCGATCTCGTCGCCCCGTTCGTCGACGTGCTCCGCGCCCTCGACCTGCTCGAGCCGCTCGACAACGTCGTCGAGCAGCTCGCCCGTCCCGCGGCCGTGCAGGGCCGAGACCGCGACCGGCTCCCCCAGGCCGAGTGCGTGCAGCTCGAGCGCGTCCGGCTCGTGCGCCGCATCGTCGATCTTGTTCGCGACCACGATCACCGGGCGCCGTGACCGCCGCAGGATCTGGGCGATCTCCTCGTCACCCGCGACCAGGCCCGCCCGCGCGTCGACCACGAACAGCACCAGGTGCGCCTCGTCGACCGCCATCCGTGCCTGCTCGGCGACCTGTGCCTGAAGCGGCGAGTCGTCGCCGGCATCGACGCCGCCGGTGTCGATCAGGACGAACTCCCGGCCGCGCCACTCGCAGATCGCCTCCGTGCGGTCACGCGTCACGCCGGGCGTCTCGTGCACGACGGCCTGACGCGACGCCGTGAGCCTGTTGATCAGCGTCGACTTTCCGGCATTCGGGAATCCGACCACCGCCACCCGCCCGGCCAGCAGGCGCGGCCCCTCGCTCACGACCCGGCCTCGTAGAGGCGGCGGATCTCCTCCATCAGCTCATCCGCCGTCTCGCGGTACGCGACCGCGGCCCTGCGGCCGTCGCGCCCGTAGCGCCGCGGCGCTCCGAAGGTCACCGAGATGCTCCGGCCCGGTCGCCAGCCGCGGGAGTGCAGCGCGACGGGCACGACGTCCGCGTCCTCGACCACGGCGATCCGGCCCGCCCCCGCCTTGGCCTCCTCGAGCCCCTCCTGCCGGTGCCCCTGGATGAAGACACCGACTGTGCCCGAGAGCTCGAGCGTCTCGTGAACGACGCGCAGCGCGTCGCGGTCGGGCTCCCCGCGCCGCACGGGGAACGTGCCACCGAAGCGCAGGAACGCCCCCCAGGGACGCGGCCGGAACAGCTCCGACTTGGCCATGTACCGAATGGCGCGCGGCTGCGCGGCGCCGATGGCCGGGATGTCCCACAGGGACTGGTGGTTCGCGACGAACACGACCGGCCCGCGCGCCGGCACGAGCTCCCCGCCGCTGACGCGGAGGCGGAGCAGCCCGCGCAGCGCCGGCTCGGCCCACGGCCGGACGAGACGCCAGAAGGTGTCGCCGGGAACGAACGGGTCGGAGGCGGCGTCGGCGGCCGTCCCCACGCCCGCCATCGACACGATGCGGTCGACCACCTGCTCGACCGTGAGGTCGCTGCTGTCCAGCACCCGGGCATCCGGCGCGGGAGCCAGCTGCTCGGCATCGAGGTCGTCCCGCTCGGCGATCGACCGCTCGACGTCGTCGACCGGCATGCCGAGATCCGCCGCGCGGCGCCGCGCCCGCTCGGCCGTCGAGGCCACCAGGTAGACCTTGAGGTCGGCATCCGGACAGACCACCGATCCGGTGTCACGGCCTTCGAGCACGGCGTCTCGGGCCAGCTCGCGCTGGCGGCGGCGCATCGCCGTTCGCACCTGCGGGTGCCGGGAAACCGCGCTCACGTTGCGCGAGATCACCTCGGCGCGGAGATCCATGCCGTCCGGCGCGGCCGTGCCGACCAGCGCGGCCAGGCCGTCGCCGTCGTTCAGGTTGACGCCGCCGGCGAGCGCCACCGCGGTCAGCTCGCGGTACATCGCACCCGTATCGACGTACCGCAGGCCGAGGCGCTCGGCGACGCGACGGGCGACGGTGCTCTTGCCGGCGCCGGCCGGGCCATCGATCGTGATCACCATCGCGGCCTAGCCTATGCGCTCACGGCGGCCAGGCGCTCTGCGAAATCGGGGAAGCTGACCGCCAGCGCGTCGGCGCCGTCGACGCTCACGCCCTCCTGCGAGCAGACGCCGGCGACCGCTCCCAGCATGGCGATGCGGTGGTCGCCGGCCGCGTCGACGCGACCGCCGCGCAGCCGGTGCGGCACGCCCTGCACCTGGAATCCGTCCTCGAGCGCCTTGACCCGCCCCCCGACCGCCGACAGCAGGTCGACCACGGTGGCGATGCGATCGGACTCCTTGACCCGCAGCTCGCCCGCTCCGCGGATCGTCGTCGTCCCCCGCGCGAAGCTGGCGAGCAGCACCAGCAGCGGCAGCTCGTCGATCAGCGACGGGATCAGCTCGGGCTCGATGTCCGTTGCCACCAGCTCCGCCGGGCGCACCTCGATGTCGGCGACCGGCTCGCCGGCCGCCCACCGCCGGCCGAACAGCCCGACCCGCGCGCCCATCCGCTCGAGCACGGCCAGCATGCCCGTCCGCGTGGGGTTGATCGACACGTCCCGGATGGTCAAGTTCGAGCCCTGGAGGATCGTCGCGGCGGCGATGAAGGGCGCCGCCGAGGAGAAGTCTCCCGGCACCGGGATCTCCGGCAGCACCAGTTCGCGCACCGGCGAGACGGCCACACGGCCGGGCCTGCGATCGACCGGCACGCCGGCGCGCTGCAGAATCCGCTCCGTGTGGTCACGCGTCGCGATCGGCTCCTCGACGACGGTCATCCCGTGCTCGGCGAACAGCCCCGCGAAGAGCACGCTCGACTTCACCTGCGCCGAGGCGACGGCGGGTTGGAACGAGATCGGGGACACCTCACCGGTCGCGTGCACGGTCACGGGCGGAAGGCCGCCGGTCGTCTCCATCCGCACGCCCATCTGGCCGAGCGGCTCGGCGATGCGTCCCATCGGCCGGCGCCTGATGCTCTCGTCGCCGTCAAGGACGAACGTCCCTCGCTGCCCGGCGAGGATGCCCGGAAGGATCCGGATCAGGGTGCCGGCGTTGTGGACGTCGATCGGCCCGTCGGGCTCGCGCAGCCCCCGCATGCCAACCCCGGCGATGACCAGCCGGTGTTCCCCGCGGCGCTCGATCTCGACGCCCATGCTGCGAAACGCCTCCACCGTGGCGAGCGTGTCGGCCGACGCGCCGAACCCCGTGACGGTCACGTCCTCGTCGCTGAGCGCGCCGACCATCACGGCCCGGTGGCTGATCGACTTGTCGCCCGGCACGGTCAGCTCGCCGACCAGCGCACCGGCGGGGCGAACGGTCATCGGCGCGTCAGCCATCGACCGCCGGCGCAGCGATCGCCCCGTAGCCGAGCCCGTCCAGCAGCGCGACCGCACGCTCGGCCTCTTCCCGGCCGGCGATCGTCACGATCACCGTGCCGCCCCGGTCGGCCGACATGTGGTGCAGCTCGAAGTCCTCGATGTTGATGCCCTCGGCGCCGAGCGCCTGCGTGATGCCCGAGAGCACACCCGGGCGGTCGGGCACGTGCACGCGCACCCGGTGCAGCTCCTCCGGCTTCGCCGGGTACGCCGCCTCCAGCAGGCGGCGGCGGTTGGACGACGCCTCCGCGATCCATCGCGCCACGAAGCCCGCGTCCTCGCGCTCGAGCGCACGCACGAGGTCGTCGACGCGGCGCGCATGGTCGCGGAGCCCGTCGAGCAGCGCGGCACGGTTCTCGAGAAAGATGTCGACCCAGATCCGGGGGTTCGCGCCGGCCACCCGCGTCATGTCGCGGAACGACCCGCCGACGGCGGCGAGCGGATCATGCCCGTCCACCCTGCCGGCGCCGGCCTGGTTGACGAGCACGTTCGCGAGCGCGTGCGGCAGGTGGCTCGTGAGTGCCATCAGGCGGTCGTGGGCGTCCGGGTCGATCGCGATCGGCCGGGCGCCGAGCGACGAGACAAAGGTGTGCAGCCGCCGGTGCGCGGCCGGGTCGGTCTCCGCCACCGGGGTGAGGAACCAGGTGGCGCCCTCGAACAGCTCCGGCCTGGCGTTGGCGACGCCGCGCGCCTCCGAGCCGCACACCGGGTGGCCGCCGACGAACTGCGGGTTGCCTCCGAACAGCTCGACCAGCCGGCCCTTGGTCGAGCCGACGTCGGACACCGTGCAGCCTTCGGGCGCGGCGTCGAGCGCATCGCGCGCGAGCGCCGGCAGCTCCGCCACCGGGCCGCACACGAAGGCCAGATCTGCGCCGGCCATCGCCTCGGCAGGCGTCGGCTCGAAGCGGCCGATCGCCCCCCGCTCCAGGCCGATCTCGCCGGCCTGCGGGTCGCGATCCGTCGCAACCACCTCCTCGCCGCGGGCGGTGGCGGCAAGCGCGAGCGAGCCTCCGATCAGGCCCAGGCCGATCACCGCGATCCTCATGGCGCGGTCGGGTCCGCGCGCTCCTCGGCGGCGCGCATGAGCTCCGCCACCTGGAAGGCGAGGTCGAGCGACTGCCGTGCGTTCAGCCGCGGATCGCACAGCGTCGAGTAGTTGTGGTCGAGGTGGCCCTCGACGACGGCCTCGGAGCCGCCGAGGCACTCGGTGACGTGCTCGCCGGTGAACTCGAGGTGCACGCCGCCCGGCCACGCGCCCGCGGCCAGGCACGCGGAGAAGAAGCCCTGGATCTCGGCCATGATGTCCTCGAGCCTGCGGGTCTTGTACCCCGAGGCCGTCCGGAACGTGTTGGCGTGCATCGGGTCGCAGACCCAGACGACCGGCTGCTCCTCGCGCTCGGCAGCCTCGAGCAGCGGTGGCAGCAGCTCGGTCACGCGGTCGGCGCCCATGCGGCTGATCAGCGTCAGGCGGCCGGGGATCCGGCCCGGGTTCAGCGCCTCGCACAGCGCCGCCACGTCGGCGGGCGTGGCCGTGGGGCCCAGCTTCACGCCGATCGGGTTGTGCACGCCGGCGAAGAATGCGACGTGGGCGCCCGCCGGGTCGCGGGTGCGGTCGCCGATCCAGAGCATGTGGGCGGAGCAGTCGTACCAGTCACCCGTGAGCGAGTCGCGGCGGGTGAGGCCCTCCTCGTAGTCGAGCAGCAGGCCCTCGTGGCTCGTCCAGACGTCGACCTCGTGCAGGTTGCGCTCCGCCTCGAGGTCGATGCCGCAGGCGGCCATGAACCGCAGCGCGCGCTCGATCTCGGCTGCGATCGCCTCGTAGCGCCGGCCCTCCGGCGACGACGCCACGAACTCCTGGTTCCAGAGGTGCACCTTGGTGAGGTCGGCGAACCCGCCCTTGGTGAACGCCCGCAGCAGGTTCAGCGTGGACGCCGACTGGTGGTACCCCTGGAGCATGCGCTGAGGGTCGTACGTGCGCGCCTCGCGCGTCGGCTCCTCGCCGTGCACCATGTGGCCCCTGAAGGTCGGCAGCTCGACGCCGTCGATCACCTCGGTCGGCGACGACCGCGGCTTGACGAACTGGCCTGCGATGCGGCCCAGCTTGACGACGGGCAGCATGGAGCCGTAGGTGAGCACGGCCGCCATCTGCAGGATGATCTTCAGCTTCTCGCGGATGCTGATGGCCGAGAAGTCGTGGAACGACTCGGCGCAGTCGCCGGCCTGCAGCAGGAACGCGCGGCCCGCCGCCACCTGCCCGAGCGACTCGCGCAGCAGACGCGCCTCCCCGGCGAAGACGAGCGGCGGCAGCGTGCCGAGCTGCGCCCGGGCGGCATCGACCGCAGCGGCATCCGGCCACTCGGGCTGATGCAGCGCTGTCCGCTCCCGCCAGGACGCGGGCGACCAGGTTGGCTCGGTCGTTGCCATCGGCTCAGTCTACTTTGACGCTCTCTCCCGGTTGATCAGGACGCGCGCACGTCACAGAGCGTCGCGAATCTGCCACAACGCCGCCGGTGAACGAAAAGTGCTGGCACCTTTGGTTCACCCGCAGGGCGTGCGGCCGCACGGCTACCATGGCGCGCCATGGCACGCGTCTTCTCCGGCATCCAGCCGACCGGCACCAAGCACCTCGGCAACTACATCGGGGCGATCCGGCACTACGTCGCCGACCAGGACAAGGGCGAGGCGTTCTACTGCGTCGTCGATCTGCACGCGATCTCCGTGCCCTACGACGTACCGGCGCTGCGCGAGAACACGCTCGACACGGCCGCGACGCTGCTCGCCGCCGGCCTCGACGCCGACCGGTGCACGCTGTTCGTACAGAGCCAGGTCGACGCGCATGCCTACGGCGCGTGGCTGCTGGGCGCGCTGGCCACGTTCGGCGAGCTGGGCCGGATGACGCAGTTCAAGGAGAAGAGCGAGGGCCGCGATTCGGTCAGCTGCGATCTCTTCACCTACCCCGTGCTGCAGGCGGCGGACATCCTGCTCTACCAGGCCGATCGGGTGCCGGTCGGAGACGACCAGCGCCAGCACATCGAGCTCGCTCGCAACATTGCCCAGCGGTTCAACTCGCGATTCGGCGAGCTGTTCGTGCTTCCCGAGGCGGCGATCCCCACCAGCGGGCATCGCGTCATGGATCTGCAGGATCCCACCCGCAAGATGTCCACCACCCGCGGCACCCCGCAGGGCACCGTGCTCGTGATCGACCCCCCCGAGACGGTGGCGAAGAAGGTGCGTTCCGCCGTGACCGACTCCGGCCGCGAGGTGCGCCGGGGCGAGGGCAAGGAGGGCATCGCGAACCTGATCGAGATCATGTCGGTCGCCACCGGCCAGACCCCCGAGGCGATCGAGGCGGCGTATGACGGCAAGGGCTACGGCGACTTCAAGGGCGACGTCGCGGAGGCCGTGGTCGAGATGCTGCGCCCCGTGCGTCAGCGCTACCTCGAGCTGCGCTCGGAGGTCGACGAGCTGGAGACCGTGCTGCGCCGCGGCGCGGAGCACGCCCGCTCGGTCGCCTCGGCGACGCTCGCCGAGATGAAGCGCCGTATGGGCTTCGAGTAGCGGCAGTCGCGCGACGGTGCTGCCGTCGCGCGAGGCTGCCGATTCCGCCCCCTCCGATCACCTCCCTTGATGTAAGGGAAGTGTTAGCGCCGGAGTATGACAAGCCGTGCCCGGTTATGTCAAGTGGCAGCCATCACGTCGTCCGCAGCGCTGACAGCTCCTCGTCGCGCAGGCGGCGCCAGGCACCCGGGGCGAGGTCATCGACTCCCAGGCCGGCGTATGCGGAGCGATGCAGGTGCCGCACCGGGTGCCCCACCGCCTCACACATCCTTCGCACCTGACGGTTTCGGCCCTCGTGGATCCGCAGCTCGATCCGGCCAGGTCCCATCGTTCGCACGTCTGCCGGGGCGGTGAGCCCGTCGTCGAGCTGCACCCCCGAGCGCAGCGCTTCGAGCGCCTCCGCCTCGGGCTCTCCCTCTACGTCCACCACGTAGGTCTTCTCCACGCCGTGGCGCGGATGCATGAGGCGGTGAGCCAGATCGCCGTCGTTCGTGAGCAGCAGCGCACCGGTCGTATCCCTGTCGAGCCGGCCCACCGGGAACAGCCGGACGTCCGACTCGACCAGGTCGATCACCGTCCTGCGTCCCTGCGGATCGCGCACCGTGGTGACGACGCCGGCCGGCTTGTTGAGCAGCAGCGTCTCGACCGGCTCGGTCGACACCGGCCGCCCGTCGACCCGGACATCGTCCGCCTCGTCGACGCTGGCGCCAAGCTCCGCCACGGCGCCGTTGACGGTTACCCGCCGATCGCGGATCAACGCCTCGACGCTGCGCCGCGAACCGAGCCCCGCGGCGGCCAGGAACCGGTTAAGCCTGACCGGCACGCTGATCCGCGACGAGGTGCAGCCTCGCGCGCAGCGCCTGGTGATCGGCCTCGGTCAGCTCGAAGTCGGTGAGCGCCGGAAGCGCCTCGTCCTCCCCCAGTCCGAACACCCGGGCGAACGACGAGGTCGTGCGGTAGACCACCGGCGTGCCCGGCGTGTCGGCGCGGCCGGCCTCCTCGATCAGGCCCCGCTCGATCAGCCCGGCAACGGCCGAGTCGGCGCCGACGCCACGGATGCGGGCGACCTCGGGACGCGAGACCGGCTGCAGGTAGGCGATGATCGCGAGCGTCTCCAGCGCCGCCTGGCTCAACCCCTTGGCCGACGGCCGATCCACCAGCCGGGCGCACACCTCGGCGGTCTCCTGCGATGCACGCAGCCCGTACCCGCTCGCCACCTTCTCGAGCACCACGCCCGACCGACCCTCGCTGTGACGGTCCGCGAGAGCGTCCAGCGCCCGCTCGACGCGCTCCGGAGCGGCGTCGGTCAGCTCGCACAGCTCACGGAGCGAGAGCGGCTCGGGTGCGACGAACAGGAGCGCCTCGACGGTGTGCGTGAGCTCGCTCATGCGATGGCGCGGTCCCGGTCGTCATCGGGCACCGCGGCGGCCGAGCCGCGTCTGGCCACGACGCGGATGGGAGCGAACAGCTCGCCCTGCTCGGGCACCGCCTCGCCCCGCTTGTACATCTCGAGCACCGCGAGGAACGCTGCCGCCTGCGACAGCCGGTCGAGCCCCTCCACGGCCTCGTCGAACTGGAATCCGCGGCGCGTGCGCAGGATGGTGCGGAAGTGGTCGAGGAACTTCTCGACCGGCACCAGCGGCCGGCGGACGGACGAGACGTCGATGTGCGGCGGCGGCACCAGCAGCCGGTCGATGGCCGCGGGTAGCTGCCAGGGATCCTCGCTGAACTCGACGACGACCGGCGCCGGCTTGGGCGCCAGCGGTGCCGGGCCGACCCGGAAGACGCGCGGGGGGCCGGCCGCCCGCTCGCGGAGCCACCCCGCCGCTCCCTGGAATCGGCGGTACTCGATCAGGCGCTGGAACAGCTCGGCCTCCGCCTGCTCCGGCGTCAGATCCTCCTCCTCTTCCTCACCCGGGAAGAGCATTCGCACCTTGATCTCGAGCAGGGCCGCGATCAGCACCAGGAACTCGCTCGCCGACTCCAGGTCGAGCTCGCCCTTGTCGTAGGCGTGCTCGACGTAGGCGACGACGATCTCGGCGATCGGGACGTCGGCGAGCTCGACCTCCTCACGCAGCACCAGTGCGAGTAGGAGGTCGAACGGGCCATGGAACACGTCCAGGTCCAGCTCGAGATCGGCCAGAATCATCGGCGTAGTGTAGGTGCCGCCTCGGATGGCGAGCGGCCGCGACGGTTGTCCTGAAAAGGGACGCTGTATCCGTCAGACTGTGCCGGATCATGGAAGACCGGGTCCTGCTCTACCTGAATCTCCTGGCCGCGAGCGCGGTCGACCTCGCGGTCGTGATCGTGCTCGCGCGCACCGGCCCGGAGCGAAACGCGATCCTGTTCTGCGCCGTCGTGGCCCTGTTTCCGCTGCTGCTCGGCCCGGCGCTGGTGCTCCATCGGCGGCTGGCCGCCGTTGTCGCCTAGCGACCGCTAGGCGATCAGCGCCGCATCGCCGAGCAGTGCCTTCGCCTCGGCGAAGAAGTCGCCGTCCGGGCGCACCTTGAACTCCGGCCCGAAGCGCAGCGTCTTCGGGCCCTCCGACGTCTGCACCTCGAGCAGCACCGGCGCGTCGCCCGGGAACTCACCGATCAGCGACTTCAGCTCCTTGATGATGGCTGCGGGCGTCTCGCGCGCGTCGAGCCGCAGCCGCACCACTCCGAAGTCGGCCGTTGCCTGGAACGGCACGATCTCCATCGCGACGATCTTGACCTCGCCCTCGTTCTTGCGGTCGGCGCGGCCCTTCACCATCACGACGGCGTCGGGCACGAGGATCTGGCGCACGGACGCGAGCGTCCCGGCGAAGACGACCACCTCGATCGAGCCTGTCGTGTCGTCGAGCTCGGCGAACGCCATCTGGTCGCCCTTGCGGGTGACGAACGGCTTCACCGACGTGACCAGGCCGCCGACCGTCACGATCTGGCCGTCACGCAGCGTCGACGCCTGGCCGAGCGGCACGTCGGAGCGCCGGGCAAGCTGGTCGCGGACATCGGCGAGCGGGTGACTCGAGACGTAGAGGCCGAGCGCGTCCTTCTCGCGCGCGAGCAGCTCCGTGCGATCCCATTCGCCGGCAGGCACCGGTGGGTGGCTGCGCGCGACCGGCTCGTCGAGGCTGCCGTTGCCGTCGCCGGCCAGGTCGAAGATCGACATGTGGCCCATCATCGCGTCGGCCTGCTGCTTGGTGCCGGATGACAGCGCCTGCTCGAGCACGGTCATCATCCCCATGCGCGAGTCGCCGGTTGAGTCGAGCGCGCCGCACGCGATCAGGCTCTCGAGCATCCCCTTGTTCAGCACCGAGGCATCGACGCGCTCGCAGAAGTCCCAGATCGACGTGAACGGGCCCTTCTCGCGAGCGGCGATGATCGCCCGCACCGCGCCGTCGCCGACGCGCTTCACCGCCGTCAGCCCGAACCGGATCTTGCCCTCGACCACGGCGAAGTCATTGAGGCTCGAGTTCACATCGGGCGGCAGCACCTCGATGCCCATGTCGGCGCATTCGGAGACGTAGAACGGCACCCGATCCTTGGTCGACATGACCGAGGAGATGAGCGCGGCCATGTACTCGGCGGGGTGGTTCGCCCTGAGCCAGGCTGTGCGGTAGGCGACGAGGGCGTAGCAGGCCGCGTGCGAGTTGTGGGAGACGATGCCGTTCGCCATGAAGTTGAGCGGCCCGTCGATCTCCATCTCGATGTCATACGTCGAGCCGTATCCCCACTCCTCGATCGCAACAACGCGATCGCCATTCCGAGCGTGCTCCAGCTCGAGATGCCGGGCCACGACTGCTTTGAAGTCCTCGGGCGTAACGACGACGAACGGCAGGTCGCCGTACTTCTCCTCGAAGAAGGCGCGGGTCCTGTCCATCCCGTCCATCTCCCAGTAGATCCCGGCGAAGTAGAAGTCGCAGATGCGACCAGCCGGCAGCACCTTGTGCATCTCGAAGTCGATGCCCTGCTCGATCAGCCACTCGCACATGTCCCGCTCGGGCTGGCTGGCGCACCACATCCCGTTCGAAGCGATGGAGCAGCGGCCGTAACCGGGTCCCGTGTCATACGTCGCGCGCACCGAGGCCAAGCTGTTCTGCGTGTGTCTCATGACCCAGTCAGGGTCGTTCGCTCGCAGCCACTTGATCCGGTCGTGCATCGCGGCCACCGCGTTGCGCGTGAGGTTCGGATGCATGTCGTGCACCCGATACATATGGGCGGCTTTCTGGATTGGCGTCCGGCTCGCCTGCCACTTCCGCATCCGCTCGGCTGCTCGCTTGTCCTGCTCCTTACGCTCCGGCCTCTGCGCCAGTCGCCGCATGGTCTCGCGCCGTGCTTCGCGCTGGCGTTCGGTGACCGCCGGCTCTGCGATCACCTCGGTGACGCCGGGGCGCATGTCACGCACCTCCATGTACCCCTCGGTCGTCAAGAGTCGGTGGTCTGCGGTGGCTTTGATCTGCCGGCCTGACTCCAGCCGCACGCGGAAGAGGAACTTGCGTCCTGTCTTCACGATGCGCTCGATCGTGTGCGGTCGAATACGCCCGTCGGGCCACATTGACATGATCTCGGTGACCCCTTGTCTGGCAGCCGCGGAGACCGGAACTCGATCGCCGTTCGGCAGCGTCACCGTCGTCGATGCATGGATGCACTTGTTGAAGGAGTAGTCGGAGCTCCGCTCGTTGTCGTCCCACAGCCGCTCCGCCAGGGGTCGGGCCATGCCGTTGGCGACGCAGCCGTCGATGAACTTGTCCTTCAGCGTGGCCATCAGCGAGCGGATCTTCTTGCCAATCGCCTTTCGCAGATCGTCCGCTTCGGCGGGTGAGAATCCCGCGACCTCGCGGGCGATCAGCATCGACTGCTCCTGGTAGATCGTGATGCCCATCGTCTCGGACAGGATCCCCTCGAGCCGCGGATCGGGATAGGTGATCGGCTCCCGGCCGTTCTTGCGGGCCGCGTAGTGCGGGATGTTCTGCATCGGGCCAGGCCGGTAGAGCGCCACCAGCGCCACCAGATCCTCGAACCGCGTCGGCTTCACCGACCGAAGCGCCTCGCGCATGCCGCTCGACTCGAACTGGAACGTGCCCGTCGCATCGCCGCGGGCGAGCATCTCGTACGTCTTCGGGTCGTCCAGCGGCAGCTCATCCATCCGCAGGTCGATGCTCTTCGACTGGCGCACCAGCTCCACGGCGCGATCGATCACATCGAGGTTCCGCAGCCCCAGGAAGTCCATCTTCAGCAGCCCCAGCGCCTCGACGTCGTTCATCGAGAACTGCGTGACCACCTCGGCGTCCGTCCCCTTCTGCTGCAGGGGCAGGTACTCGGTCAGCGGACGGTCGCCGATCACGACCGCGGCGGCGTGGATCGAGTCGTTGCGGACCACGCCCTCGAGCGGCCGGGCCATATCGACGATCGACCGCGTCACCTCGTCGCTGTCGTACGACTTGCGGAGCTCGGCGCCCGGCTTCATGCACTCGTCGAAGGACACCTTCGGCCCCTCCGGCACCATCTTGGCTATCCGGTCGACCTGACCGTACGGGATGCCCATGACGCGGCCGGCGTCCTTGATCGCCGCCTTCGGCTGCATCTTGCCGAACGTGATGATCTGCGCCACGTTGCGGCGGCCGTACTTCTCGGCGACGTAGTTGATGACGCGCTCGCGGCCGGCCACCGCGAAGTCGATGTCGATGTCCGGCATGCTCTTGCGGCCCGGGTTCAGGAACCGCTCGAACAGCAGCGAGTAGCGCATCGGGTCGAGGTCGGTGATGCGCAGGCAGTAGGCGACCAGCGATCCCGCGGCCGATCCTCGGCCCGGCCCCACCGAGACGCCGTTCTCACGCGCGAACCGGATGAAGTCCCAGACGATCAGGAAGTAGTCCGGGAAGCCCATCTCCTCGATCGTCTTCAGCTCGAACTCGAGCCGCTGCCGAAGCTCCGGGGCCTCGCGGTCGTACCGCTCCCGCAGCCCCGTCTCGGCGAGCTCGCGCAGGTACTGCACCGACGTCTTGCCCTCGGGCACATCGAAGCGCGGCAGGTGCATCGCGCCCAGACCGACCTCGGCGGTGCATCGCTCCGCGATCTCGACCGTCCGGCGCAGCATGTCCTCGCCGAACCGCTGCGACATCAGCGCATACATCTCCTCCGGCGTCTTCAGATAGAACTCGTGGTTGCTGAAGCGGAACCGGTCGGGGTTGTCGAGCGTGTCCTGGGTCTGGATGCAGAGCAGCGCCTCGTGCGGGATCGCGTCGTCGCGGGTCAGGTAGTGCACGTCGCCCGTGCCCACCATCGGCAGCCCGGCGTCCTTCGCCATCGCCACCAGCGACGGCAGGATGCGGGTCTGCACGTCGATGCCGCCGTCCTGGATCTCGACGTAGACGTCGTCGCGTCCGAAGATCTGGACGAGCCGGTCGAGCTCCTCGCGCGCCGCGCCCGCGTCGTCCGCGACGAGCGCCTTGGAGACGCGCCCGGAGAGGCAGCCGGACAGCGCGATGATCCCGTCCGCATGCGCGGCCAGCTGGTCGAAGTCGATCCGCGGCTTGTACCAGTAGCCGTCCAGATAGCCGCTCGAGACCAGCCGGATCAGGTTGTGGTAGCCCTCCGTCGTCTCGGACAGCAGCGTCAGGTGCGCGCGCTTCTCGCGCTGCGGCCGCGCGGCATGGTCGTCGACGAGGTACACCTCGCAGCCGAGCACGGGCTTGATGCCGGCCTTCTCGGCCGCCCGGCTGAGCTCCACCGCCCCAGCCATCGAGCCGTGGTCAGTGAGGCCGATCGCGGGCATCCCGACGTCGACAGCGCGCTGGACGAGTGGGCCGATCCGGCATGCCCCGTCGAGGATCGAGTACTCGCTGTGAACGTGGAGGTGGACGTACGGCGAGGCTTCGGACACAGCCGCAGCAGTGTACCGATCAGGGGTGACGGAGCTGGACCGCGGACCGAACCTCGGTCACCGGAGCGATCAGCTCCTCGATCACCCGGCGGTGCTCGGCGTCCTCGGTATAGGCCTGCCACGCGGCCTCGTCGTCGAAGTCGGCAACGATCGCGAAGTCGGCGTTCCCCTCACGCAGTCCGAGGTCGCGCCCGAAGGCGTACGCACGCAGCTGCGGCAGGCGAGCAGACAGCGCTGCAAGGCCGCGCTCGATCATCTCCACCTGCTCGTCGGTCGTGCCGTCCTTCCAGCGGAAGACGGCGACATGGCGCAGCATCAGGGCCGCAGCCGGGTGACAACGACGGCTCCGGCTGCAGCCACGGCGAGGGCCGCGCCGATCAACGGCAGCCGGCGGCGTCGCCTGGGCTTCGGCGGCTCGACGAACCGCGCCAGCCGCTTTCGCAGCTCGCGCCGCACGACCCGCTCGGTTACCCGCCTGCCGGCCCAGAACGCGAGCCATCCGATCAGCGCTCTGCGCTTGCCGAACATGCGGTCAGTCTACTCCGGAGCGGGTGCGTGGGGATGGCCACACCGGCTGCGAAATACCACAGGGTGGTGATGGTGCCGGCCCTCCTCAGCACCGATGCTCCCGCCGATGAACGACGAGACGATCATCCGCGAGCCCCACATCGACGACCGCTACCTGCGTGAGTGGTTCGAGTTCGGGCTGCGCGAGCTCGCCGCCTACCTGGACAAGCAGGCGCGCTTCGAGCGGTATCTGCGCGACCGCGACGACAGCTAACCGGCGGCGCCGGCGGTGACGTCGGCCATCGGCAGCACGTGCTTGCGCGTCTTTCGCTCGGGGCGCACCATCCCAGCCGCGATCCAGGCGTCCACCTCGCGGAACAACTCGTCCACCAGCTGGGACTGCTCGACCTTCCGCAGCACCTGGCCATGGGCGTAGATGAACCCGGCGTCGCGTCCGCCGGCGATGCCGAAGTCGGCGTCTCCGGCCTCGCCCGGCCCGTTCACGGCGCAGCCCATCACGGCCACCTCGAACACCTCGTCGTAGCCGGCCAGGCGCTGCTCCACCCGCTCGGCCAGCTCCATCACCTCGACGTTGGTGCGGCCACAGGACGGGCAGGCGATCATCATCGGCCCCTTGTGGCGCAGCCCCAGCGAGCGCAGGATCTCCCAGGCCACCCGCACCTCCTCCGCGGGATGGGCCGTGAGCGACACGCGGATCGTGTCGCCGATGTTCTGGGCGAGCAGCGCGCCGATCCCGATCGAGCTCTTCACCGTGCCGGTGAACGCCGGGCCTGCCTCCGTGACCCCGAGGTGCAGCGGATACGGGACCCGCTCGCTCAGCCGCTGGTAGGCCTGGATCATCACCGGCACCGAGGATGACTTGACCGAGATCTTGAACTCGCGGTAGTCCAGCCGCTCCAGCAGCCGCACCTCCTCCAGCGCAGCCTCGACCAGCGC
>DASSEV010000067.1:0-7816 GCA_035695105.1 Gaiellales bacterium
GATCGACGCGGCGGCGATCTCCCCGATGGTCACCTGGGGGACGACTCCCGGCATGGTCATCCAGGTCACCGATCAGGTCCCGGATCCGACCGCGATGGACTCGCCGGCGGACCGGGAGGCCGCGGAGCGCGCGCTCGCCTACATGGACCTGCGCCCGGGCACGCCGCTGGCCGAGATCGCCATCGACCGGGTGTTCCTCGGCTCGTGCACCAATGCGCGGATCGAGGATCTGCGAGCGGCGGCCGAGATCGTCCGCGGGCGGACGGTGGCATCCACCGTCCAGGCGATGGTCGTTCCCGGATCCGTCCAGGTTAAGGCTCAAGCTGAGAGTGAGGGTCTGGACGAGGTGTTCCGGGCGGCCGGGTTCGACTGGCGCGGGGCGGGGTGCTCGATGTGCCTCGGCATGAACCCGGACATCCTGGCCCCGGGCGAGCGCTGCGCGTCGACGTCCAACCGCAACTTCGAGGGGCGGCAGGGCAAGGGCGGCCGGACGCACCTGCTGTCCCCCGCGATGGCAGCCGCGGCGGCGATCACCGGCAGGCTGACGGATGTGCGGGAGCTGGCGTGAAGCCGGTGACGGTGATCGAGGGGCCGGTGGCTGCGCTCGACCGCGCGAACGTCGACACCGACCAGATCGTGCCCAAGCAGTTCCTGAAGCGCATCGAGCGCAGCGGGTTCGGCGAGTTCCTGTTCTGGGACTGGTTCCGCGAGCCGGGCTTCCCGCTCAACCGGATCGAGTTCCACGGGGCGCCGATCCTGGCCGCCGGGCGGAACTTCGGATCGGGGAGCTCGAGAGAGCACGCGGCCTGGGCGCTGCAGGACTACGGATATGAGGCGGTCGTGGCCCCGAGCTTCTCCGACATCTTCCGGTCGAACTGCACGAAGATCGGGCTGCTGCCCGTGGAGCTCCACGAGGAGGACGTGCGCGAGCTGATCGAGCGGGCTCCGGCGCCGGCGCGGATCGACCTTGCCGAGCAGACCGTGACGCTGCCGTCGGGCCGCGTTGCCCCCTTCGACATCGACCCGCACGTCAAGGAACGGCTGCTGAACGGCTGGGACGAGATCGCGCTGACCGAGAACCGCGTGGCGGAGATCGAGCAGTACGAGGCCACGCGCGAGCGCGAGGGCCCGGACGTGCTCGCCCTGTAGCGAAACCGGACGGTTCACCCTTGCCGTAGCCGCCTGCGCCAGTAAGATCGCGCGGCATGCGAGTCGGGGTGCCTTCCGAGCACGGTTCGATCGAGCGGCGCGTGGCGCTGACGCCCGATGCCGTGGGGCGGCTGCAGCCGCTCGGCGTCGAGGTGCTCGTCCAGTCCGGCGCCGGCGACGCGGCGGCGCTGCCCGATGGCGACTACGAGGCGGCCGGCGCCCGGATCGTCGCGGATGGCAAGGCGCTGCTCGACGAGGCCGACCTGATCGTGATGGTCACCCGGCCGCGCGAGGAGGAGGTGTCGGCGTTCCGCGCGGGCACCGGCGTGGTCGGCATGCTGCAGCCGCTGATCCACCGCGAGCTGGTGGAAGCCCTCACCGCCGGGTCGATCACCGCCTTCAGCCTTGACGCCGTCCCGCGCATCACCCGCTCCCAGTCGATGGATGCGCTGTCGTCCCAGGCAACCGTCTCGGGCTACAAGTCGGTGCTGATCGCGGCCGACCTCCTGCCCAAGTTCTTCCCGATGCTGATGACCGCGGCGGGCACCGTCGCGCCGGCAAAGGTGTTCGTTCTCGGCGCCGGCGTGGCCGGACTGCAGGCGATCGCGACCGCGCGCCGGCTCGGCGCCGTGGTCTCGGCCTTCGACACCCGCCCCGTCGTGCGCGAGCAGGTGCAGAGCCTGGGCGCCGCGTTCGTCGAGCTGGAGCTGGACGTCGAGGAGGGAGAGGACGCCCGCGGGTACGCCCGGGAGCTGACCGAGGCGCAGTACGCCCAGCAGCAGGACCTGGTCGCGAAGACGGTGGCCGACTCGGATGTCGTCATCACCACCGCGCTGATCCCGGGGCGTCCGGCGCCGCGCCTGGTCACCGCGGCCGGAGTTGAATCGATGCGGCCGGGGTCGGTGATCGTGGATCTTGCCGCCGAGACCGGCGGCAACTGCGAGCTGACCGTGCCCGGAGAGGTGGTCGTCCGGGAGGGCGTGACGATCGTAGGGACGCTCAACCTCCCCTCCACCATGCCGCTGCACGCCAGCCAGATGTACGCCCGCAACATCACGAACCTGCTGGCGCTGATCGTCAAGGACGGCGAGCTGGCGCTGGACTTCGACGACGAGATCGTCGCCGACGCGTGCATCACGCACGACGGCGCGGTGGTGTCCAAGCTGCTGACGGAGGTCAAGGGATGACGCACGAGCTGGTGCTGCAGATCACGGTGCTGGTGCTCGCAGCCTTCGTCGGCTTCGAGGTGATCTCGAAGGTGCCGACGACGCTTCACACGCCGCTGATGTCCGGCACGAACGCCATCCACGGCATCGTCATCGTCGGCGCGATCCTGGTGGTCGGGAGCACCAACTCGCTGCTGGTGGAGGTGCTCGGCACCATCGCCGTCGCGTTCGGGGCGATCAACGTGGCCGGCGGCTTCCTTGTCACCGACCGGATGCTGCACATGTTCAAGCACAAGCCGGGAGAGAAGAACCGCGATGCATGAGCGGGAGGCGTTCGACCTCGCCTACCTGGCGTGCTCCGCCATGTTCATCTACGGGCTGAAGCAGCTCGCGTCGCCGCGGACGGCGGTGCGCGGGAACCAGCTGGCCGCGGCGGCGATGGTCGTCGTCATCATCGTGACGCTGTGGGACTCGGGCACCCACAACCTGGTCTGGATCTTCGCGGGCATGGTTGTCGGCGGCGCCATCGGCGTCTACTCCGCCCGGGCGGTGAAGATGACCGCGATGCCGCAGATGGTGGCGCTCTTCAACGGCGTCGGCGGCGGCGCGGCGGCGCTGGTCGCATTCAGCGAGTTCCACATCGCGACCGCGGGCAGCGGCGTGATGCCCAACAACGAGCTGTGGTCGACGCTCTTCTCGGCGATCGTCGGATCGATCAGCTTCGCCGGGTCGATGGTCGCGTTCGGCAAGTTGCAGGAGGTCGTGACGGGCAGCCCGGTGACGCTGCCGGCGCAGAAGCTCATCAATGCCGCCATGTTCGGGGCGATCCTCCTGCTGGCGGTGTGGCAGTTCGTGGGCACGCAGCGGGAGCTGTTCCTGGTGCTGGCGATGGCACTGGCACTCGCGCTGGGGGTGATCATGGTGATGGCGATCGGCGGCGCGGACATGCCGGTGGTGATCTCGCTCCTGAACTCGTTCACCGGACTGGCAGCCGCGGCCACCGGCTTCGTGCTGCACAACAACGCGCTGATCATCGCCGGGACGCTGGTGGGCGCCTCGGGCACGCTGCTGACGCAGATGATGGGCAAGGCAATGAACCGCTCGATCGCGAACGTGGTCTTCGGAGCCTTCGGCACCGGATCGGCGGGCGCTGTCGCCGCGGCGGGGGCGACCGGCGGGCAGGTGCGGGCGACGACGCCCGACGACGTGGCGGTGATGCTCGCCTACGCTCGGCGCGTGGTGATCGTCCCCGGGTACGGGCTGGCGGTGGCCCAGGCGCAGCACACGATCCGGGAGCTCGCCGACCAGCTCGAGTCGCGCGGCGTCGACGTGCGCTACGCGATCCACCCGGTGGCGGGCCGGATGCCGGGGCACATGAACGTCCTGCTGGCCGAGGCGGACGTGCCGTACACACAGCTGTACGAGATGGACGACATCAACGACGAGTTCGCGCGGACGGACGTCTCGCTCGTGATCGGCGCGAACGACGTGGTCAATCCTGCGGCGAAGAACACGCCGGGCAGCCCGATCTACGGGATGCCGGTGCTGAACGTCGACCAGTCGTCGGCCGTGGTGGTGCTGAAGCGGAGCATGAACACGGGCTTCGCCGGGATCGAGAACGAGCTGTTCTACGACCCGAAGACGACGATGCTGTTCGGCGACGCCAAGGAGTCGATCATGGCTTTGATCGGCGCCGTCAAAGCGGTCTGACCCAGGATCAGTCGATGCATCCAGCGGTACCGGCTGTCGATGCGCGGCCGGGTCAGGGAGGCTGCGTCCCAGTCACAATCGTGTGTCAAAGGCGCAACACCGGTCCGGTCGGGCTTTGACTCCAATAATTGGGCTGGAGACGGCGTTCGCTCAACCAGGCGGCGAACCTGTCACAAATGGGTGCCAAACACGCAACGCCCATCTCCTGGGGCTTTGACTCCAATAATTGGGTCGCCGGATTGCGGTATTGACAGCGGGGACGCGATGCGCCCGCTCAGGTAAGCGTCCGGATGTAGGCCACCAGTTCGGCGATCTGCTGGTCGGTCAGGATCGTGCCCCAGTGCGGCATGCTCACGATCGGCGCCTTGCCGATCACGCTGCCCGACTGGATCACGTCTGCGATCTTCGCGCTCGTGTTGAACTCTGCAGCGAAGTCCTTGCCCGACAGCGGCGGCACCGTCGTGTCCGGCGACTGCGGGTTGGGCACTCCGCCGACACCGTTTGGCCCGTGGCAGTTGATGCACCCGTACTTCGTGTAGAGCGCCTGGCCCGCCGTGGCGTCGCCCTGGTTCGACGGCACCGTCAGCGGCACCGCGCCTTCGACAGCCGGGAATCCCGCCTTCATGTACGCGATCAGCTCGTTGATCTGCGGCTTCGCAATGATGCCGTGCCAGATCGGCATGAACGGCTTCGTCGGATTCGCCGAGACGCCGGCGCCGTGCTCGATGATCGAGGTCAGCTGCTGCGCCGTCAGGCTCGGCGCCAGGGTGTTCAGCGCCGGCACGTCCGGGGACACCCCGCCCACGCCGCGGTCGCCATGGCACTGCGCGCAGGCGAACTGCACGAAGGCGTGGGCCCCCAGCGCGACGTCCTGCGGAACCGCGGCCGGCTGGCCGCTGGAGGAGCTACCGCCGCCGCCCGCCGCCGTTGCCGGCGTGGACGACCCGTTGCTCTTCCCGAAGTAGTACGCCGCCACACCGACCCCGCAGAGCGTCAGCACGATCGCAGCGATCGCTACTGCGACGACGCTGCCGTCACTCCGTCGTTGTTCGCGGGGCGCTGGATCCATGTGGCCACGATGACGCTACAACGCGGAAACGGCCACGTGGGGCGCGCGGGCCAGCATTGCGGGAAATTACGTATCGACGGTCACAGCTCGGCGATGAGCGCGGCCAGCAGCCGGCTCCGCTCCTCCACCGATGTCAGCGACACGCGCTCGTCGTCCGCGTGGGCTCCCGCCCCGATCGGCCCCAGACCGTCCAGCACCGGCGCGCCGATCGCCGCCGCGAAATTCCCGTCCGATCCACCCCCCGACGCGTTCTCGGACAGCCCCTGTCCGAGCCGCTTCGCGATCTCGATCGCACGCTCCGCGAGGCGGGCGGACTCGGCGCTGCGGATCATCGGCGGCCGCGTGACGCCGCCCGTGACCTCCAGCTCTGCCCCTGGCAGCACCGGCCGCAGACCCCGGATCGCGGCCTCCAGCCGCTGCTGCTCCGGCGCCGTCCACGCGCGCGCATCGATCCTCGCCCAGGCCTCCGCCGCGACGACGTTGTCGCCGGTGCCACCGCCGACCTGGCCGACGTTCACCCGCACGCCCCGTTCCGCGTCGACCAGCTTCGTCAGCGCCAGCGTCTGGTTCGCGAGCTCGACCACCGCCGACACGCCGCCGCCCTGGTGGCCGGCGTGCGCCGCCTCGCCGCGGATCTTCAGCTGGTAGCGGGCCAGACCCGAGCGCTGCGTCGTCATCGTCCCGTCCCGCACAGGCGGCTCCACCACCAGCACCGCCCGCGAGCGCGCCGCCACCTCCTCCACCACCGGCCGGCCGGTCGGGCTGCCGATCTCCTCGTCGGCCGTCAGCAGCGCGGTCAACGGCCGCGACAGCGGAGACGCCCTGCGGATGCCCTCCAGCATGACCACGATCCCGGCCTTCATGTCCAGGGCTCCCGGCCCATGGGCGAGGTCGCCGCGCACCGCGAACGGCATACGCTGCAGCGTGCCGGCCGGCCAGACCGTGTCCATGTGGGCCGCGACCGCGAGCGTCTCCCCCGGCGAGGGCGGCCCGAACTCGGCGACCAGGTGCTCGCCGCGGCGCTCCACCCGGCCGCCCAGCCCCATCAGCTCCGCCGCCAGGAACTCGCGGATGTGCGCCATCCGCGTCGTGTCTCCCGTCGGGCTCTCGAGCTCGACAAGGTGCCTGAGCATGTCGACCGGTTGCATCATCCGCGCAATTCGACCAGATCCGCGAGCTCCTCGTCGGACAGCTCGCTGATCGCGCTCTCGACCCCACGGTCGACGATGCTGGTCGCGAGGCCCCGCTTGGCCTCGATCAGCTGGTCGATCCGCTCCTCGATCGTTCCCGCGCAGATCATCCGATGCACCTGCACGACCCGCGTCTGCCCGATCCTGTGCGCCCGGTCGGACGCCTGATCCTCGACCGCCGGATTCCACCACCGGTCGAAGTGGAACACGTGGCTGGCGTTCGTCAGGTTCAGGCCCAGCCCGCCGGCCCTCAGCGACATGACCAGCACCCGCGGCTCGTCGCCGGGCGCCTGGAAGGCGTCCACCACCCGCTCGCGCTCCGATACCGGCGTCGAGCCGTCGAGATAGAGCCGGTCGATGCCGAGGCTGCGGGGCACGTAGTCGGACAGCATCCGGCCCATCACCGCGAACTGGGTGAACACGAGCGCGCTGTCGCCCTCGTCGATCGCCTCGCTCAGCATCTCGGTCAGCCGGTCGAGCTTGCCCGAACGCCCGGCCATCGTTCCCGGCTTGCCCGTCGCCTGTGCCGGGTGGTTGCACACCTGCTTCAGCCGCGTCAGCAGCGCCAGCACGTGGCCGCGCCGCTCGATGCCGGCCGCGCCCCGCACCTCGCCCATCATCGCGTCGATCGTCGCCTGGTAGAGCGCCGCCTGCTCCACCGTGAGCGTGCAGTACTCGTTCGACTCCTGCCGGGGCGGCAGGTCGGGCAACACGGTCGGGTCGCTCTTGTGGCGGCGCAGGATGAACGGCCCAGTGATCCGCCGCAGGCGCTCGGCCGCCGCGCCGTCGTCCTGTTTCTCGATCGGCGTGGCGTACCGGCGCCGGTAGGCGCTGCGCGTATCGAGCAGGCCGGGGTTGAGGAAGTGCAGGATCGACCACAGCTCGTCCAGGCGGTTCTCGATCGGGGTGCCGGTCAGCGCGATCCGGTGGTTCGCCGTCAACGCGCGGGCGGCCTGCGCGCCGCGGGTCAGCGGGTTCTTCACCTGCTGCGCCTCGTCCAGCACCACCACGCGCCACTCGGCGCCCTGCAGCAGCTGCCGGTCGCGCGGCAGCAGCGAGTACGAGGTGAGAACGACGTCGAACCCGGTCAGCTCCTCGATCCGGCGCGTCCGGTCGGGGCCGTGGTGCACGTGCGTGCGCAGCGACGGGGCAAACCGCTGCAGCTCCCGCTGCCAGTTCCCGAGCACCGACGCGGGGCAGACGATCAGCGCCGGGGCCTCCACGCCGTCCGACCGCTCGAGCAGGTAGGCGATCAACTGCACGGTCTTGCCGAGGCCCATATCATCGGCGAGGAGCGCGCCCAGGCCCAGCCGGCGCATGCCCACGAGCCACCCCAGCCCCGCCTTCTGGTAGGGCCGCAGCACGCCGTGAAAGCTCTCTCCCGGCTCCATCGGCGCCCGCAGCTCGGGGTCGCGCAGCTCGGCGGCAAGGCGCTCGAGCTCGCCTGCCTGCGCCGGGTCGACCTCGACGTCGAAGCCGCGCAGCTCTGCCCGGCCGGCGAGCGTCGCACCGAGCGCCGTCAGCGCCGGGAT
>DASSEV010000068.1:0-57094 GCA_035695105.1 Gaiellales bacterium
GCATCCTCCACCTGACGGGTCAGATCGACCTGGGATGGGATCCGGCGCTGACCGCGATCCTCGATGCCGTCACGTCCGCCGGCGGGACGATCGAGCGCCGGACGAACGCCCGGCTGCGAGAGGCGTTCCCGGAGCTCGACAGCGGGGCCGGAGACGGGCTGTTCCACCACGATGCGGGAACGGTGCTCGCCGATGCCGGGCTGCGCGCGTTGCAGCGTGGCGCCGTCGCGGCCGGGGTGCGGCTGCTGGCCCCGGAGCGGGTAACGGGCATCGAGACGGAGGGGCACGTCATCGTCACAGCCGGCGATCACAAGCTCGAGGCCGGCGCGGTCCTCATCGCCGCGGGCCCGTGGTCGGGCGAGCTGCTCGACATGGCCGGCCTCCGGCTGCCGCTGGCTCCTGCGCTTGCCCAGGTGACGTTCCTGGACGCGCCGTCGATGGTCTCGCGGCCGGGCATCGCCGAGTGGCCCGAGCCCGGCGAGGCCGGCGTGTACGGGCATCCGGTGCCCGGCGTCGGCTACAAGATCGCCTTCGACGCCGGCAGCGAGGGGTGGTCGCCCGATGTCGAGGAGTGGCACGCCGACCCCGCCGAGGACCGCCGGATCCTGTCGTGGCTGGCTCGCCGGGCGCCGGACGTGCCCCGCCGGGTCGCCTACAGCCAGCGCCACCCCTGGACGATGACGCCGGACTCCGACTGGGTGATCGATCGCCGGGGGCCCGTCGTGCTGGCGTGCGGGTGCTCCGGGCACGCGTTCAAATTCGGCCCGGCCCTGGGGCCGCTGGTGGCGGACGTCGTCGAGGGCGCCCGCCCGCACCCGCTGTTCGCGCTCGACCGCGACGGCCTTCACGCGACCGCGTCGGCCGGCGATCCGATCGCTCGCTAGGTCGCAGCGTCAGGGTTGCCATCGCCCGATAAGGGTCTCTGAGGCGACGCAGGATTCGGGGCGCCGGCACCTAACACGGTGCCATGCGGTACGAACCAACCTACGGCGTCACCCGTGCCGGCCCCCGGCCCCGTGCCTGGCTGCGCCTGATCATGCTGGCCGTGATCGTGGCCATGCTGTGGGGCGTCGTGCTCGCAGGCATCGTCATGCTCGCGCGCGCGATGTAACCGGCGCGCCATCATCCGGCATCCGTCCGTCGTCTAATGGCGTAGTGGTGGTCCGGGGCGGACGTCGTCGTCCCCTCGGGCTACGCTGTCCGACCCATCTCGGAGAGGCCGTGATCGACCGCCTGCGCTGCATCACATCGCGACACCGCTGGGACACGTCCTGGGACTACTTCGCCGGCGTGATCCACATCCGCGCCACCTGCCGCCGCTGCGGCGCGTCCGCGTTCGAGGCCGTCGACCTGGTGCCCGCGGGCGCCCGGCCGGGCGCCGGCCACGGCGTGGAATACAGCTCGCAGTACGGCGTGGTCGGCCCGATCCTGTGGGACGACCAGTCGACCTGGTCGAGCGGCGGCGAGCTGCCTCCCGCGCTGCTCACCTACCTGGCGTTCTGACCGCCACGCAGGTGTGGCTGCGGCCGCCCGGGGGTACGCTGCCCCGGCATTCCGGCCGCCGACCACGAGGAGCCGCGTGACCGATCAGATCCGACAGAACCAGCTTGGCCGCTCGGGGCTGACCGTGTCTGCCGTGGGGCTCGGGTGCAACAACTTCGGCAGGCGGCTCGACCGCGACGGCACCCGCCGCGTCATCGATGCCGCCCTCGACGCCGGCATCACGCTGCTCGACACCGCGGACATCTACGGCGGCGGAGGGGAGTCCGAGCGGCTGATCGGGGATCTGCTCGGCAACCGGCGCGACCGGGTGGTGCTGGCCACCAAGTTCGGCATGGACATGGGCGACGGCACGGAGGCGAGGGGAGCGCCGGACTACGTCCGCCGCGCCGTGCGGGCGTCGCTGGAGCGCCTTCGCGCCGACCACATCGACCTCTACTACTACCACCGCCCCGACGGCGTCACGCCGCTCGAGGAGACGCTGGGCACGCTGGCCGAGCTTGCCGATGAGGGCACGATCGCTGCCTACGGCGTGTCAAACGTGGACGCGGCCCAGCTGCGGCAGGCCGCATCGCTCGGCGATCCGCGGCTCGCCGCCGTCCAGAACGAGTACAACCTGCTCGACCGGTCGGCCGAGCGCGACGTGCTCCCGCTCGCCGGCGAGCTCGGGATCGGTTTCATTCCCTACTTCCCGCTCTCCAGTGGGCTGCTCTCGGGCAAGTTCCACCGCGACCAGCCTCCCTCCGCGGGCACCCGCATGGCCGCCCGCTGGGACGAGGTCGACGACCGGGTGTTCGACCGTATCGAGTCGCTCGAGTCGTTCGCCGCCGAGCGGCACCACACCCTGCTCGAGCTCGCCTTCGCGGGCCTGCTTGCCCAGCCCGGCGTGGCGTCCGTCATCGCCGGCGCGATGACGCCCGAGCAGGTGGCGGCGAACGCCATGGCGGGAGGCTGGCAGCTGGCGGACGAGGACGCGGCGGAGCTCGCCCACGTCTGAGCGGCCGGTAGGCTACCGCTTGGATGGCATCGACAGCCCTCACCGTCACGCCGTTCACCGGTGGCGCGGCGGAGCTCCGCGACCGCGCCCGCACGAGCGCGGTGCTGCTGGTCTTCGCCCACGGCGACTGCCCGACGTCGGCGCTCGCCCTCCGCGCGCTGAGCACCGCCGAGGGCGCGGGCCCCGAGCTGGTCGTCGTCGCCGAGGACTCGCCGCAGGACGCTGCGCGCCTCGTCCTGCGGGCGGGCCTGCGGGCGCCCGTGCTGGCAGAGGAGCCGCCCTACGCGGCATCCTCGGAGCTCGGCATCGAGGCGGTGCCGACCGCCGTGCTGCTCGAGCCCGGCGGGGCGGAGCGCGAGCGGCTGGTCGGCTGGGACCGCGCCGGGTACGAGCGGCTGCTCGGCGTGCCGCTCGCGTCCCACGGCGCCGAGCGCAAGCCGGGATGCGGCTCGCGCGCGTCCGAGCCGCCGCAGGCGGGCGGCCTCGACGAGCCGGAGGACATGTTCGAGCGGGGCTTCACCGACGGCCTCCCCGTCGTCCCGCCCACGCCGGAGCGGGTCGACGCGATGCTGGGCGGACGCGACCCCGACCGCTCCCTTGGCACCGTCGCTCCCGCGCACGGCGAGGCAACGCTGCGCCGGGTCGCCGCCTGCGCCGTCCTGGCCGGGTGCCGTCCCGACTACTTCCCCGTCGTGCTGGCCGCCGTCGAGGCGGTGCTCGAGCCGGGGTTCAACGCCCACGGCATCGGCGTCACGACCCAGCCGGCCGGCGTCGTCGCGATCGTCAACGGGCCCGCCCGCGAGCGGCTGGCGCTCAACTCCGGCATGGGCGCGCTGGGGCCGGGCAGCCGCCCGAATCTCACCATCGGCCGCGCCCTGCGGCTCGTTCTCACGCTGACCGGCGGCGCCCAGCCCGGCCGGCTCGACCGCTCCACGCTGGGCAGCCCGCTCAAGCTCGGACTCTGCCTGGCAGAGGCCGAGGAGCGCAGCCCGTGGGAGCCGCTCCACGTCGAGCGGGGCATGGCGGCCGGGCAGTCCGCCGTGACGGTGCTCGCGGCCGATGCGCCGCTCTCGGTCTCGGATCACCGGTCACGATCGCCTGAGGAGCTGGCTGACGTGCTCGCGCAGGCCGCCGCCGCCACCTGGAGCCCGTACTGGTGGCCGATGGACGACGAGACGCTGATCGTCGTCTGCCCGGAGCATGCCGACACCTTCGCCGGGCACGGCTGGTCGAAGCAGCAGGTGCGCGAGGCGATCTTCGACGCCGCCTGCCGGCCGGCGGGCGCGCTGCGCCGGGGCGAGACGACCGAGCACGTGCGGGCGGCCGCGGACGACCAGCTCGTGCACAAGTGGACCGACCCCGGCCGCATCATCCTCATGGTCGCCGGCGGCGACGCAGGCCGCTACTCCGCCGTATTCGGCCCGTGCGACGGCATGGGCACCGCAGCCATCACCAGGGAGATCGCATGGACTACGTGAGCCCGTTCGACGACCGGGCGCGCACGCCTCACCGGCTCGCCGGCCGGCCCGCCGCCATCGAGGGCCGGCGCGTGGCGCTGCTCGACATCACGAAGGCGCGCGGGGACGAGTTCCTCGACCGCCTGGAGCTGCTGCTGCAGGGCCGCGGCGCACGGACGTTCCGCATCGCCAAGGAGGCGTTCTCACGTCCCGCATCCGTCGAGGTGATCGAGCAGATCGCCATCCATGGCGACCTGGCCGTGGAGGGGCTGGCCGATTGAGGGTCGTGTGTGTCGTGCAGTGTGCACGACGCGGTACGTCTGGAGCAGCGCGGGATCCCGACGGCGGTGATCGGCACCGAGCCGTTCCTGGACGAGGCGATCGAGCAGGCCACCGTGCTCGGCATGCAGGAGCTGCGCATCGTCACGGTCCCCCACCCGGTGCAGCTGCTCTCGACGGAGCAGGTGCACGGGCTCGCTGACGCGGCACTGGCCGAGATCGAGCGGCGGCTGAGCTCGAGCGGCTGAGTCAGCCGGCCAGCGCCGGCGCGTCCTGGTGCTCGGCGGGCTCGGCCGGATGGCAGGAGTCCCCGTGCCCGAGCCGGTCAGGGTGCCGTTCGCGGTGGCGTTCGTGCAGCTCGTGATGGTGGTGCAGCGTATGGTGGTTCGGGCACACCTTCCAGGTCGTCCCGCGCACCGGGAACCGGCCCGGCCGGGCACACCAGACCACCCGGCAGCGCGTGTGCCACCACGCCCAGGCCAGCGCGGCGGCCGTCAGCACGAGACCGGCGAGGCCCGCGAAGTCCGAGAAGGCGGTGCCGGGCGAGCCGGCCCACCACTGCTCAAGCCACCCGATCACCGGCGCCCGCGTCGTCGAGCCCATGCCGGATCATCGGCGTGAAGGCGGGGTGGCGGCCCGTGAGGCGGTCGACGAAGCGGTCGACGTGCCCCTCGTGCGCCCGCATCGACTGATCCAGCCCCTCGTCGAAGGTCTGGCGGATGGCCGCGAGATTACGCTCCTCCTCGGGCGTCGCCGGCGCCTCCGGCGTGGGCTGGGGCAGCTGGTCGAGCTCGCCGGCGTCGAGCCAGAACAGCTCGTCCGCACGGCAGACGTCGACCGGCGCGGGCGCCGTGTCGGGGCCGGCCGGAACCTCGGCCATGGTGCCGCCGCACATCGGGCAGGGCTTGCTTCCTGCGGGCGCGTTCTCGGAGGCGTGCCACAGCTTGCGGATCTCGTCGCCGTCGATGTGGCTGTAGGCCGCGGTGACGGTGCAGGCGGCGCCGTGGCTGTTCGGGCACGACCAGAAGGCTGTCAGCCCGTTTGCGCTCAGGGCGAGCGGGGCCTGGCAGGCCGGGCACACCGGAGCGTCGGGTGAAGGCGTCATGGTGGTCAGCTCCTCGCTGTCGACGTCGCGGCCGGATGCGGTCGCCCGGGACATATCGGCAGCTTGCCGCCGGTGCATGACCGTGGGCCGGTTACCGTGCGCCGTCGGCTGCGCCCGCGCAGCTGGGCACGTGGTGCGTCGCGAGCCGGAGCAGCAGGGCGTGCAGCTGTGCCCGCTCGGCCTCGCTCAGCGGTGCGAGGAACTCGCTTTCGATACGGGCGGACAGCCGGCGAAGGCGGCCGAGCGCGGTTCGCCCGTCGGAGGTCATCCGCACGACGTGGCGGCGGCGATCGGCCGGGTCGCGCTTGCGCTCGATCAGCCCGGCCTCCTCGAGCTCGTCCAGCATCCCGACCAGCTGGCCCTTGTCGTAGCCGAGCGCCTCACCGATCGCGCCCTGCGTCTCGGTCGTGCCCTCGTCGAGCAGCGCAAGGATTGCGTGGTGGTAGGGGTGCAGGCCCGTGCCCTCGTACGCCTCCATGGTCTCGCTCTTCGCGGCCATGCCCAGCCGCTTGAGCAGGAATATCGCCGAGGAGACGAGCTCCTCGGGGAGCCGCATCGGCGGCTGGGTGGTGACGATCTGATTCACACTCGAAGTGTAGCGAAAAAACCGTGGGTTGTGTATACTGTTGAGATATTCAACGGTTGTGGAGGCTGATAATGGGTTTAGTCACTAATTTACGGTCTCGATGGGCGGCACTGGCCCTCATCGTCACCGCGCAGTTCATGGTCGTCCTCGACGTCGCCGTCGTCAACGTCGCTCTGCCATCGATCAAGGCCGACCTCGGCTTCAGCGAGTCGGCGCTGCAGTGGGTGATCTCGGCGTACGCCATCGTCTTCGGCGGCACCCTCCTGCTGGGCGGCAGGCTGGCCGACCTGTTCGGCAGGCGCCGCATGTTCGTCGCCGGGCTGGCGCTGTTCTCGCTCACGTCGCTGCTCTGCGGCCTCGCGTGGTCGGCCGGCTCGCTGGTCGCATTCCGGGCGCTGCAGGGCCTGGGCGGCGCGCTGCTGGCACCCGCCGCGCTGTCGCTGCTGATGACCACCTTCACCGAGGGCCGCGAGCGCAACCTCGCCCTCGGCATCTACGCCGCGGCCGCCGGGAGCGGCGCCGCCGTCGGCGTGCTGCTCGGCGGCGTGCTGTCGAGCTACCTGAGCTGGCCGTGGATCTTCTTCGTGAACGTGCCGGTCGGCGTCGCGGCGGCCGTGCTCACGCCCGTGCTGCTCGCCGAGAGCCGGCCGAACCTCGGGCACCGCCACTTCGACATCGCCGGAGCGGCGACGGTGACCAGTGGGCTGATGCTGTTCGTCTACGCCCTGACGCGCGCGACCACGGACGGATGGACGGCCGGTTCGACGCTGGCGCTGCTGGCGCTGTCGATCGGGCTGATCGGGTGGTTCGCCTGGATCGAGCACACGTCGCCCTGGCCGCTGCTGCCGCTGCGGCTGTTCCGCCTGCCGACGCTCGCGGCCGCCAACGTGGCGATGGCGATCATCGCGTCGGTCGTGTTCTCCGAGTTCTTCCTGCTCACCCTGTACCTGCAGGACGTGCTCGGCTACAGCGCCGTCGAGACCGGCGTCGCCTTCACGGGCTTTGCGTTCACGGTCACCGTCGTGTCGAACCTGGCGCAGTTCCCGATCGCCCGGTTCGGCGTGCGAGCCACGCTCACGGCGGGCCTCACGCTCTCGGCCGTCTCGGTCGCGTACCTGTCCCGGCTGCCGGTCGATGCCCACTACTTCTGGGATCTGTTCCCCGGATTCGTTGTCGGCGGTGCAGGCCTCGGCCTCACGTTCGTTCCGGTGACGATCGCCGGGCTGGCCGGCGTGCAGCGGGCCGACGCCGGCATCGCCTCGGGCCTGATCAACACCAGCCGGCAGATCGGCGGCGCGATCGGTCTGGCAGCGGTCAGCGCCGTGGCGACCACCTCGGCGACGCCGGGCACGCCGGGAGCCGCCGTCACCCTCGACCACGGATTCCAGAACGGCCTGTATGCGCTGATCGGCCTGCTGCTGCTGGGCATCGCCGTCTCGGCGTTCCTCGTCCGGCCGGCCGCACCGGCACCCGTCTCAACAACGTCGTCCGAACCCACCGTCCTGCAGGAGGCTGCCTGATGGAACTGACCACGAGCTCCCGAATCCAGCACCAGTCCACCATCGACTCGCTGCTCGCAGAGCTGGACGAGCGGCGCCGCCGGCTCTACCGGCTCCAGGCGGCCGGCGTGCAGCGCGCGGGGATGCGCGACCTCAAGCGCGACCTGCAGGTGGTGCGGGACCAGCTTCGCGACGCGGTTGCGGAGGCCCTCTGATGGGCACATCACCCTCTTTGCCCCGATGGAAGGACGCGTGATGACGACGAATCAGACGGCCGGCCAGAGCGTCGCCGAGCTCTCCGACGGCACCCAGCTGCCGATGCTCGGGCTCGGCGTGTGGCAGGTGCCCAACGGGCGCGAGTGCGAGGACGCCGTGCGCTGGGCGCTCGAGCTGGGATACCGGCACATCGACACCGCCCAGGCCTACGGCAACGAGGAGAGCGTGGGCGAGGGGCTGCAGCGAAGCGGCGTGGCGCGAGATGACGTCTACCTGACGACCAAGTTCTACCCCGCCAACCGGGATCCCGTGGCGGAGCTGGAGCAGAGCCTGCGACGGCTGAAGGTCGACGCCGTCGACCTGTACATCATCCATTGGCCGCAGGGTGGGCCGACGTGGGCGTGGGAGGGCATGGAGCGCGCGCGTGAGCGGGGGCTGACACGGTCGATCGGCGTGTCGAACTTCTCGGCGAACGAGCTCGAGCAGCTGGCGGACGTCGCGAACGTCATGCCGGCCGTGAACCAGATCCAGTTCAACCCGTTCTGCAACCGGTCGGCGCTGGCCGAGGCGTGCCGCCGCCGGGACATCGTGCCCGAGGCGTACAGCCCGCTCGGCACCGGACGGCACCTCGCCGATCCGGTCGTGGAGGAGATCGCCGACCGGGCCGGCCGTACGCCCGCCCAGGTGCTCCTGCGCTGGTGCATCCAGCTCGGGCTGCCGGTGATCCCCAAGTCGACGCATCGCGAGCGGATCGAGGAGAACAGCCGCATCTTCGACTTCGAGCTGCCGGCGGAGGACATGGACGCGCTGGCCGCCCTCGACCAGACGGGCGGCACGGACCTCGCCCGCGAAGAGGTGTGGTGGTGACACCCGGCCTGTGAGTCGCGGCTTGGGTAGCATCGGCCGCGACGACCACGGAGGGACGCATGAGCGGCAAGGTGGTGCACTTCGAGATCCCCGTCGACGACACCGAGCGGGCGGCGGCGTTCTATGGCGGCGCATTCGGCTGGCAGCTGAACTCGATGCCGGGAATGGACTACACGCTGGTCAGCACGGGGCCCGCGACCGACACCGGCGCTCCCGCCCAGCCGGGCCACATCAACGGCGGCATGATGCGGCGGCAGGGCCCGTACCAGCATCCGATCGTCACCATCGAGGTCGACGACATGCGGTCCGCGCTGCACACGGTGGCGGATCACGGCGGATCGCAGGTGGGGGACACGCATGACGTGGGCGGCATGGGGATCTCCGCCTACGTCGAGGACACCGAGGGAAACCTGATCGGCCTCTGGCAGTCCCTCTAGGGGACGTACTCGTAGCAGCCGATGTCCGGCGGGCCCACCCGGCGGTGGTCGAGCAGGTCGCGCGCCGGCGCGTAGCTCGGATCGGCCTGGTCGATCACCAGCGTCGATCCCGCGGTCGGCCGGCCGTGGCGGTCGAGCACGGCGTCGCCGACCACGTCCGTCGTGCCGCAGGCCGTCCCGTCCTCGACGATGTTGTGGGTCGAGACCTTTGCCAGCCCGCAGACGCGGTTCGGCGCCAGCTGCTTCGCGAAGATGTTGTTTGCGATCACCGGCCGGTCGCGCACGGGCGCCGACCCGTAGCGCGGGCTGAGCACGATCGAGTCGGCGGCGTGGTCGGGGCGGATCTTCCCGGACAGGATCGTGTTGTTCTCGATGGTGACATCGTGCGGGAACACCGTCGAGATCCTGGTGCCAACGAGGATGCCGACCCGCGAGACGACGCCCGGCGCCCGCGGGTCGGTGCGGATGAACTTGTTGTTCTTCACGAGCACGTGATCCGTCGACTCGGCCATGTAGAGCTGCGCCCCGCCGAGCTGGGTGACGCCGAAGATGTTGCGGCTGACCAGCAGCCCGTCGGCGCTGAACAGCTCGATCGCGTCCTGGTGCCCGCACTTGACCCAGCTGTGATGGCATACGAGCGCACGTGCGAAGCGGTTCCGGAGGATCCGGAGGTTCGCTCCCGCCCGGCCGTGGATGAAGTCGCAGCCCCTGCAGTCGTGGAACCGGTTCTGACGGACGGTGACGTTGCGCGCCCAGCGCGGCAGCAGGCAGAGCGACCACTCCGGCGTGTTGTCGCCGCAGTGGGAGAAGTCGCTGTCGCGGACGGAGACGTGGTTGGAGTGGTCGAGGTCCAGCTCGACGACGTACGGCGTTGACTTCGCGGTAAACGTGTCGTCGCGGATGGTGATATGGGTCGAGTACTCCGAGTGGATGCCGCCGTCCGCGGTCATCGGATAGACCGTGGTGTGCCGCACCGTGACGTCGTTCGCGTGGTCGAGCAGGATCGACTGCACCCGCGCGCCGGCCTCGCCGACGATGGTCAGCATCGGTCCGCTGCGCGGCCCGACAACCAGCGTGCGCGTGTAGCGGTGCGGCTGCAGGACGATCGTGCCGCCCGTGCTTCGCAGGGCGGCGACGGCGGCCTGGAAGCCGTCGGCCGAGGACACCGGCCGGGTCGGCGCGTCGAACGGCAGCACCGCCGTTCCGGCCGTGGCCGGCGCGGCCACCGCCGCGGCGGCCACCAGTGCGAGCGCCATGGCGCAGACGCCGCGCAGCCTGATGCACCGACTGTTCACGGGATCCTGGTCATCCTACGGTTGCCGTCCACCGGCTGCCGGATGGTATGCCGTGGCCCGGCCGTTCCCGTCGCACGGCGTGTGCTGGAATACGCGCACCCGCACAGGCCACCAGGAGGACGTCCATGCACCAGCACTCGCTGCACGAGGTGCGTCCCGAGGCGTACAGCTACGTCTGGGACAACGCCATCGAACCGGCGCTCTCGGTGGCGTCGGGGGAGGAGGTGCTGCTGCACGTCCGTGACGCCGGCGACGAGCAGATCACGGCCGAGTCCGATGCGGGCGCCATCCTCAACCTCGACTTCGACCACGTCAATCCCGTGTCCGGCCCGGTCGAGGTGCGCGGGGCGCGGCCCGGCGACACGCTGCAGGTCGAGATCCTCGAGTTCACGCCGCGCGGGTGGGGCTGGACGGCACTGATCCCCGGCTTCGGCCTGCTCGCCGACGAGTTCCCGGATCCCTGGCTGCGCATCTCGCAGGTGGACCCCGACTCGGGCAGGGTCATCTTCGGCGAGGGGATAACGCTTCCCTACCGCCCGTTCCCCGGCACGATCGGCGTCGCGCCGCGTGACCCCGGGCCGCACCCGATCCTCCCGCCGTCCGACTGGGGAGGCAACCTCGACATCAAGCACCTGCGCGCCGGAACCACCCTCTACCTCCCGGTCGGTGTCGACGGCGCCATGTTCTCGGTGGGCGACACGCACGCGGCGATGGGCGATGCGGAGGTGTGCGGCACGGCGGTGGAGACCGCCATGGACATCGCGGTGCGGCTGAGCGTCCGCACCGACCTGCGGATCGACGCGCCCCAGTACGCGATCCCGGCCGGCGCGCTCGCCGAAACCGAGACCAGTTCCTACCACGTATGCACCGGCGTGGCGCCGGATCTGATGGACGCGAGCAGGCGGGCGGTGCGGGCGGTGATCGAGCATCTCGGCCGCCGCTACGACATCGAGCGCCAGGAGGCGTATGCGCTGTGCTCCGTGGCCTGCGACCTGCGCATCCACGAGCTGGTCGATGCGCCGAACTGGGTGGTCGGGGCCTTCTTCCCCGAGGACGTCGTGAAAGGGAGGGAATGATGGCAGCCGACGGGGCCGCAGCGGGAGCCTCGACGCCGGGCCTCCGGCGCGAGCTTCGGTTCTGGGAGACGATCGCGCTCTCGATCGGGATCATGGCCCCGACTGCGGCGATGGCGCTGAACGGGGTGGGCGTGGCGGCGAACGTAGGCCGCGCGGTGCCGCTGGCCATGATCATCGCGACCATCGGCGTGTCCCTGGTCTCGTTCGCGTTCATCCGGCTGGCGGGCCACTACGCCCACGCCGGCTCGGTGTACGCGTTCAGCGGGGCCACGCTGGGGCCGCGCGCCGGCTTTTTCTCGGGCTGGGCGCTGCTCGGCACCTACCTGGCGTTCACCGTGGCGTCGACCTGCGAGATCGGACTGTTCTTCCCCGCGTTCCTGAACGGCGCGGGCATCTGGAGCGGCACGGAATGGATCTGGGTGTCGCTGATCTCGGCCGGCATCATCTGGGCGCTCGCCTACGGCGACGTGAAGATCGTGACCCGCGCGCTGATCTCGATCGAGGGCATCTCGATCACGCTGATCGTCATCCTCATGATCGTCATCTTCCTGAAGCTCGCCGGCGTCGGGACACACCCGCCCGGAGCCGGCTACTCGAGCGACGTCTTCTCGCTCCCCAGCGGCGTCAGCCGCTCCGCCCTCGGCCTCGGCATCGTGCTCGCCTTCCTGTCGTTCGGCGGCTTCGAGGGCGCCGCCGCGCTCGGGGAGGAGACGGAGAACCCGCGGCGGGAGGTGCCGCGCGCCATCCGCAACGCCGTGATCGCCGCGGGCATCTTCTACACGCTCTGCTTCATGGCCCAGAGCTGGGGCTTCGGCACCGGCCCCAAGGGCGTCGCGCAGTTCGCGGGTGCCGAGTCGCCGCTGGGCGACCTGGCCACCAGCTACGTCGGCACGTGGATGGCGAACCTGATCAACCTGGGTGCGGCCGTCAGCGCGTTCGCCAGCGCCCTGGGGGCGGCCGTCGGAGCGTCGCGGATTCTCTACGCGATGGGCCGCGACGGTCTCGGGCCGCGGCGCCTGGGCGAGTCGTCGCAGCGCACGGGAGCGCCCGCGTTCGCGCTCGCCGTGGTGATGGTGGTCGCCCTGATCTGGATCGCCGGCCAGCGCATCCACGGGGTCGACGTGGTCAGCGCCTTCTTCTACCCCGGCACGATCGGGGTGCTGAGCATGATCGTGGCCTACGTCGTGACCAACGCCGGTGCGATCAAGCTGTTCGTGCTCGACCGTGGAGAGCGCGGCTGGGCGCTCGTCGTCCCCCCGCTCGCCATCCTGTTCCTCGTCTACGTGTTCTGGCGGAACGCCAGCGGCCAGTCCTGGCCGTACAACCGCTTCCCCTGGCTGGTGGCCGGGTGGGCGGCGATCGGCCTGCTGATCGTGCTCGCCGTGCCGGGGCTCGCGACCCGGATCGGTTCGACGATGTCACGGCTCGGGAGCGAGAGCACCGCGGGCGACTGAGCAGGTGTGGCCCCGGCGCCGCGGGGCGCCGGGGCCACACCCTCAGCCGATGACGATGCGACCGGTGTGGCCGCCCAGGCTGTAGCCCGAGCGGCGCACGGTCAGCTGGCGCGACGCGGCGTTCGTGTTCACCATCACAACGCCGTTCGTGTAGCCGCGGACGAGCACGCCGTCGTGGTTGGTCGCGCGACCGGTGGGCGCGCCGAGCTGCGACGCGGTGTCGAAGAAGTCCCACCACGTGCCGGCCTGCGAGTCCGAGCCGACGCTGATCCGGTCGCGCTTGCCGGCGCCGGCCAGGAACAGCGTGTAGCCGTACAGGGCGCTCTGCTCCGTGCCGAACTTGGCGAAGCAGAAGCAGGTCGTGTGCCGCAGCACCCACAGCGACTTCTTGGCCGAGGTGCGCCCGAACATCTCGTAGGCGACCCGGTACCCGGGATATGCGGACGTCGTCAGGTTGTTCGCGACGATGTGGAACCGCGCGGACGCGTTCTCGAGGAAGTTCGCCTCGCCGGTGGTGGCCTTGATCCACCAGGCCTGGCTCACGTTCGGTCGGGGGGTGGCGCGCTGGTATCCGTCGACGCCCATCGCGTCGACGAAGCAGAACCCGGGGGTCGGCTTGCAGGCGTTCAGCACGTGGTTGCGCCAGCCGGAGCTCTTCGGGTTCATGACGAAGTAGCCGTTCGCCGAGTCCTTGACGCGCGCGCCGCTCGGGGAGTGCAGGTACCAGCTCTCCGGGAACGATGCATCGAGCGACCGCGTGCCCTTGGTGTAGATGCCGGTGTGGGCGACGTCGTAGCCCTCCCGCAGCATGGACGGCTGCACGGTGATGGTCGAGAAGTGGCTGTCGATGAACGACGCCGGCGGGGCGGACGCCGGGTGGATGTGGAGCGGCGCGAACAGCTGTCCGAGCGCGCTCGCGTGCGCGGCGGGCGCTCCCAGGAGCGGTGCGATGACGGTGCAGATGATCAGCAGATGACGGCGCATTGAAGCCCTCTCCCCTCGTCACAGCGGCCTGACGGCCACGAAGATCGATGCGCTACGGCGGGCGGTGGTGCGGCCCGCATGTAGACCCGGCTCCGATATCGGCCTCGCGTGGAGGGCGTGCCTCCCCCATCCGAGTGAGGGAAACAGAATGCAAACATTTCGACCGGGCGACGTGCGAAGATGCCGCGATGCGCCGACACGACGAGCCGATCGTCGCCCACCTCGTCGACGGCACCTACGAGCTCTTCCGCCACTTCTACGGTGCCCGCCGCGGCCGGCAGCGCGACCCCGAGTTCGCGGCCGTGCGGGGCGTGCTCCGCACCGTCCTGTCGATGCTCGAGGACGGCGCCACGCACCTCGGCGTGGCGACCGATCACGTGATCGAGTCCTTCCGCAACGACCTGTGGCCCGGGTACAAGACCGGGGCCGGGGTCGACCCGGAGCTGAGGGCGCAGTTCGAGCCGCTCGAGCAGTCGCTCGCCGCCATGGGCGTGGCCGTCTGGCCGATGGTCGAGCTCGAGGCCGACGATGCCCTGGCCGGCGCCGCCCACGTCGCGGCAGGGGAGGCCCGCGTGCACAAGGTCTGCATCTGGACGCCCGACAAGGACCTCGCCCAGTGCGTCTCGGGGGAGCGCGTGGTGCAGGTCGACCGCCGCTCCTCGACCGTGCGCGACGAGCCCGGTGTGCTCGAGAAGTTCGGCGTGCCGCCGGCGCGGATCCCGGACTACCTGGCCCTGGTCGGCGACTCCGCGGACGGCTATCCCGGAATTCCCGGGATCGGGGCGGTCGGCGCCCGCGGGCTGATCCGCCGCCACGGCGCGCTCGAGGAGTTCCCGCCCGAGGTGCTGGGAAGCCGAATCGACCTGGCGCTGCTCTTCAAGCACCTGGCCACCCTGCGCACCGAGCCACCGCCCATCCGCCTCGCGGAGGAGCTCCGCTGGGAGGGCCCTGACGCAGCGTTCGACGATCTGCCCGAGGCGATCGCCGACGCCGGCCTGCGAGCCCGCCTCGAGGCGCTGGCCGGCAGCCGCGCGGCGCGACCTTGACTCGACCGAGCGGCCCTGTAGAGTTTCCGCCTCGATCGAACTGACTGGTCAGTCAGTCAGCCAGCGGCCAGCGCGAACGGAGGTCTCATGCACCCGAAGGAACGGCGGTCCGGCGCCACGCGGCGCGATTTCCTGCTTCGATCCGGTGGAGCGGCCTTCGCGCTCAGCGGCGCCGGAGGCCTGCTGGCGGCGTGCAGCAACAGCACCTCCGCCGGCAGCGGCTCCACCGGAACCAACGGCCAGAAGCTCGGCCCGCTGGGACTGCCGCTGGCGCGCCCCGACGTTCCCAACACGCTGCCCCGCTACGAGGATCCGATCGCCTCGGGCATGCAGCCCGAGACCGGCGGCGACTTCGTCATCTACAACTATCCCGACTACATCGACCCGGCCGTGCTCAAGGAGTTCGGCAAGAAATACAACGTGTCGGTGAAGGTGACGCCGTTCGACGACATCACCAGCGGCGTCACGAAGCTGGCCTCGGGCACGATCGCGCCGGACGTCACGGAGATGACGCCCGACCTGATGCAGCGCGTGGTTGCGGCGAAGCTGATCAAGCCGCTCAACCTGGACTACATCCCGAACCTGAAAGCCAACGTGTGGCCGCACTTCGTCAGCCCGTTCTACGACCAGGAGTCGCGCTACAGCGTCCCCTACACCGTCTACACGACCGGCATCTACTGGCGCGCCGACCAGGTCAAGGAGGACATCCCCTCGATGTCCAACCCCTGGGACATCTTCTGGCAGGCGCAGGCGTACAAGGGCAAGACGGCCATCCTGTCCGAGGTGCGCGAGTCGCTCTGCCTGGCGATGCTGCACGAGGGCAGCACGGATCTCAACACCGAGGACCCGAAGAAGATCGACAAGGCCGTCAAGGATCTTCAGCAGCTGTACGGCATCTGCAACGTCAAGGTCGGCGACCTGCAGTACACCCGCATCCCGGAGGGCAAGGACTGGCTCAACCAGGGGTGGTCGGGCGATGCCGTCACCGGGTACCTGTTCTACGCGCCCACGAAGGAGGACAAGCAGGCGCTCCGCTACTGGCATGCGCCGACCGGCAAGGGCCCGATCGGCAACGACTGCTGGTGCGTCTGCTCGACCACCAAGAAGCCGGTGCTCGCGCACCTGTTCCTCAACTTCATTCTCGACAACGGGATCGCCTACAAGAACTTCACGGAGTTCAACGGCTACCAGCCGCCGCTGAACGAGATCCAGCCCGATGCGCTGATCACGAAGGGGCTCCTGCCAGAGACGCTGTCGACCGCCGTTGTCACAGCTGAGGACACCGGGTCGCAGTCGCTGCAGGAGATGACGCTCACGGAGCAGGGCTCCGCGCTCTGGCAGAACGGCTACTCGACCTTCCTGGCGGGCGCATAGCGGGGCCGGTGGCTGCGTCGCATCGACTCGACATGGGATCCCACCGGGGGCCGCGCACCCGGTGGGATCCCCAGCCGACGCTGCTCGGATCGGAGTACGTGTCGGAGGGGGTGTTCCAGCTGGAGCGGGAGCGCATCTTCCACGCGACGTGGTTCTGCGCGGCCCGGGCCGACTCGCTGGCGGCGCCGCAGGCGTTCACGGTCGTCGACGTGGCCGGCGAGAGCGTCATCCTGCTGCGCGACGAGAAGGGTGAGCTGCGTGCCTTCTTCAACGTCTGCCGCCATCGGGGGTCGCGGCTCTGCGAGGGCGGCGGCCGGCTGCCGCGGGCCATCAGGTGCCCGTACCACGCGTGGGCGTACGGGCTGGACGGGTCGCTGCTCGGCACGCCGAACGTGGCGCAGGACGAGCAGCTGCCGCGCGAGCGGCTGGGGCTCGTGCCCGTCGCGCTGGAGCTATGGGACGGCTTCGTCTGGCTCGACCTGTCGGGGGCTGCGCCCCCGCTGCGGGATCAGTTCACACGGTGGGGCAGCGACGATCCGCGCCAGTGGGCGCGCTACGGCCTCGGCGATCTGGTGGTCGGCGCGCGTCGCGAGTACGACGTGGCTGCCAACTGGAAGATCATCGTCGAGAACTACAACGAGTGCCTGCACTGCCCGACCGTGCACCCGTCGCTCGTGCCGGTGGTGCCGCTGTACCGGTTCGGCGAGGTCGAGGAGGTGCCCGGCGAGGGCGGCAGCGGGAACCGGCTGGCCGAGGGGCTGACGTCCTTCAGCCCGACCGGCCGCAGCAAGCTGCCGGCGCTGCCGGGCCTGACCGGCGACGACGCCAACACGTTCTACGGCGTCACGCTGCTGCCCAACCTGATCATCAACTACCACTCGGACAACGTGTCGACCTTCCAGCTGTTCCCCCAGGCGGCCGGCCGCACCAGGGTGGTCTGCGAGTACCTGTTCCGGCCGGAGACGGTGGCCGCTCCCGGGTTCGACCCCTCCGAGGTCGTCGAGTTCAGGCACCAGCTCGCGCTCGAGGACTGGGAGGTCTGTGAGCGGGCGCAGCAGGGCGCCGGTTCGGCAGCGTTCGCGAGCGGGGGCGTGCTGCCGTACGCGGACCGCTACGTGCACGCCTTCCACCAGCAGTACCGCGACATGCGTGACCGGTAGCGGGGGTCGGGCCTCCGGCCTGACCCCGACGCCGTGGACGCCAGGGGGCGAGCTTCAGCTCGACCCCGCCTGGCTGACACATAGCCGAAGCGGCGCCGGGCTTGGAACCCAGGGCACCTGGACTCAACGCACACGGGGTTAGGCCAGAGGCCTGACCCCCTTCCAATCGACCGCAGTGGGAATGCTTACACCGCGTTCATGGCCTGCTTGGAAGCGGCCGATACCGTGAACGTGATGGGGCCTGCAACACCTCGGCGGCTGGCGGCGTTTGGCGCCGGCATGGCTGCGCTGCTCGCTGCCGCTCCGGCCGGCGCCTCCGGCTCCCAGGCCGGCGCGCTCCCGGCCGCAGGGCGCAGTGCGCCCCCGGCGCAGCTGTTCCTGCACGACGGCGGGCGGGCGGCCGCATTCGGCGCTGTGACCGCCTCACCGGACTACCGGCGCGCCGTCTGGGAGCCCGCGTCAACCGCCAACTACACGGTCAGCGACCGCGGCCTGGGCGACATCCAGAAGATCGTGATCCATGTCGCCGAGGGCGGGTTCGCGTCGACGTACCAGTGGTTCAAGAACCCGGCCGCACAGGCGTCCGCCCACTACGTGGTCTCGTCGACCGGGGAGGTCGCCCAGATGGTTCCGGAGCGTGACATCGCCTGGCACGCCGGGAACTGGGACGTGAACGTGCAGTCGATCGGCATCGAGCACGCCGGCTTCACCAACCGCACGCACTTCCCCGACGCTCAGTACCGCGCCAGCGCGCGGCTGGCCGGATCGATCACCTCCCGCTACCTGATCCCGCCCGACCGCACGCATGTGATCGGCCACAACGAGGTGCCGGATCCCTTTCACCGCGGCGAGTTCGGCGGCGCCGACCACCACACCGATCCGGGGAGCACCTGGGACTGGCCGCGCTACATGGCCTACCTGCGGCTCGCGTCCGGGCAGACCTGGAGCGGCATCGCGGACGGCGGCGACGCCGGCGTGTCGCACAGCGCTGCCTGGACGACCGCGAGCGGCAGCTCCTCCTACGGGGGCTCCTACCTCAGCACCGCCTCCCACTGGGCCGATCCCGTCTCCTACACGATGGCTCTGCCCCGAAACGATACGTATGACGTCTTCGTGCGCTGGCCGTGTACGGCGCAGCGCGCATCGCAGGTCGCCGTCCGCCTCGACACCGTCGCCGGAACCGTCAGGAAGATCGTCTCTCAGTCGCACTGTGCCGAGTGGCGATACCTCGGCAGCTGGCCGATGGCCGCCGGACGCGCTCCGCGCGTGCTGATCGGCTCGCACAGCGGCAACGGCGCCCCCGTCGCGGCCGACGCGATCAGGCTGGACGAGGTCACGGACCCCGTTTCACCCGCCGCCGTCCAGGCGACCGCCACGCCGGCGCTCAACGGGATGTCCTTCACCTGGCCGGCGTCACACGACAACATCGGCGTCGGCGCCTACCAGTTGTGGGTCGACGGACAGCGGGTGTACGAGGGAACCGGCAGGTCGCTGACGGTGCCCGAGCCGTGTGGCACCGCACACACGGTGTCGCTGCGCGCGCTCGACCTGGCCGGAAACCGCTCCGCGCGCCAGCCGTTCGTCACGTCGACGCTGCCATGCCCGGAGCCGGTCGCCGACCTGCAGGTAACCGCGGCAACGCAGACCAGCGTGACGCTCGCCTGGCAGAACGGAGGCGGCACCGTGTCCGGCTACCTGGTGTACCTCGCCGGCGGTGCGCTGCTCGCCCAGCCTGCCACGCCTGGCGTCACGATCGACAACCTGAGCTGCGGCACCGCATACAGCTTCTCGGTGCGCGCGACGGATGCGGTCGGCGACCGGTCGGCGCGCACGCTGGTCGACGCGACCACCGCGCCCTGCTAATCATCTAACCCTTGATATACGGCTGGCCGTCGGCGGCCGGAGCGCGTGAGCGGCCGACCAGGCCGACCAGAGCGATCAGGGTGAGCACGTAGGGGATCGTGGAGAGCAGGTTCACCGAGACGCCTGCGACCGACTGCAGGCGATCGGCGATGCCGCTCGCAACGCCGAACAGCAGGCATGCGGCGAACGCCCCGTAGGGCCGCCACTTGCCGAAGATGACCGCCGCCAGCGCGATGAACCCGCGGCCCGCCGTCATGTTCTGCGCGAACGACCCTACGAAGCCGATCGACAGGTAGGCGCCCCCGAGCGCCGCCAGCATGCCTGACAGCATCACCGCGCCGTAGCGGATGCGGAACACCGGGATGCCGACCGTGTCCGCGGCCAGCGGATGCTCGCCGACCGCGCGGATGCGCAGCCCGATGGCGGTGCGGAACAGCACCACCTCGGTCAGCACGAGCAGCGCGAAGACCAGCCAGGTCATCAGGTTCAGCTGCCCGATTGCCGGGCCGACGTACGCCCAGTGCTCGACGCCGGGGATGTTGACGTTCGGAACCATGCTGATCGAGGAGGGAGTGCCGTTGTCTCCGTAGATATCGATGAACAGGTAGCCGGTTGAGGTGGAGCGGTCGATCGACCGGGTGGTCTGGTACGCGGGGTGGGCCGACAAGCTGGCGCAGGTGCTGGGAGCGTCGAACCCAGTCGCCGGGCCCTGCTTCAACTTCACGGTGCCGGAGCCGACCGGGGTGGTGGCGCTGATCGCGCCCGCGGAGCCGGCGCTCGAGGGCATCGTCTCGCGCCTGCTGCCGGCGCTGGTCTCCGGCAACACCGTGGTGGCCGTGGCCTCGAGCGAGCAGCCGCTGGCGGGCATCGAGCTGGCGGAGGCGGTGGCGACGTCGGACATGCCCGCGGGCGCGGTCAACATCCTGACGGGCGACCGGGACGAGCTCGCGCCGGTGCTGGCCGGGCACATGGACGTGAACGCGATCGACGTGACCGGCGCCGGCGACGACGCGGGCGAGCTGGAGCGGCTGGCGGCCGGGAACGTCAAGCGGGTGGTGCGCGGCCGGGCGGACACGCAGAGCCTGTGGGAGATCGAGCCGCTGCTCGAGATGAAGACGGTCTGGCACCCGATCGGGGTGTAGCGGCGAGGAGTGGGGTCAGCCTTCAGGCGGACCCCGCCTGGCTGTCACCGAAGTCAGCCGAAGCGGTGCCGAGCTGAATCCCGGCACCTGGTGTTCGTCACCACGGGCTCAGGCCAGAGGCCTGACCCCACGGTGCGCTACGCCGCCGACCGGGCCGCCGGCCGCGGTGCCGTCGCCTCGTCCAGCACGCCCTCGATCCATCCCGCATGCTCGGGCAGGGCCCAGAACGCGTCATCGCCGACCGGCACGCGCGCTGCCCCTCCCTCGGCGACCAGCTCCAGCAGGAGCATCTCCGCCGCGGCCGCGTCCGGCTGCTGGTTCGACGATGCCAGCAGCATCGCCGCCTCCTGGGTCGTCACACCCTCCGGAAACGCCTCGAGGATCGCGGTCGGATCCTCCGGAACCGCCCGCCGCGCGATCGCGGGGTCGAGGTTCGCGATCAGCACGTCGTACGCCTCCACCGGCTGGAAGCCGCCGGCGGTGAGCTCCACCGCGCCCCGCCCGAACACCACCGACGGCGCCGTGTAGCGCACCGTCCCGTCGCTGACGGCGGTCTTGCCCTGCAGCTCCGCGGGGCTGCCGGCCGCGCTGCGCGCCTCGGCACGGTCGCCCTCGTACGCGGCCGAGACCTCGGGGGCGTCGAGCAGGCCGCGCAGCGATGCGGCGTCGAGGCCCGTCGCGGCGGCGACCACGCGGGCGATGTGCTCGTCGTCGTCGAGCAGCAGCGGCGTCGTGAACTGCGCCAGCTGCAGCGCGCGGAGCGCGCTCCACTCGCTTCCGGGCTCGGCCAGGCGGGCCGCGGCGACTGCGCGGCACGCGCGTGCGGTGGCGGCCACGCGGCTCTTCGGCTGCGGCGAGAACGGCATCCCGTAACGCCTGAACGACACCGCGCTGCGCGCCTGGAGCAGCGGAGTGAAGCCGCGCTCGGCGTACTGCCGCGCGTCCTCGGCGAGCCCGATCAGGACGAGACGCCAGTCGAGCGCGTCGGCGTAGCGCCAGCGCAGGACGCGCAGCGCGGGGATGGCCGAGTAGCCCCAGGGGCAGCCGGGATCGGTGTGGAGCGTGGCGGTGATGCGGTGGCTGTCGGGCATCGTGCGAGAGTTACTTGATCGAGCAACTACAGTGTAGCTGCCTCACGGCATACCCATGCGGAGGAGATCCAACCACGCCTCGCTACCGTCCCCCTCGATGACCGCGACGACTGCCCCGCTACCCGTTCCCCTGTCCGTGCTCGACGTGGTGCCCGTCACCTCGGGCGAGACCGCCGTGGACGCCCTCGCCCGCGCCGGCCGCCTCGCGCGGCACGTCGACGAGCTCGGCTTCACCCGCATCTGGTATGCCGAGCACCACAACATGCCCGGCATCGGCAGCACCACGCCCGAGGTGCTGACCGCGCACACGGCTGCCATCACCGACCGGATCCGGGTCGGCTCCGGCGGCGTCATGCTGCCGAACCATTCGCCGCTGACGGTGGCGGAGCGCTACGCGACCCTCGAGGCGCTGCATCCGGGCCGGATCGACCTTGGTGTCGGCCGTGCGCCCGGCACCGACATGCAGACGGCGCGTGCGCTGCGCCGGTCGCTCGACGCCGGCGAGGATCTGGACGCGCAGCTGGCCGAGCTGATGGGCTACCTGGCCGGGTTCCCGGCGGGCCACCCGCTCGAGCGCCTCCGCGCCTACCCCCGGCCGGGCTCCCTGCCGCAGATCGTCGTGCTGGGGTCGAGCGACTACGGCGCACGGCTGGCCGCCGCGCTGGGGCTGCCCTACGCGTTCGCCCATCACTTCAGCTCGCGGTTCTCGGTGCCGGCGATGCGCCTCTACCGCGAGGGCTACCGGCCGTCCGCGGCGCATCCCCAGCCTCACGCGATCCTGACGGTCACCGTCGTCTGTGCGGACACCGACGAGGAGGCGATCGAGCTCGCGTCGGCGTGGGCGCTCTCGTTCGTCCGGCTGCGCACCGGCCACCCGCCGCGTCCGTTCCCGACGCGTGAGGAGGTCGCGGCTCACGAGTGGACGGCGGGCGAGCGCGAGCTGGCCGACGGGGTGCTCCGTGCGCAGGCGGTCGGCTCGCCGGAGACGGTGCGGACGAAGCTCCTGCGTCTGATCGAGGCGACCGGCGCGGACGAGGTGATGGTGACGACGCCCGTGACCGACGAGGCCGCACGCCACGCATCCGTCCGGATGGTCGCGGAGCTCGCTGCCCGGGAGCGTCAGCCCTCGGGCTGACCCCTGCGGCCGCACGCCCACCCGCCGTACGCGCGGCGCCGGAACACCGTGAACAGCACCAGCGGGGCGAGCAGCCAGAGCGCGTGGCCGTGGCTGACCACGATCACGACCAGGAGCAGCGGAAGCAGCGGCCAGAACGGCACGCGCATGGCCGTTCGCCGTCGGCGCGGCTCGTCGCCGGGAAGATCGGCCACGAGGCTGTCGAGGTCGGAGTAGGTCACGGCCGCGAAGCATGCGGCGAGGCGTGCGTCGAGCTCCGCGTCGTCGAGCCGGCCGGCCACGTGCTCACTGCGGAGCACCTCCGCCACCGCCTCACGGTCGGCATCGGCCGCGCGAACGCGCCGATCGCTCGGGCCGGCATGTCTGCTGTAGCTCATTCCGAATAGATAGCAGACGAACGATTCATATGCCAACGTTTTGAACGAGGCGATCGAGGGTCGCCCGGAACTGCTCCATCTCGTCGGCCGCGACACCGGAGCGGAGCCTGCGGTCAAAGGCGACCACCGCCCGCCGCATGCGCTCGTGCGCCTCGACGCCGGCATCCGTGATCTCGACCCGAACGGCGCGCCGGTCGCCGCCATCCCGCGTCCGGACCACCCAGCCCGCCGACTCGAGGTTGTCGATGTGCCGCGTCAGAGTGGGCCCGACGATGCCGAGCGAGCCCGCCAGGTCGCGCTGCGTGCGCCAGCGTGACCGCCGCAGCGAGGTGAGGATCAGCCAGGACGGCACGGATCCGCCTTCCGCCGCCAGGCTCGCGTTGAACGCCGCCGTGATGCGCTTGCTGGCAAGTGCGAGGGTGCGGCCGATCGGCGGCTCGGCCGGCCTCACCCGGCGCGTCTGCTGATCGGAGTGCTCACCATCGCGTGTGGTTGTACCCCGGCGAGGCGACGTCATCCGCCGGTCAGGCCCGTGATCAGGTCGGCGGTGACGGCCGGCTCGTCCAGCTGCGGGCAGTGGCCGGCGCCCTCGAGCTCGACCCAGTCCGCGCCGGGGAGCCACTCCTGCCGGTAGCGGACGGCGGCGGCCGGCCAGCGCAGCACCCGGTCGGACAGCCCCCACACGATCCGCACCGGACACGACACCGCCTCCGCGTCGAGCTCCCACGGCTGCGACAGCGCGGCGGCGGTCAGCGCCTCCACCCCGGGGCAGGCGGCCAGCCCCAGCACCATGTGCGCCACGAGCTCGGGCGGCACGCGGTCGCCATGCTCTGCGACGAGCTCGATCGCCCGGCGTCTCCCCTCCGGCGCCGCAACCAGCTGGTCGAGCAGGGGTAGCACCCTGCGCGCCTGCGACTGCATGACCGGGAACGACCGCAGCATGTCGGCGGCCGCGCGGCTGCCGGTGCGCCAGCCACCCGCCGGAGCCAGCGCCACCACCGAGCGCGCGCGTCCGCGTGCCGCCAGGCGCAGCGCCAGGTAGCCGCCCAGCGAGTTGCCCGCGAGATGCGCGTCCCCGATCCCGGCGTCGTCGAGCAGGCGCTCCACGGCGTCGAGCATTCCGTCGGCCGTCGCCGGTTCCGGCAACGGGGGCCCACCCGTGTGGCCGGGAAGCGTCAGCGCCAGCAGATCGTGGCGGCGCTCGAGCGGCTCGCGGACGAGCTCCCACGTGCGCCAGGTGTCCGTGAATCCGTGCAGCAGCACGAGCGGGGAGCCGGCCCCGGCGCGGTGGAAGGGCGTGAAGGTCGGGATCACGGTGCTCCTAGGATGCCGCACATGCAGCTGCGCGAGGTGGTGGAGACGTCCGAGGCGGTCGCCGCGACGCGGTCACGAACCGCGAAGATCGAGGCCATCGCCGCCGCCCTGACGCGGATGACGCCCGCAGAGCTGCCCGCCGGCGCCGCATTCCTGGCCGGCGAGCCGCGGCAGCGGCGGCTGGGCGTCGGGTGGGCGTCCCTGCGAGATGTCCCGCCCCCGGCATCCCGGCCGGCCCTCACGATCACGGACGTGGACACCGCCTTCGAGCGGCTGGCCGCCCTCGCGGGCTCCGGCTCCCAGGCGTCGCGGGCCGGGGTGCTGGGAGCGCTGCTCGCCGCCGCCAGCGAGGACGAGCAGCGCTACTTGCGCGGACTGATCCTCGGCGATCTTCGACAGGGGGCGCTGCAGTCCATCGTCACCGACGCCGTCGCCAGGGCGGCCGGCGTCCACGTCGCGGATGCCCGGCGGGCGCTGATGCTGCTCGGCGACGCCGGGGAGCTCGGGCGCATCGCGCTGACCCAGGGCGTCGAGGGCCTGCGCGCGGTGCATCTCCAGGTCGGCCGTCCCATCCACCCGATGCTGGCCGGATCGGCCCCGGATCTCCCCGCCGCGATGGAGAAGACCGGGCCGGCCGCGCTCGAGTGGAAGCTCGACGGCGCGCGGATCCAGGTGCATCGCGACGGCTCGGACGTCGGCGTCTACACGCGGTCGCTGGATGATGTGACCGCTCGCGTGCCCGAGGTGGTCGAGGCCGTGCGGTCGCTTTCCGCGCGGCGGCTGGTGCTGGACGGCGAGGCGATCGCGCTGCGCGAGGACGGCCGCCCGCAGCCCTTCCAGGTGACCGGCTCGCGCTTCGGGAGCAGCCGCGACGTGGAGGATCTGCGCCGGACGACTCCGCTGACGCCGTTCGTCTTCGACGTCCTCCACGTGGACGGCGATGACCTGCTCGACCTGCCCGGCGCCGACAGGGCTCAGCGTCTCGCCGAGCTGCTGCCGGACGGGATGCGCGTGCCCCGGCAGGTCCCAGCGTCGTCGGCCGAGGCGGCGGCGTTCCAGCGCGAGGCGCTTTCACGCGGCCACGAGGGCGTGCTGGTCAAGGCGCTCGCGGCGCCGTACGCGGCCGGGCGGCGCGGCGCGGGCTGGATCAAGGTGAAGCCACGGCACACACTCGACCTGGTCGTGCTCGCGGCGGAGTGGGGGCACGGACGCAGGCGGGGATGGCTCAGCAACCTGCACCTGGGCGCCAGGGCGGACGACGGCAGCGGCTTCGTGATGCTCGGGAAGACGTTCAAGGGCCTGACCGACGCGCTGCTGGCCTGGCAGACCGAGCGCCTGCTGGAGCTCGAGACCTCGAGGAGCGGGATCACGGTGTTCGTCCACCCGGAGCTTGTGGTCGAGATTGCATTCGACGGCCTGCAGCGCAGCACGCGCTACCCCGGAGGCGTGGCGCTCCGCTTCGCCCGCGTCCTTCGCTACCGCGACGACAAGCGCGCCGACGAGGCGGACACGCTCTCGGCGGTGCTCGCGCTGGCGTAGGGCCGCGGTTCCGTCCCCGCCGGTTGCTAGCGTCGGGGCGTGAGCTACTGCCCGAACTGCGGCACACCGTTGCCCGAGGGCGCAGCGTTCTGCCCCAACTGCGGCCACCAGGTCGGCGAAGCGGCGCCGGACACCCCGGGCGGGACTCCGCCGCCGCCGGCCGTTGACTACCCGGCCCGGCTCGACGTCGACTATCCGGACCACCCCCTGGGCCGTCTCTCGACGCTCTTCCGGCCGTTCATGCTGATTCCGATCGGCATCATCTACGCACTCCTGACCGGGCCGTCGACGTTCTCCTCGGGCGCTCACGGCGCTCGTGCGGTGGTCGTTGGCGGCGGCGGCCTCGGGCTGCCGCTCGCGCTGATGCTGTTGTTCCGCAAGCGGTATCCGGGCTGGTGGTTCGACTGGCTGCTCGCACTGACGCGGTTCGGTACCCGGATCGGCGTGTACGCGGCGCTGATGGACGACCGCTATCCGTCGACGGAGGACGAGCAGGCGGTGCATCTCGACCTCGACCGGCCCGATGCCTCGCAGCTGTCCCGAGGCCTGCCGCTGATCAAGTGGCTGCTGGCGATCCCGCACTACATCGTGCTGTTCGCGCTCGGGATCGGTGCGTTCTTCGTTGTGGTGATCGCCTGGTTCGCGATCCTGTTCACCGGCCGCTACCCGCGGTGGGCGTTCAACTACGTGCTCGGCGTGCTGCGGTGGGGCCTGCGTGTGGACGCCTACGCGTTCCTGCTCATCACCGACCGCTACCCACCCTTCAGCCTCAGCTGACCGCGCGGGCTCAGCTGGCCAGCTTCTGCAGCGACTGCGCCGGGCGCTCCTTGCGCGGGTCGACGAACGGGATGGCGGTGGTGCGGCCGGTCATCGCGCCCCATTCCGATTCCACCTCGATGGCGTTGCCGGGATCGGCAAGGTCGATCGGCACCCAGACGTATCCGATGTTCTTCTGCAGGCCGGGGGACCAGACGGCGTCGGTCACCTTCCCGATCTGCTTCCCGCCGCTGTGCGCGGGCCAGATCGACGTGATGCCCTCGATCGGCTCGGACCCGTCGAACTCGATCCCGACCAGCTTGCGGTCGACGCCCTCCGCGCGGATCCGCTCGAGCGCCTCCTTGCCGATGTAGTCCTGCGGCTGGTCCTCGACCAGGCGCTCGAGGCCCATGACGTGGAACGGGGTGTCGGCAAGCGTGATGTCGGAGCCCCAGTTGAAGATGCCCGCCTCGACGCGGCGGGCCTCGTTCGGAGCGATCGGCCGGATGCCGAACTCCTCCCCGGCGCCCATGATCGCGTCCCAGAGCTCGTCGCCGCGGCTGCCGTCGAGCAGGTTGACCTCGAAGCCCGGCACGGCCGACCATCCGGTGCGCGTGATCACGACCGGGATGTCGCCGATCTCGAACCGCTCGCACCAGTAGTACTTGATGTCGTAGATCGCCTCTCCCACGAGCTTCTCCAGCGTGCGCGCCGAGAGCGGCCCCTGCACCTGGCAGGGGTGCACGTCCGGGTAGCTGACCTCGGCGTCGAGGCCGAGCTGCGAGCGCACGCCGAGGGCGTAGAGCCCCGCGTCCGAGTCGGCCAGCTGCATCCACCACACGTTCTGCTCGGGGTGCACGAGCACCGGATCGTTGACGATGCCGCCGCTCGGAGCCGTGACCAGCATGTACTTGCACTGCTTGACGGCGCACCTGGTCAGGTCGCGGCAGGTGAGCATGTCGATCAGGCGGTCGGCGTCGGGGCCGCTGACCTGCACGGTGCGCTCGACGCCGACGTCCCACAGCGTGACGCCCTCGTTCAGGGCCCGGTACTCCACGGCCACGTCGTCGTACTCGGCCGGCAGGTACATCTTGTTGTAGATGTCGTACGCCTTGCAGCCCGCCCGGCGCGTCGCCTCGAAGTACGGCGACCGCCTGTACCAGGGGCCGAAGTAGAGCTTGGTCGTGATGTCCGCCATGTGCCGTGGTGTCCCTTCCGCGCTCGCGCGCCGTCGTCCCTTCCTGATAGGATCCGCCCTCCTGACTGACTAGTCAATCAAATTGCGGGCCGCGGCGCAAACCGGCGACAGCCGCCGCGGCTAGCATCCCCGCCCCAGTGACCCGCGACCCGCGCTACGACGTCCTCTTCGAGCCCGTTCAGATCGGGCCGGTGACGGCGCGCAACCGCTTCTTCCAGGTGCCTCACTGCAACGGAATGGGGCACCGCGACCCGACCGCCCTGGCCGAGATGCGCGGTGTCAAGGCCGAGGGCGGCTGGGCGGTCGTCTGCACGGAGGAGGTCGAGATCCACCACACCTCCGAGGTCTCCCCCTACGCCGAAGGCCGGCTGTGGGACGACAGCGACATCCCGGCGCTCGCGAGGATGACCGAGCGCGTCCACGCGCATGGCTCGCTGGCGGGGATCGAGCCGGTGCACAACGGCATCCACGGTGCGAACCTGTGGAGCCGGGAGGCGCCGATGGCCGCGGGTCACATGCCGGTCACCGGCGACGACCCGCTGCAGGTGCGGCGGATGAGCATGCAGGACATCGACGACCTCCGCCGCTGGCACCGCCGTGCCGTGGCACGGTCGATCGAGGCCGGGTTCGACCTCGTCTACGTGTACGCCTCGCACGGCCTGAACACGGCCGGCCAGTTCCTGTCGCCCCGGTACAACTTCCGCACAGACGGCTACGGCGGCAGCCTCGAGAACCGCGCGCGGCTGCTGCGCGAGCTGCTCGAGGACACGCTCGAGGAGGCCGACGGCCGCATCGCCGTCGCCTGCCGGATCACGGTCACCGAGCTGATGGGCGACCAGGGCGTCCAGCGGGAGGACATCGAGCAGGTGCTGCGGTGGATGGGCGAGCTCCCCGACCTCTGGGACTTCGTCGCCGGGCAGTGGGAGGACGACTCGATGACCGCGCGGTTCGCCGACGAGGGCCATCAGGAGCAGTACGTGCGCGGCCTCAAGCAGCTGACGACCAGGCCGGTGGTCGGAGTGGGGCGGTTCACGTCGCCCGACACGATGGTGCGGATGATCCGCGACGGGGTGCTCGACTTCATCGGCGCCGCGCGCCCGTCGATCGCCGACCCGTTCCTGCCGCGCAAGATCGAGGAGGGCCGGCTCGAGGACATCTGCGAGTGCATCGGATGCAACATCTGCGTCTCCGGGGACGCGACGAAGACGCCGATCCGCTGCACGCAGAACCCGACGATGGGCGAGGAGTGGCGCCGCGGCTGGCATCCCGAGCGGGTGCGGCCGCGCGCGACCGGGGCGAAGGTGCTGGTCGCAGGCGCCGGCCCGGCCGGCCTCGAGGCCGCGCGGGCGCTGGGAATGCGTGGGTACGAGGTGATCCTGGCCGAGGCCACGTCCCAGCTCGGCGGGCGGGTGGCCCGCGAGGCGCGCTTGCCCGGCATGGCGACGTACATCCGCGTCCTGGACTACCGGAAGGCCCAGCTCGAGAAGCTGACGAACGTCGAGATCGCCTACGACAGCCGGCTGGACGCCGAGGAGGTGCTGTCGTACGGGTTCGACCACGTCGCCGTCGCGACCGGCGCGGAGTGGCGGCGGGACGGCACGGGCCGGTGGCACACGGCGCCGGTCGAGATCGATCCGACCGTCGGCGTGCTGACCCCCGACGACCTGATGGCCGGTGCGCGGCCGCAGGGCGATCGCGTCGTCCTGTTCGACGACGACCACTACTACATGGGCGGCGTGCTGGCCGAGCTGCTCGCGCGCGAGGGGCGGACGGTCACCCTCGTCACGCCGGCCGCCCGCGTCTCGGAGTGGACGGTGAACACGATGGAGCAGGACCGGATCCAGCGCCGCCTGCTCGAGCTCGGGGTCGAGGTGCTCGTGTCGCACACGCTCGCCGGCGCATCCCCGGGGGCGGCGCGGATCGCCTGCGTCTACACGGAGCGCGAACGCGAGCTGCCGGCGGACGGGCTCGTGCTGGTGACAGCTCGAAACCCCCTGGACGGGCTCGCAGCGGAGCTGCTGGATTCGTCCGACCGGTGGTCCGACGCGGGCGTCGCCTCCGTGCGGGCGGTCGGCGATGCCTGGGCGCCGGCCACGATCGCGGCAGCGGTGTGGGACGGCCGCAGGTACGCGGAGGAGCTGGAGCAGGAGGACGACCGCGAGGTGCCCCTGCGGCGGGAGATCATCCGGCTGGCGGAGGAGTAGTCCCGGCCGTCTCCCGCTCGCGCTGCCAGAGCACCGGAAACAGCGCGTGGCGCATCGGCGCGCCGGCGGCAAGGTCGTCCGCCAGGCCGGGGAACTCGGGAGATGTGCGCCATCGGCGCGGTGCGTGGACGACGTCGTCGCCGAGGAACCGCACCGAGAACGCCCGACGCCTGCGGCCCGGCTCGACGCCGCCCGCGGCGTGCAGCGTCAGCATGTGGAAGAACACGCCGTCACCCGGCTCGAGCTCCCAGCCGACGATCGGGAACGCGTCGCGGTCGGCCTCGATGTCGGGCAGGTCCTGCAGGCTGCCCTCGGGGAACCACCGGGCCTCGTTGTCCATGAAGGTGCGCGGCATCAGCCAGGGCCCACGGTGCGAGCCGGCGACGAACTCGAGCGTGGCGGAGCGGCTGACCGCGTCGACGGGCATCCAGAGGCTGCAGGTCTGGCTGCCGTCGATGTTGTAGTACGGCTGGTCCTGGTGCCAGGGCGTCGGCTGGCGGGTGCCCGGCTCCTTGACCAGCATGTGGTCGTGGAACAGGCGCACCTCGTCCGCGCCCATCAGCAGTCCGGCGATCTCGGCGGCCGGAGACTCACGGATGAAGCGTTCGTACTCGGGGATGCGCGACCAGTTGCAGAAGTCCTCGACGAACCGGCCGCGGTCGCTATCCGGGCTGGCAACCAGCGCGCGATCGCTGGGATCGGCCAGGTTGCGCTCGATTCCGCGCTCGACGAGCGCGACCAGCTCGGGGTCGAAGGCGCCGCGGACACAGACGGCGCCGTCGCGCTGAAAGTCGTCGATCAGCTGCGGGTCGAGCGGCATCCAGGGGAGGGTATCGGGTTTGGGGTCAGGCCTTCGGCCTGACCCGTTGACGAGGGGCGCCAGTATCAGGCTTCAGCCTGGCACCGCTTCGGCTGACGTCGATGACAGCCAGGCGGGGTCGCGCTGAAGCGCGACCCCTGGCGACACCCACCAACGGGGTCAGGCCGGAGTCCTGACCCCAATCAGCCGTCCACGCAGAACCGGCCGTGGCTGCGGTTCAGGCACAGCATTCCGGCCAGCCGGCCGTCGCCGTCCACGACCACCAGCCGCTCGCCGTCGAGCTCCGTCAGCGTCTCGATCGCGGCGCGCATGGTCGCGTCCGGTGCGATCAGATGCGGCTCCGAGCCGTAGTCGGCCGCGTGCTCCGACGCATCCGCCGACGCCGGAACGTCATCCCGTCCCAGCTCGCCCGTGACCCGTCCGCTCCCGTCGACCAGCGGGACGACGAGCACCTTCGGGTTCTCGAACATCGACCGCGCGTCGGCGACCGTGGCGTCCGCCGGCAGCGACTTCGGACGGTGGATCATCACCTCGGACACCGGCCGGTCTGCAACCGCCTCGATGTCGAGCTCGTTCATCAGTCCTCGCCCTGCGCCCTGGTGTAGGCCATGGCGCCGTCGAACTCGTGCAGCTTCTCGATGTGCGTGAACCGGTGACCGTCCGCCAGCCGCGAGAGCAGCGCCAGCAGGTCGCCGTCCGACAGCTCCGTGGACGCGTCCCGCATCAGGAATCGGCATCGCCATGCGTCGACGCAGTCGGTCGGCGTGCCGGTGGGCGGGTAGACCTTGGTGCCGCGGTTGTCGACCAGCCGCAGCTCCACGGGGGAGTCGGCCACGAGGCTCTCCATCGCGCCCCCGAGCTGGTCGGGCGTCCCGTCCCACTCGACGAACACGTCGACGCCGGCGACGCGGCGCGAGGACGGATGCACGAGCGCCGGCTCGGTCGACACCTGTGGCAGCTTGAGCGGCCGGTACTCACGCGCAGGCCAGGCCGACGAGGTGGCGCCCAGGTTGCCGATGATGGCGTCCGTGAAGGCGGTCGTCGAGGCGGCGCCCTCGTCGCCGACGACGTCGCGCGTGAGCGTCCCCTGCTCGAGGGTCACGAGCAGCGCGTTCTCGATCGCCGACGCCTGCTCGAACAGCTGCAGGTGCCGGAGCATCATGATCGCCGCGCCGATCATCGCGGTCGGATTGATCGTGTTCTTGCCGGCGTACTTCGGCGCCGAGCCGTGCACCGCCTCGAAGATGGCGACGTCGGAGCCGAGGTTGGCGGACGGCGCGAAGCCGAGCCCTCCGACCAGCGCGGAGGTAAGGTCGCTGAGGATGTCGCCGTTCATGTTCGTCGTCACGATCACGTCGAACTGCTCGGGCCGCTTGACCAGCTGGTGCGCGCAGTTGTCGACGATCACATGCCACGCCTCGATGTCCGGGTACTCCGGCGCGATCTCCTCGAAGGTGCGCTTGAGCAGCCCCTCGGTGAGCTTCATGATGTTCGACTTGGTCGCGCACGCGACGCTGCGGCGGCCCTCGGCGCACGCGAACTCGAACGCCAGGCGCACGATCTTCTCGCAGCCCTTGCGCGAGATCACCTTGAGGCACTGGGCAACCCCGGGCGTCTGCATGTGCTCGATGCCCGCGTAGAGATCCTCGACGTTCTCGCGGATGACAACGAGGTCGATGCCGCGGCCGGAGTACGGTGTGGTCACACCCGGGAACTCGCGCGCCGGGCGGATGTTCGCGTAGGTCTCGAACAGCTTGCGAAGCGTCACGTTGGCGCTCTTCTCGCCGTAGCCGACGGGGGTTTCGAGCGGGCCCTTGAGCACCACGCGGGAGCGGGCGATGGAGTCGATGGTGTCCTGCGGCACGCCCGTCGGGAGGCCCTGCTTGAACACCTCGGCGCCCGCCTGGCGCACCTCCCATTCGATCGACGCACCGCTTGCATCGACGAGCCGGCGAGCCGACTCGACCACCTCGGGGCCGATGCCGTCCCCCGGAATCACGGTCACCAGTGTCATGGGTCGGCAGCCTAACGGAAGGCCTGTCGGGCCCGTGCCGTCAGGCCGCCCAAGATGATTGATTCCACGACTCCGCGCGTCTGACCGTCACTCTGTCGTTGATCGGCGACGCGCCGGTGGCTGCGGCCGCAAGCCGTCCCCTCCCGATCTGCGTAATCGCAGCTCGGTCGTGACCGCTGCAAGGCCTCGGCCTTGCAGCTGCGGCGTCCTCGGTCGGGCCGATATTCCCGATATCGACCCTCCCTCGATCCTTGCGCTGCTCGGCTTGCGACCGCTCAGACCGCACGGCGCCGTGAAATCGATCATCTAGGCGGCCCGGTGCCGCTCAGCCGGTACGCCCAGGCCAGCGCCTCGGCCACCGCGCGGTAGAGCTCGGGCGGGATCTCCTGCTCGAGCTCGAGCGTCGCCAGCGCCTCCATCAGGGCCGGATCCTCGCGCAGCGGCACGCCCGCCTCGCGCGCCGCCTCGAGGATCTTCTCCGCGACCAGCCCGCGCCCGGTGGCCACCACCCGCGGCGCATCCCGGCCGTCATAGCGGAGCGCGGCGGCCCGCCTAGGCAGCGACATCGACCCGACCCTCCGGCGGGCGCGGGGCCGGCACGCCCGGCGGCCTCGCGGAGACCGCGACGGCGGCCGGCCGCCCCGTGGCGCCGGCCAGGCGATCCTGCAGCTGCTCGAGCCGGCGCTCCGCGGCTTCGGCGGCCTCGCCGGGGGCGGTCACCACGGCTGCCCGCACGCCGCCCGGCGCGAGCGTGATCCGCATCTCGATCGCGCCCAGGGCGGGGGAGTGGAGCACGAACGCGGCGACGCCGGACGAGGCACGTCCACCGGCCGGCGCAGCGTCGGGCTCGACCGCGACGCTGGCCGCGCCGCCGTCCGGCAGCCACATCGGCTCCCCGCCGGTCAGTGCCAGCGCAGCGCGCAGGGCGTCCGCGTCGCCGGACACGGCCAGGCTGCCGGCCGCCTGCGCGGCCGCCGCGGCGTCGCGGCCCGGCGCGCCTGCCTCCGGCCGGATCCTGACCACCACCTCGGAGGGGTCCGCGCGCACAACCTGCAGGTGCAGCGTGTGACCGGCGCCCACGCCGCGCGGCAGGCGCGCCGGGATCACGGCACCGGCCAGGGCGATCGTGCCGCGCCCGCTGCCGTCGGCGGTGACGACCCGGGCCACCAGCTCGGCCCCCGGCTCGAGGGCAAGGCCACGCGCCGCCTGGGCCAGCTCGCCCGGCAGCTTCGTCAGATTCACCACACCGAGCTGCATGTCCCTCCGCTCAACTTGACCCGCTTGCAGACGACTACGAGGTGGACGACCACCGTCGTCCCCGTTATCGACAGATCGGATGGTCCATCCAGATGGAACGCGGCCTCTACATCGCGGCGAGCGGCATGCTGGCGGAGCAGGTGCGCCAGGATCAGATCGCCAACGATCTCGCCAACGCCTCCACGCCCGGCTACAAGCCCGACCGCGCGGCCCAGGGGGCGTTCAACGAGATGCTCCTGCACAACTCGTCGACCGGGGCGGCCGTCGGCTCGCTGGCGCTCGACACCGGCATCGTCGAGCTGCGCACCGACCTCACCCAGGGGCCGCTCAGCCAGACCGGCAACCCGCTCGACCTCGCGCTGTCCGGCGACGGCTTCTTCGCCGTGCAGACGCCCGGAGGCGTCGGCTACACCCGTGACGGGCAGTTCACGACCGACGCGAACGGGCGGCTGACCACGGTCACCGGCTTCACGGTGCTCGCCACGAACGGCAAGCCGATCACCATCGCCGACCCGAGCTCCGTCACCGTTGCCCCGGACGGCACCGTCACGTCCAACGGCAAGACCGCCGGCCGCATCGACGTCGTCTCGCTGACCAACGCGGTCAAGCAGGGCGACACCCTGTTCTCGGGCACGCCCGGCGCCCGCCCGCAGGGCACGCAGGTGGAGCAGGGCTACATCGAGGGCTCCGGCGTCGAGCCGGCCCGGGCCATGGTCGACATGATCGCGTCCCTCCGGGCCTACGAGGCGTCCCAGCGCGTGCTGCACGCCATCGACGACACGCTGGGCGAAGCGACCAGCCGGGTGGGCTCGGCCAACGGCTAAAGACGGGCACCGTGCGGACGATTACCGGCCCAACGACCATAGGGGGCACCAGGCTGGACTGCATCGCGCAGAGGCCGGTGGGAGACGCAGACGACGGCTCCCACACCCCCGCTCCCAGCAGGGAAGGAACCGAGACGCGATGCTGAACGGCCTCTATTCGGCGGCAGCGGGGTTGATCGCCCAGCAGACGCGCATGGACGCGCTGGCGAACGACATCTCGAACGTCAATACGACCGGCTACAAGCAGCTCCGGCTCGGGTTCAGGGATCTGATCTACAACGTCGAGAGCGGGATGCGGGTCGGCGCCGGAGCCGCGCTGGTCGACGGCGGCCGCGAGTTCCAGCCGGGCGCCTTCCAGCAGAGCGACAACCCGCTCTCGGTCGCGATCGCCGGCTCCGGCTTTTTCCAGGTGCGGATGGCCGACGGCCGCACCGCGCTGACGCGCTCCGGCGACTTCCGCGTCGACGCCTCCGGCTCGATCGTGACGGGCACCGGCGAGCGGCTGGTTCCGCCGATCACCGTGCCGGCGAACACGCCGAGCGACGCCGTCTCGATCGCGTCGGACGGGACGGTGAAGGCGAACGGCGAGACGCTCGGCCGGATCCATCTCGTCACCGTGGCATCGCCCGACCGCCTGCAGCCGGTCGGCAGCAGCCTGTTCGTGCCGACGGCCCAGAGCGGCGCCCCGCACGCCGCGGCCGGCGCGACCATGCAGCAGGGATTCCTGGAAGCGTCGAACGTCGACCTCGCAAGCGCGATGGTCAACGTGATCGACGCGCAGCGCTCGTTCCAGTTCGACTCGCGCGTGATCCAGACGCAGGACCAGCTGATGCAGATCGCGAACGAGATCCGCCGCTGATGCTGCCTCCGATCGACACGTCGACGATCCCGACGGACGTCCGCAACGCCGGCCCGCAGGCCGTCAAGCTGTACGGGGTGGCCCTGCAGTTCGAAGGCCTGCTGACGTCGCAGATCACCCAGCAGATGTTCGACGCCACGCAGTCGACCGGCGACGGCGGCGACGGCACCGACGGCAGCGGCGGCGGCCCGTACGACTCGATGCTTCCCGGCGCCCTGTCGGACGCGATCACCGGGGCCGGCGGCCTCGGGCTCGCAGACGAGCTGTACCGCTCGTTCGGAGGAACGTACGCCGGGGCGCCGCCCGCCACTACCGGCTCGCAGCGGGAGGGTGACGCGTGACGCACGCCGTCCTCGACCACCTCGAGCGCCAGCTCGCGTCGGCCCGCAGGCTCCTGCAGATCGTGCTCGCCCAGGGCGAGGCGATCCGCGCGCAGGACGTCGAGGCCGTGCTGGCGCGGCTCGGCGACGTCCAGTCCGAGATGGTCAAGCGCGTCCAGCTCGAGCACGAGCGCGACAGCCTCCTGGCCGAAGCCGCCGGCTCGCTTGGCATGCGCGCGCAGGACGTGACGCTGGAGGCGCTGCTGACGCTCATGGGCGACCGGGACGGCGAGCACGCGCGCTCGATCTCGGCCGAGCTCCGCGGCACGCTTGCCGAGGTCTCGCGCGTCCACGCCCAGAACCGGATCCTGATCCGCCAGGAGCTGGCGTTCCTCGACCACCTGATGCGCGTCATGTCCGGCGTGCCGCAGGCCGGCTACTCGCCGATCGGCCCGAACGCCGCGCCGCAGCCCGCCAACCTCGTCGACACCAGAGCCTGATGCCACTCTCCACCTTCATGGGCCTCGAGACGACGCTGCGCGGCATCCTCGCGCAGCAGCTCGCCATCAATGTCACCGGCCACAACATCGCGAACGCGAACACGGTCGGGTACACCCGGCAGACGGCGGTGCTGGCCCCGACCGACGCCTACACCGAGCCGGGCGTGTCGCGTCCGCCGCAGGCCGGCCAGCTCGGCACCGGCGTCGACGTAACCGCGTACACACGCGTACGCGACGGATTCCTGGACATCCAGTACCGGGCGCAGGCGATGAAGCAGGGCTCCGCGACGGCCACGCAGGACGGCCTCTCGCAGGTGCAGGATGCGCTCGCCGAGCCGTCCGACCACGGCCTCAACTCGCTGCTGCAGCAGTACTGGTCATCGTGGCAGGACGTGTCGAACGCCCCCGAGAACATGGCGACGCGCCAGTCGCTCGCGCAGAACGCCGCCAGCCTCGCCGACGGCTTCAACGCGCTGGCCTCGCAGCTGTCGACCATCCAGTCGCAGACGGGCCAGAACGTCCTGTCGACGATCGACCAGGTCAACTCGATCGGCGGGCGGATCGCGCAGCTGAACGACGCCATCATGAAGGACACGGTCACCGGCGACCACCCGAACGACCTGCTCGACCAGCGCGACCTGCTGATCGATCAGCTGTCGCAGCTCGGCAACGTGTCGGTCACTGCGACGACGTACGGCCAGGTCGACGTCTCGATCGGCGGCGCGTCGCTGGTCAGCGGGGCGACTGCCGCGACGCTGGCGGAGTCGAACATGACCAGCCTCACGTCCGGCAAGCTGTCCGGCCTGATCACCCTGCGCGACACCACCATCCCGGGCTACCAGTCGCAGCTCGACACCGTCGCGTCGACGCTGATCACGGCCACCAACGCCCAGCACGCGCTCGGCTTCGACCTGAACGGCAACGCCGGCGGCGCGTTCTTCACGGGAACCAGCGCGTCGACGATCGCGATCAACCCGGCGCTGATCAGCAACCCGGCGCTGATCGCCGCTTCGGGCAACGGCAACGTCGGCAACGCCGACAACGCGCTCTCGCTCGCGAACATCCGAAACCAGGCGCTGGTCGGCGCGAGCACCATCGACACCGCCTACTCGCAGCTGGTCACGCAGATCGGCTCCGACACGCAGCAGGCGCAGCGCGACTCCGACACGGCGAACCTGCTGACGGGGTCGATCGACGACCGCCGCCAGTCGGTGTCCGGCGTCTCGCTCGACGAGGAGATGACGAACCTGGTCAAGTTCCAGCGCGGCTACCAGGCCTCCGCCCGGGCGATGAGCGCGATGGACGAGATGATCGACCAGCTGATCTCGCGTACCGGAAAGGTGGGGCTGTGAGGATCACGCAGAACATGCTCTCGCGGAACCTGCTGAGCGACCTGCAGGGCGACATGGACAAGCTTTCTGCGACGCAGCAGAAGCTGAGCTCCGGCAAGGAGCTGACGCAGCCGTCCGACGACCCGTTCGGCACCAGCCGCGCGCTCCAGTACCGCGCCGACCTGGCGCAGAACCAGCAGTACCAGCGCAACGTCGACGAGGCCAACTCGTGGCAGTCGGTCACCGACACTGCGCTCGGCAAGATCAGCGACAGCCTGCTGCGTGTGCGCGACCTGGTCGTCCAGGGCGCGAACGACACCTCCGGAGCCTCGGCGCGCAACGACATCGCCGCCGAGATCACGCAGCTGATCGACTCGATCAAGACCGAGGGCAACACGCAGTACGCCGGCCGCTACGTCTTCGCCGGCTCGGCGACGACCACGCAGCCGTACCAGATGGGCCCCAGCGACACCTACGCCGGAAACGCCGAGGTGATGAAGCGTGAGATCGGCCCGAACGTGCGGATCGACCTCAACCAGACCGGGATCGGCGTGCTCGGTGACACCAGCAGCGGGCTGCTGAAGACGCTGCGCACGATCGTCACCGACCTGCAGAGCAATAACGGCGCCGCCCTTCAGAATACGGACCTGCAGGCGATAGACACGGCCGTGGACACGATCAGCAACGCCCAGGCCGTAAACGGCGCCAGCCAGAACCGGCTGCAGACCGCCGGCACCCGCCTGCAGGAGCTCGAGCAGACGGCGACCCAGCTCCTGTCCAACGTCGAGGATGCCGACATGGCCAAGACCATGGTCGACTTCTCGACCCAGCAGGCCGTCTACCAGTCCGCGCTCCGCGCCGGCGCGCAGATCATCCAGCCGTCCCTGATGGACTTCCTCTCCACGAGCTAGGAGCCGCACGTGCAGATCGAAAGCACCCGCTTTGGCAGCATCGAGATCCGCGACGACGCGGTCATCACCTTCCCCGACGGCCTGATCGGGCTGCCCGGGACGCGGTGGGCCCTGCTCGCGCAGAGCGAGTCGGCCGCGTTCTACTGGCTGCACTCCGTCGATGACCCGGCGATCGCCCTGCCGGTGACCAACCCGTGGCTGTTCTTCTCGGACTACGAGGTGAGCGTGCCCGACGAGGACGCCGGTCTGCTGAATCTGGTCAGCGCCGATCAGGCGGACATCTTCTGCGTGGTTCGCGCGTCAGACCGGATCGAGGAGTTCACGATCAACCTGCGCGGCCCCCTGGTCGTGCACGCCGGCGACCGCCGCGGCCGCCAGGTGATCAACGAGCGCGACTACGACGTGCGCCAGCCGCTGTTCGCGCACGTCACGCTCGCCGACATCCGGCCCAGCCAACCGGCCGCTCCGGTCGCGGCCACGGGGATCTAGCCGTGCTGGTCATCACACGCCGCCCCGGCGAGCGCATCTGCCTCGGCGAGGACATCACGATCACCGTGCTCGAGGTGTCGGGGTCGACGGTGCGCATCGGCATCGATGCGCCCAGCGAGGTGCCCATCTACCGCCACGAGATCTGGCTTGCGGTCAAGGCCGAGAACGAGGCCGCCGCGAACGCCGACGTCACGCAGCTGCCGGCGCCGGCTCCTTCTTCCACTCCGTCGTAATCCACGTGTAAGACAGGGAGGTCTGCACAATGTCCCTTCGCATCCAGAACAACATCGAGGCGTTCAACGCCCACCGCCAGCTGACCGCGACGTCCGAGAAGCTGGCCAAGTCCATGGAGAAGCTCTCCTCGGGCTACCGGATCAACCGCGCGGCCGACGACTCGGCCGGGCTTGCGATCAGCGTCAAGCTCGAGGCGCAGATCGGCGGCGTCGACCAGGCCCAGCGAAATGCGCAGGACGCCATCTCGCTGGTGCAGACGGCCGAGGGATCGATGGCCGAGGTGCACTCGATGCTGCAGCGCGTCCGCGACCTTGCCGTGCAGTTCAACAACGGCACCCTGTCGACGGCCGACAAGGCATCGATCACCGCCGAGGTCGCGCAGCTCTGCGCCGAGATCTCGACCATCGGCGCGAACACCACCTTCAACGGCATCGCGCTGCTCACGGGCACCTCGACGATCACGTTCCAGGTGGGTGCCGAGGACGGCGAGACGCTGGCCGTGACGGGCGTGCAGCTGTTCGGCTCGGGATCCGGCTACAAGGTCGACTCGAACATCTTCACGTTCAGCGGCACCGTCACGCTGGCCTCGATCGACGCCGCGATCCAGGGTGTGTCGGACGCGCGGTCGATGTTCGGCTCGGTGCAGAACCGGATCGAGCACACGCTCAACAACCTGGCCAGCTACCAGGAGAACCTGCAGGCCTCCGAGAGCCGCATCAAGGATGTGGACATGGCGTCGGAGATGGTCAACTTCACGAAGCTGAATATCCTGCAGCAGGCGGGCACGTCGATGCTCGCGCAGGCGAACCAGCTGCCGCAGTCGGTGCTGAGCCTGCTTCGCGGTTAGGAACACCTTTGGGGGAGGCGGCGCACGGCGCCCGGTCGCTTCGGCGGCCGGGCGCCGGCGCAGTTCCGCTCAGGACGGCGGCGTGACCGCGTATGTGAGGTCGGAGGATGCGTCGCTCGTGAGGTGGAACGTGCCGGTCCCGTCCAGGTTCACCGTCCACAGATCCAGGTGGCCGTCGCCACGCCCGGTCTCGTAGATCAGCGCCTTGCCGTTCGGGCTCCAGAGCGCACAGCATGAGCCGCCGTCGTGCGGCGTTGCGACCAGCGACGGGCTGCCGCCGTCCGGGTCGATCACGAACAGGTCGTGAAGCCCCTTTCGCTGGTTCGCGGTGTCGTAGGCGACCAGCCTCGAATCGGGCGACCAGCGCGCGCTGGTCGTCCACAGGCCCCAGTCGGTGACGCGCCGCACCCCATCGGTGCCGTGCTCCGTCACGAACACCGCGCTCTCGCCGTCGCTCATCGCGTCGCCCTTCGGCGGGTGCTCGAACGCGGCGAACGCAACCCTGCCGTCCGGCGACCAACTCGCCGGCGATCCCCAGTAGCAGCACCAGCTGACCATCCCGGGAGGGGTGAGGCGCTGGTAGCGCGCGGTCGCGATGCGGACGACGCCGACCTCGCCGACACCGGCTCCAGCCGTCGGGCGGAATACGAGCACCTGCGACCCGTCGGGTGAGAAGGCGAGCGGCCGCACCCGGCGCCCGCTGATCCGGCCAATCTGGTACCACCGTCCGCCGCTGTGCACCTCGAGCGCCCCGCGGTGCGGATCCACCGCACGGGCCGCCCACACCGCGATCCTCGAGCCGTCCGGCGAGACCACGCCCAGCCCGGGCGTCATCCCGGCGATCGCGAGCGACCGCAGCACCGTGCGCCCAGGACGGGTCGTGAGCAGCAGATCCTCCAAGCCCTCGCGCGTGCGGCGGGTGAACATGATGGTGTGGCCGCCGACGCTGACGCAGCATGCGGTCGTGGTCGAGAGCACCCGCGGCGGGCCGCCGGCGGCGTTGACGATCGTCAGCCCGCGGACGAACCCGTCTGGCCCCGCGGGCCGCGCGTAGCGTCCGTAGACGATCACGCCGTTCGCCTGTGAGACGCCATGCGGGGCGCCGGGCAGCGGTGACGGGGCCGGCGTCACCGCGCTGGTGGAGCCGGCTCCGAGCATCAGGGCGAGGGCGGCGGAGCTGACCACGGCCAGCGCTCCGACGGCGCCGGCGAGGCCGGCCGGGCCTGTGCGTCGATGGGGCACGGCTGTCATGAGGGGGCGACCTGCTGGGCCGTCTCAGCGTACCGGGATCGGCGCCCCCGCGGTACTCGGCCCCTCTGGGTACGACGGAGGGCCGCCCGATGGGCGGCCCTCCGCGTGTCGTCCCGTTATGTGAGGCGCGCCGGCTAGCGCAGGAGCGAGAGAACGCTCTGCGGAGCCTGGTTCGCCTGGGCCAGCATGGAGGTACCGGCCTGCTGAAGCACCTGCAGCTTGGTGAAGTTCACCATCTCGGACGCCATGTCGACGTCGCGAATCCGGCTGTCCGCGCTGGTCAGGTTCTCCTCGTAGTTGGCCAGGTTGTTCAGCGTGTGCTCGATCCGGTTCTGCACCGAACCGAAGGTGCCGCGGGCATCGCTGACGCCCTGGATGGCGGCGTCGATCGAGGCCAGCGTGACGGTGCCGCTGAAGTTGAAGATGTTCGAGTCGACCTTGTAGCTCGAGCCGGAACCGAACAGTCCAACGGCGCTCACCGACAGCGTCTCACCGTCATTGGCGCCCACCTGGAAGGTGATGCTGGCCGAGCCGGTCAGCAGGGCGATGCCGTTGAAGGTGGTGTTCGCGCCGATCGTGGAGATCTCGGCGCAGAGCTGCGCGACCTCGGCGGTGATCGATGCCTTGTCGGCCGTCGACAGCGTGCCGTTGTTGAACTGCACGGCAAGGTCGCGGACGCGCTGAAGCATCGAGTGCACCTCGGCCATCGCGCCTTCAGCCGTCTGCACCAGCGAGACAGCGTCCTGCGCGTTGCGCTGAGCCTGATCCAGACCACCGACCTGCGCCTGCAGCTTCTCGCTGATGGCAAGGCCGGCCGAGTCGTCGGCCGCGCGGTTGATCCGGTAGCCCGAGGAGAGCTTCTCCATCGACTTCGCCAGCGCCATGCTGGTCGAGGTCAGGTTCCGGTGCGCGTTGAACGCCTCGATGTTGCTCTGAATGCGAAGGGACATTTCTTCCTCCTTGAAGATCGGGTCCCAACTCCGGGTCACATCATGTGGCCCGCGCGGCTGGGCCTTCCAGCCGCACACCGGTAATCGACCCGCGCCAAAGACAATTTAGTAGATGCAATGAATTGCAAAGAGGCGTGGACGATTACCCAGTCGTGAGCTTTCTCAGCGCTGTGTCCCGGGTCGCGCAGATCGAGCAGCTGCTCGACCCGCAGGCGGTATCGCCGGCCCCGGCAACGGGCGCGCAGGCGGCCGCGACGCCGTTCGCCCAGGCGCTCGGGCAGGCGTCCGCCTCCGCCTCGTCGGGCGGCTCGAGCGCGGGCGCCCGCGCGCTCGCAATCGCCGAGCGGGAGATCGGCGTGACCGAGCAGCCACCGGGCTCGAACGACGGCCCGCGCATCGCCGACTACCGGTCGGCCGTCGCCGGCTCGTACGCCGGCGCTCCGTGGTGCGCCTACTTCGTCTCGTGGGCCGCGGCGCAGGCGGGCGCACCGATCGGCCCGAACGGCCAGGGGCTCGGCTCGGTGGCCGGCATCACCGACTGGGCACGCAGCACCGGTCGGCTCACCAACGACCCGCAGCCGGGCGACCTGATCCTGTTCGGCACGGAGCACGTGGGCATCGTCGAGTCCGTGAACGCCGACGGCACGCTGACCACGGTCGAGGGCAACGCCTCGAACGGCGTTCACCGCGAGGTGCACCCGCGCAGCGACGCCACCGGGTTCGTGCGACTCTAGGCGCGCACGTCGACGTGCGGCAGCCCGTCGTCGTCCGACGGCTCGGGCGGCGGCTCGTCATGCCGGCGGGGCGGCTGTCGCCGCTCCTCGTCACGCGTGCGCTGCCGCGTCACTCTGGGCGGTGGCGGGGGCGGCGTCACGCGCTCGATCGGGCTCATCGGATCGTCCATCAGTCACTCCGCGGCTGCTGTCGTCGCGCGAGCTCGCGTTCCCGCAGCTCTCGAGCCCGGTCGACGGCCATCCGTGCCTGGGCCTGCAGCAGGTGCCGCCAGATGGTGACCGCTGCGGCGTACCCGATCAGGTAACCGACGATGCCGCCGGCGACGGAGCGCAGCGCAATGTCCGGGAACGGCAGGCTCTGGCCGTAGCTCTCGTACGCGGCGAGCACGAAGCCGGCGAGCGCCGCCCAGGACTTCCAGCGGCGCACGCTGAGGGCGGCCTGCGGGTGGGCGTTGATGCCGACCAGCGGAGGCTTGATGTCGGCCATCAGGCCCGGCTCCCCGGCTCGCCGGTCACGGCAGCACCAGCTCCGCCAGCTCGGCCGCCTCCGCGGGCCGCAGCCCGGCGTTCGGGCGCCGGCCCTCGGCCAGGTAGGAGATCGGACGCTTCAGGGTGAACGACAGACCGGCCGCCGGTGCCAGGCTCGCCGCTCCCTCGAGCTGCGTGATAAGGATGCGGTTGACGGCGATCTCCGGCGTGAGCGCCTCGTAGAGCGCCTCGGCGGCGCGCGCGTCCATGGTCGCCGGAACCACGAGGTGGACCTCGTCCGCCCGCACGGCCGACAGCAGCTCGGCGAGCGCGGCGATCGAGTCGGCGTCGCGCGCGGCGACCGGCGGGGTGTCGACCACGATCAGGCTCTCGCCCTGCATCCGGGCGGACGCGCGCTCAGCCGCCTCCGGCGTATCCGCGATGCGCAGGCCGATGTCCAGGTGCTCCGTCAGCGTGCCCAGGCGGTAGGCCGCCGCCGCGGGCTCCAGGCTGAGCGTGCGCACCGCCAGCCGCGACCCGGCCGCATAGGCGTGGCAGAGCTTCGCGGCGGCCAGCGTCTTCCCGGCGCCGGCCGCGCCGACCAGGGCGATCGTGCGGCGCTTGGTCTTCCAGCCATGCTCGATCCGCACCTGCCGGGCGAAGGCCCTGCGCACCAGCTGCTCCGGCGTGGCGGACTGGTCGAACGGGCGCATGCCGCGCTCGGCCTCGCGGATCAGCGCTGCCGTTGCAGCCTCGGGCATGCCCAGCTCGAGCAGCCTGGCTCGCACGGGCTCGAAGTCCGCGTCCACGTCGGGCAGGAGGGCGGGAGGCTCCGGCTCCTCGGCCGGCGCCAGCAGCTCGAACTCCGGCTCGGCCGCTCGCTCCGCCGTCTCGAGCACGTCCGCGAACGGCGCGGCCTGGGCGATCATGGCGTCGATCACGGCCGTGCGCGCGGCCGCCACCGTTTCCTCTGGGCCGGCGTCGTAGGCGTCGAAGACGTGCTGCGCGGGAATCGACGGCGTTGCCGGCGCAGACGCGGGGCTCACCTCGACCTCGACGCAGCGCCGCGCGAAGAACCCGCCGATGCCGCCGACGAGGCCCTCGCGCTGGTGGGTGATCACCGCGTTCGGCCCCACCTCCTCCCGGATCTTCGGCAGCAGCTCCTCGAGCGTCCGCCCGCGATAGGTCCTCGTCATGGTCGTCATGCGGTCACCACCCCTGTCGTCTCAACCCGGATGCCGGGCAGGATCTCGTTGTAGGACATCACCGGCAGCTGCGGCAGCGTCTGCTCCACCAGGCGGCGGAGGTGGCGCCGGATGCGGCTCGAGCAGAGCACCACCGGGCGCAGCCCCATGCCCGTGGCGGCCTCGACCTGGCCGGCCAGCGAGCCGACGAGCGCCTGCGCCCGCGCCGGGTCCATCGCCAGGTACTCGCCGTCGGCGGTCTGGGCAACGGACTCGGCGATCTCCTGCTCGAGCCCGGGCTCGAGCGAAATCGCGCGCAGCGTCTTCTCCTCGTCCAGGTAGCCGGCCGTGATCGTGCGGGCCATCGCCTGGCGGGCATACTCGGCGAGCACGGACGGATCGCGGGTGAACGCGGCCCGGTCGCCGATCGCCTCCAGGATGGTGCCGAGGTCGCGGATCGACACACCCTCGCGCAGCAGCGCCTGCAGCACGCGCTGCACCTCGCCGACGCCGAGCTTGTCGGGCACGACCTCCTCCACGGCCGCGGCATTCGCGGCCTTCAGCGTGTCCAGCAGCTGGCGGGTCTCCTGGCGGGTCAGGAGCTCGTCGACGTGGCGGCGGATGGTCTCGGTCAGGTGGGTGACGATCACGGACTCGGGGTCGACCACGGTGTAGCCGAGCGCCTCGGCCTCGGCCTGCTGGCCCTCCTCGATCCAGACCGCGGGCAGCCCGAACGCGGGCTCGACGGTGGGGATGCCGGCGATCCCGGGCGTCGCGTCGCCGGGATTCATTGCCAGCCGGTGGCCGGGGATGATGCGGCTGCGAGCCACCTCGGTGCCACGCACCTTGATGGCGTACTCATGCGATTCCAGCATGACGTCGTCGTGGATCCGCACCGGGGCGATCACCATGCCCAGATCGCTCGCGATCTGGCGGCGGACGACGCGGACGCGGCCGAGCAGGGCGCCGCCGGAGGACTGGTCGACGAGCGGGACGAGGCCAAAGCCGATGGTCAGCTCGAGCGGGTCGATGGCCAGCGCGCCCTCGGCCGGATCCGTCTGCGGAGCGCCCTCGCTGCGCGCGGCTCGCTCAGCCTCGAGCGACGCCTGCGCTTCCTTTGCGGCCTGGGAGGCCATCGCCCGGCCGAGCACGAACAGGATGCCGCCGATCACGAAGAAAGGCAGCTTCGGCAGGCCGGGGACGAGCCCCATGGTGCAGATGACGCCGCCGGCGATCATCGGGGCGCGCGGCTGGCGGAGAATCTGGTTGGTGATGTCGCGCCCGAGGTCGGCCTCCGACGCGGACCGCGTGACGATGATACCCATCGCGGTCGAGATCAGCAGCGCGGGGATCTGCGCGGCCAGCCCGTCGCCGATGGTCAGGATCGGAAAGGTATGCAGGGCATCGCTGAAGCCCATCCCGCGCTGCAGGACGCCGACGCCCATGCCGCCGAGCAGGTTGATGGCGACGATCAGGATGCCGGCGACTGCGTCGCCCTTGACGAACTTGGAGGCGCCGTCCATCGCGCCGTAGAAGTCGGCCTCGCGCGCGATCAGCTCACGGCGGCGGCGGGCCTCCTCGTCGGTGATCTGGCCGGCGTTGAGATCGGCGTCGATCGCCATCTGCTTGCCGGGCATCGCATCGAGGGTGAACCGGGCGCCCACCTCGGCGACGCGGCCCGAGCCGTTCGTGATGACCACGAACTGGATGACCACCAGGATCAGGAAGACGACGAGGCCGACGAGCACGTTGCCGCCGACGACGAACGACCCGAAGGCGTGGATGACGTTGCCCGCGTCGCCCTTGAGCAGCACCAGCCGCGTGACGCTGACGTTGATGGCGAGCCGGAACAGGGTGGTCAGCAGCAGCAGCGACGGGAAGGACGCGAACTCGAGCGCCCGCGGCACGTACATCGTCGTGATCAGGATGATCAGCGCCGCCCCGATGTTGGTCGTGATCAGCATGTCGAGCAGCGGCGCGGGCAGCGGCACGAGCATCATCACGACGACGACGACGACCGCGATGGCGCCGACCAGGTCGGAGTGCTTCAGCAGCTGCTTCATGGGCCCGCCCAGGGGGCGACGATCCCCGCGTGGGGGGCCGAGGTTGCGCCGTGCCGGGGGGCAGCGCGGCGCGTGACGGGACGACAGCTACGCACGTCACACCGGTAGTCGGCCGGGACATCACCCGATTGAGTGGCTCCGTCACGCGGTTCGTCCGCTTAACGACCGAACGGGCCGCCCCCCGGAGGGGACGACCCGTCTGGGTCTGCTGGGAGCAGCAGCTCTCGGTTACGCGGCCGGGATTGCCGTGTGTCCGGTTCCCTCACCGCGGTGGAGGAATCCCAGTGCGTTCTCCCGGTTGCGGAGGGCGCCGGCTCCGGCGAGGACGCCGAATCCGATGCCGCTCAGCAGGAGGGCGAAGCCGGTGATGATCCCGAAGTTCGCCAGGTTCTCCGCCATGTAGCTGGACTGCAGGGCGGTGGACAGCGCCGTCTCGTCAACCCAGATCTGCCGTGCCGGGTTGTTCTGCGGCTGCCCGTTCACCTTGACCGCGGCGTTCGGGTCATTGGTGCCCTTGCCGTCCGGGCTCGCATAGCGCGGCATCTGCGCGTAGTACTGCCCGCCGGTCGCCATCAGCGTGTGGATCGTCATGTACTGCGCGAAGGCGTGCGCCTCCGAGCCGGTGTTGATCGTGTCGCCGGCCACGCTCGTGGACGGAATCGTCAGATTGGCGACGTTGAGGCCGGCCTTCTGCGCCTCCTGCTTGATCTGCGTCGGCGTCATGTCGGGCGTGCCGACGATCTGCTGCGCTGACAGGGTGTCGCGCACGGTGTTACGGCCCTGATAGGCCATGACCATCGCGCCGATGCCGAAGACGATCAGCACGGCGGCGGCGATGAAGCCTCCGATTTCAAGTGCTCTACGCATGATCTGCTCCCTTCCTTGAGCCACCGTCGGTAGCTCGTTGCTGACAGTCGCAGTCTGCGTTTGGGGCGCGGTTTCGGCATCGGACATTTCCACTCGGCGTTCGGCCGGGAGTTCGTGATCCGGGCTGCGGGTTTCCCGCAACCAGGCCGTTTCAGGTGTCACAAACCCCTCACGGAATCCCCGCCGCCGCCGCTGCCGACGAACCCGTCACAGACTCGCAACGTTGCCTGTGTCGGTGTCAAAGCCCCGCGGGTGGGCGTCACGCTTCTGAGACGGAATCGTGACGGATCCGCCGCCTGGTTCCGCCGGCCGCCGCTCGCCGGCAATTATTGGAGTCAAAGCCCCGCCGGGTGGGCGTGACGCGGGCGTTGCGGATCTGTGACTGATGGAGGTGTAAGGGAAGCGTCACGGAAGCCGTGCGGCGCGGGGGGCACCTAGGCGGCGAGGGCGCGCCGGCGCCGGCCGGCCGTGCGGTACACGAAGGCGAGCACCTCGGCCACGGCCTGGAAGAAGCTCTCCGGGATCATCTGCCCGAGCTCGACCTCACGGTGCAGCGCCCGCGCCAGCGGGGGGTTCGTGAGCACCGTCACCCCGTGCTTCTCCGCCTCCTCTCGGATCGCGGCCGCCACCAGGTCAACGCCCTTGGCGATCAGCTCCGGCGCAGGCTTCGACCCGTCGTAGCGCAGCGCCACGGCGAAGTGCGTCGGGTTGGTGATGACGACGTCCGCTGTGGCAACGTCGGCGATCATCCGCTTGCGGGCCTGCTGGAACTGCCGCCGGCGGATCGCCCCGCGCACCTCCGGCGCCACGTCGGACTGGCGCTGCTCCTGCTTCACCTCGTCGCGCGTCATGCGCAGCTGCTTCTCGTGGCGGCGCCGCTGGAACACGTAGTCCGCCGCGGCGATCATCGCGAAGGCCACGCATACATAGAGCGCGATACGCCCGATCATCCCGGCCAGCGTCAGCAGCAGGGCGCCGGGCGGCATGCCCGTCATGGCGGCCAGCTCGCCGATGCGGGGGTACACCGCGAGGCCGGCCGCGACCCCCACCACGGCCGTCTTCACCGTCGCCTTGAGCGTCTCGAACACCGCGTTCAGGCCGATGATCTTCTTCACGCCCTGGCGCGGATCGAGCCGGCTCCACTGGGGCGTGATCGCCTGCGTGGTGATGCGCGGCCGCACCTGGGCGACGCTCGCGAGCAGCCCGCCGGCCATCGCCGCGAGGGCGATCGGGGCGGCCAGCATCAGGATCGAGCGCATCGCCCACAGCGCCAGCTGCCCGACGCCGTCCGGGGTCACCATCTGCGGGCTCGCCGTCTGCGACAGCCCCTGGCGGAGCACCTCGGCGTAGTCGTTCAGCAGCCGCGGCCCGAACAGCATCAGCGCCCCCACGCAGGCGATCAGCACCACCGCCGTGTTGATGTCGGCCGATCGGACGACCTGGCCCTTCTTCCGGGCCTCCTCACGGCGTTTCGGGGTTGGCGCCTCGGTACGGTTCTCGCTCATGCCTTGAGCAGCTCCAGCGCCTGAACCACCGACGTCTGGAGCTCGTCGGTGAGGTGCGCTGCCACGAACGGCAGCGACGCGCCGATCACCGCGAACCCGAGCAGGATCTTGGCCGGCAGGCCGACGAAGAACACGTTCATCTGCGGCACAGCGCGCGAGATCAGCCCGAACGCCGCGTCGGAAATGACGAGCGCGATCACCACCGGGGCGGAGATCTCGAGGCCAATCACGAACACCCGCTCGAGGCTGTCGGGCACGCTGGCCGCGAGCGCGTTGATGTTCGGAATCCGCCCCAGCGGCAGCAGCCGGTAGCTGGCGCCGAGGCCCTCGATCATGAGGTGGTCGCCGCCCGTCAGCAGGAAGACCATGGTCGCGAACAGCGAGTAGAACTGCGCCATCACCGCGTTCTGCTGGTTGGTGATGGGGTCGATCTGCGCAGCGAAGCTGAAGCCGATGATGGTGTCGATCAGCCCGGCGCCCGCCGACACGGCGGCTCCGAGCACGGCGAGCGGCATGGCGAAGGCGAGCCCGACCAGGAGCTCGGTGAGCAGCAAGGTGACCACGGCGCCCGGGTCGGACGGGATCTGCTGGCCGTGGGTCGCGATCGGCATGATCGCGAGCGAGATCGCGAACGCGAGCATCAGCTTCGCCCGCACGGGGATCATCTTCGACGAGAACCCCGGTGCCAGCAGGAACAGGCCGCCGACCCGCGCCAGCACCAGCATGAACCCCATCAGCTGAGCGCCGGCGAGGTGGTTGAGCGCGATCTGATCGCCGGTGATCACGGCCCGACCATGTTGGGGATGCTGAGGTACAGCTGCTGGGTGTAGGCCAGCATCTGCTCGAGCATCCACGGGCCGGCGAGCGCCATCACCGCGCCGGTGACCAGGATCTTCGGGATGAAGCTGAGCGTCTGCTCCTGGATCTGGGTCACCGCCTGGAACACCGACACCACCAGGCCGACCACGAGGCCGGCGAGGAGGAACGGCATGGAGACCTTCAGCGCCACGATCAGCGCCTGCATGGCCAGGTGGATGACGGTGTCCTGTGTCATGGCGCCCCCGGTCGTCAGGTATGGAAAGACTGCACAAGGCCCTGGATCACGAGGTGCCAGCCGTCGACCAGCACGAACAGCATGATCTTGAACGGCAGCGAGATCAGGATCGGCGGCAGCATCATCATTCCCATCGACATCAGCGTCGAGCTGACGACCATGTCGATGATCAGGAACGGCAGGTAGATCAGGAACCCGATCTGGAACGCCGTTTTCAGCTCGGAGATCATGAACGCGGGAATCAGCACGTAGGTCGGGATGTCCGCGCGGGTCTTCGGCTGCGGCAGGTTGGCCATCTTCACGAACAGCGCGAGGTCGGAGTCCCGCGTCTGCTTGAACATGAACGTGCGCAGCGGCTGCTGGCCGCGGTCGACCGCGGTGGACAGCGAGATCTGCTTGTGCAGATAGGGCTGCACCGCCACCTCGTTCGTGGCCTTGATGGTGGGTGCCATGACGAACAGCGACAGGAACAGCGACAAGCCGACCAGGATCTGGTTCGGCGGCATCGTGGGCGTACCGAGAGCGTTCCGGACGAACCCGAGCACGATCAGGATGCGGGTGAAGCCGGTCACCATCAGCAGCGCGCCGGGGATCACCGACATCAGGGTCAGCAGCAGGAAGACCTGCACCGGGGTGGACAGCCCCTTCGTGCCGGTGATGTTGATCGTCGGCCCGTGCTGGGTGACGAGGAGCAGCGTGCCGGTCACGTCCGCACCGTCCAGGCGCGCAACGCCGCGACGGGGCTGCGCCTGACCGAAGGCTCCGCAGCCGGCAGCAGCACCGGAGCACCGACCTCGCTGTCGAGCAGTCCCGCGGCGAGGGCATCGTCGTGGCTGTACACCCGCAGCGGCGTGACGCCGGACTCGCCCGCGCCGACCAGGATCATCTCGTCGCCGCAGCGGAGCAGGTGCAGGGTGCGGTTGGGCGCGAGCTGGGCGGTCGCTACGACCTCGATCCTCCCGCCGCTGTCGTTCGTCCGCCCCCGGCCGGCCGACTTCAGCAGCCAGTACAGCCCGTAGACCACGCCGAGCACGACGGCAAGCCCGACGATGGTGCGGGCGATCGTGCCGGCGCCGCTGCTTCCGGCGATGGTCGACGCCCCGCCCGAGCCGTCGGTGACGGCCTTCGGCAGGGGTGTCGTGTCCTGCCGGAACGCGGCGAGCGCGTGGGTGGGCATGGCAAGCCACAGCCACGCGGTGGACACGGCAGCTGCGGCGCTCGCACGCGAAAGGGGACGACAGCGAGATCGCAAGGCGCACCGGTAATCGGCCGCCCCGGTGGGCGCTTGAGACGCGGCCCGCGCCGGCCGGGGTGTGATCGGAACCCGCGTTTACGAGGAGGGCGACTCCCCCTTTCGGGTGAGAAACATCCCGTCTTCAACTCCGATACGTGCTGCATCTCGCTGGGCTCCATGGTGTTTGCAAGCGAGATTCGTCCCTGTTGAAGACGTGGAGGTTGTCCCGTGGAAGCAGCATTCGTGACCGGTAACCGCCCCACCGCCGAGAGCGCGGAGGCGCTCTGGAGGCAGTGGCGCGACCGGCGGGATGTGGCTGCCCGGGATCGCCTGGTGCTGAGCTACGCCCCGATGGTCAAGTACCTGGCCTGCCGCAAGGTTCGTGAGCTGCCGGCGCACTGCGAGCTCGACGACCTCGTGTCGTGCGGCCTGCTCGCGCTGATCGCGGCGGTCGACCGGTTCGACCCGGCCAAGGGCGCCACCTTCGAGCAGTACGCCTGGACGCGCGTCTCGGGCGCGATCATGGACGAGCTGCGCCGGCAGGACTGGGCGCCGCGCTCGCTGCGACGCTCCGGCCGCGCCATCGAGCGCACCCGGGAGGAGTGGCAGTCGCGCCACGGCCGCACGCCCACCGACGAGGAGCTGTCGAAGGAGCTCGAGATCACGGTGGCCGACCTGCAGGAGCAGCTGGAGGGCCTGTCGCGCGCCGACCTGCTCTCGCTGAACACGCCCACGCGCGGCACCGAGGAGTCGCTGCCGGTGGAGGTGGGCGACACGCTCGAGGCGCCCGCCGGGGAGTTCGATCCGGAGCTGGCCGCGCTGTCCGGCGAGCGCTCCGCGATCCTGAAGGACGCGATCGCCTCGCTGTCGGAGCGAGAGCAGCAGATCCTGGTGCTGCTCTACGTGCACCACCTGCAGGGCGCGGAGATCGGCCGCATCCTGGGCGTCTCCGAATCCCGTGTCTCGCAGCTGCTCTCCGGCATCCGCCGGACGCTGAAGTCACGCATGGACGCGTACGACCTCGAGGACCGCCGGGCGGCGTGATCTCCTAGACGGTCGCGGCAGCCGCGCGGTCGACCAGCTCCAGGTAGCGGTGACGGGCCTTCGTCGCCCGTGGTGAGAACAGCTCCAGCGCGCGCCGGGCATTGAGCTCGGGCCCCACCGGAACGAGCCCGCCGAGCTCGGCGTGCGTCGACCATGGCCAGTCGGCCGGTGACAGCGCGACGCCACGGCGCACCGGCTCGAGCGCCACGGCCGCGAGCGCGGTGCGGATGTCGTCGTCGGTGGCGAGCAGCCGGGACTCGAACCGTCCCTGGAACACGCTGCCGGCGTAGCCGTGAGCTGCGTTGAAGCCTCGCGCGTAGATGCCGGTCAACCTGCGCATGCCGAGGGAGACGTTGCCCTCGCGGGCGCAGAGGACGACGTCCACGCGTGCGGGCGTCAGGGCGTACGCGAGCACGTCCCACCCGTAGCGGATCAGACACTCGAGCAGGGTGTCCAGGAACCGCCGGTAGTCCTCAGCCTCCTCGAACAGCAGCTGGCGTCCGGCACCACGCTGGGTGACGTGGTGGACGGCGCCGGGGTAGTCGATGCGTCGGTCGTTTGTCATGGCGGCACGGTACGGGCGTCCGCCGTGACGAAGCTAGACGGGAGGTGTGGCGGTGCTGTCACAGCCGAGCCACCACGAGTCGTCGGTTGCAGACCTGCCGGGTCAGGCCCGAACCGGGGGCAGACCGAGCGACGAGCGCTACGCCGCCGCGTCCAGCCGGTGCTGCGGGGAGACGATCTGCGTCACGCGCAGTCCGAACTCCTCGTCGATCGCGACCACCTCGCCGCGCGCGATCCGCCGGCCGTTGACCAGCAGGTCGACGGGCTCGCCGGTCATCTTGTTCAGCGTGATGATTGCGCCCGGCCCGATCTCGAGCGTCTCGCGGATCGTCATGGTCGTACGGCCGATCTCGACCGACAGCTCGACCGGCACGTCCAGCACCATGTCGAGGTCGCCGGCGTCGTGCGCGGGTGCCGCCTGGGCGGGCTGCGCCGGCGCAGCCTCCGGGAGCGGCTCGTAGCTGACCTCTCCAGGCTCGTCTCGGATCTCGAGTTCGTCGCTCATCGCTTCCTCACTGGACGACAACGTCGGTGAACAGGACGCCCTTGACCCCGACGTCGGTCGAGGCCTGCAGGTCGTGCAGGATCTTTGTGCGCAGCGCATTGCGCTGCGTGCGGGCGATCAGGTCGCCGGTGGTGGCCCCCGTCAGGTCGTTGGTGATCACCGACCGGATCATCGGGTCCTCGGTCAGCGTCGGGGTGGTGGCCGTGACGCTCAGCTCATTCGCCGTCGGCGCCGCGGCCAGCAGCAGCGCCACCGTCACCTTGCCGTAGTGGTTGTCGCTGAGGTTGACCACGAACTCCGGCGAGAGCGCGAACAGCGTTCCCTCCACCTTCGGCTTGACCGCTGCCGCCTTGGCCGGCTTGGCCAGCACGAACTTGTACGCCGCGCCGCCCGCGAGCGCCAGCACGAGCAGGCCCGGGAGGATCAGCTTCAGCTTGCCTTTCACGATGTGGCTCCTTGCGGCGGCGGGTTGTGGCGGAGGATGACGACGTCGACCCGCCGGTTCAGCGCGCGACCGGCCGCCGTGGTGTTCGGCGCGACCGGGTTCTGGTCTGCATAGCCGGCCATCGACAGGCGGTGCGGCGGGATGCCCTGCGCCAGGAAGCGCTCGAGCACGGCGGTGGCGCGCGCCGCCGACAGCTCCCAGTTGTCGTGGAAGGTGCCGGAGATGGGGACGTTGTCGGTGTTCCCCTCGATCCGGATGGGGTTGGTCAGCTTCGACTGCAGGATCAGCCTGGCGAAGCTGTCGATCAGCGGGTAGGCGGCGGCCTTGATGGTGGCCTCGCCGGAGTCGAACAGCACCTTGTCGGTCAGCACCCGGATCACCAGCCCGCGCTGGTCGATGGTCGTGCTGATGTCCTTCGCGAAGCCGTGGCGGCGCGCGTAGGCGAGCACCTGCTGCTGGACGCGCAGCAGGCTCTCCTGCTCCTTCTGCGCCGCGCGGTTGACGGCCGCCTGGGTGGCCTGCGAGATGGGATGCGAGATGGCGGCCGGAACGATCTGCTGCGGCTGCGCCACGCTGCTCTGGTCGGGCGTGTTGTCCTGCACGCCCTGCACGGCCGTCGGCTCACCGGACAACACTGATGTGCCGCTGTCCATCACCTTCCCGATGAACGCCTCCTGCAGCGACCGCTGCAGCTCCTGGAGCTTCGAGATGTTCACGGACGAGATCGACCACAGCACCATGAACAGGCACATCAGCAGCGTGATCATGTCGGCATAGGTGAGCAGCCAGCGCTCATCGGCGCCGTGGTGGTCGCCGCCCCCGCCGCGTCTCCGGCGCCCGGCGCTCATGCCGCCTCCTGGAGCGGCTCGGGCTCGCCGGCTGCGGACGCGCGGCCCGACTCCTCGGCCTGCTTGCCGCGGTCGGCCGGCGGCACGAATGCCTCCAGCTTCTCGGCCAGCACCCGCGGGTTGTCGCCGGCCTGGATCGACAGGATCGCCTCCAGCACCATGTAGCGATGGTTGGCCTCCTCGGCCGACATCGCCTTCAGCTTGTTCGCGATCGGCAGCAGGATGATGTTCGCGCTGCCGACGCCGTAGAGGGTGGCGAGGAAGGCGCCTGCGATGTGCGGGCCGAGCTTGGCCGGCTCGTCGAGATGCGAGAGCACCACGACCAGGCCCATGACGGTGCCCAGGATGCCGATCGTCGGGGCGAATCCGGACGCGGACTGGAAGTTCAGCGCGCCGTGGTGGTGGCGGTGCGCCATGCCGTCCACCTCGGACTCGAGGATCGCGCGGACGAGGTCGGAGTCCGTGCCGTCGACCACCAGCTGCAGCCCCTTGCGGGTGTAGGCGTCCTCGATCTGGTTGACGTCCTCCTCGAGCGCGAGCAGGCCGTTGCGCCTGGCCTTCTCGGCGAGCGACACCATCTCGTGGATCGTCCGCGAGGGGTCGTGGTCGTCGCCCTTCATCGCCTTGATGGCCAGCTTCGGCATCGTCAGGAAGCCGCCCATCGTGGTCGACGCCATCGTCACGCCGAGCGTGCCGCCGCAGATGATCAGGAGCGCCGGGATGTTGACCAGCGAGACCGGGTTGGTGCCCTCCATGAGGGCGCCCATCATGATGCCGCCGACGGCGACACCTATGCCGATGCCGGTGATGGCCTTCATCTCGTGGTCTCGCTGTCAGCGACGGGGGTCAAGGGGGCAGCCTCCATGGCTCGCACACATCCTGTTCAGTAATCGACCGGAAATAGCGGCTATTCAGGACTGCTGGGCGCTCGGGCGCGGGAAGCTCAGCACCTGACCGAGCGCCTGCTCGATCCGCGGATGGTTCGCCACGAGCGGCGTTCCCAGGGCGCGGGCGATGACGTCCGCCCGCCAGTCGGCGACCAGGTCGGCGACCTCGCCGGGCGACTCGGCGACCACGAACCGCGAGCCGTTGGTGAGGGTGACGACGGTGTCCGGATTTGCCTCGACCTGCTGCAGCAGGTCGGGGTTGAGATAGAGCGGGTGCTCGGGGTTGACGAGGCGGTGGAGCGCGATCATGGAAGTCCTTTGGGGGAGGGCAGCGCCCTGCGGCGGCGGCGAACGGCCGGAGCCGTCCGCCGCCTGCCGCGCGCTACTAATGCTTCAGGTTCACGAGCTCCTGGAGCATTTCGTCGGCCGTCGAGATGATCCGGCTGTTGGCCTGGAAGCCGCGCTGCGCCGTGATCATGTTGGTGAACTCCTGGGCCAGGTCGACGTTCGACATCTCGACCGCGCCCGGGGTGATGAAGCCGATGCCGTTGGTGCCGGCCGTCGCGGCCGTCTCGGCGCCGGAGTTGTTCGAGGCGGCGAACTTGTTGCCGCTGACCCGCTGCAGGCCCTGCGCGTTCGGGAAGTTGGCCAGCGAGATGGCGGCCACCTTGGTGACCGTTCCGGCGGAGTCGACAGCGGTGACGACGCCGTCCTGGCCGATCGTCACGGACTTCGTGCCCTGCGGGATGTTGATCGTGGTCTGCGTGGTGGTCGGCGCGCCGGTCGAGTCCAGCGTGTAGCCGACCACGTAGTAGCCCTCCGGCGTCACCATGTCGCCGTTGGCGTCCGTGCTGAAGTTGCCGGCGCGGGTGTACATGATGTTGCCGAACCCGCTCGGATCGTCGGTGATCCGGAACCAGCCGTCGCCCTGGATGGCGCAGTCGAGCGGGTTGCCGGTCGACTGGATGGCGCCGGACTGCATCAGGTTGTCGATGCCGTTCAGCTGCACGCCGAGGCCGATCTGCGCGGCGTCGGTGCCGCCCAGCGTGGAGGTCGGCGCGCTCGCGCCGCGCTGCATCTGCGACAGCGCGTCCTTGAAGCTGGTGCGCTCGGCCTTGTAGCCGATGGTGTTGA
>DASSEV010000069.1:0-3140 GCA_035695105.1 Gaiellales bacterium
CTCGATCCGCACCTCGATGCCGCCGAGCTTCACGCGCTCGTCGTGCTTCAGGCCACCGGCGACCAGCACGAAGCTGCCGATCGCCATCTCGGAGATCGCCGTCGCGATGGCGTCGTCCTCGGCGGGGCGGGGCCGGACGAGCTGCACGGCACCGCTCTCGTCGCGCAGGACGAGGAACTGCACCTTCTTCTGGTCACGGACGGTCTCGATCCAGCCGCCCACGACCACCGGCCCGTCGTCCAGGGCGGCGAGGTCGGCGATGCGGATGCGGGAGGTCACGGCCCGGAAGCCTACCGAGAGCGCCTTCGCGGCGCCGGTGGGGCCCTCGCGCCTGGGGAGAACCGGGCCGTTCCGCCGGAGACGGGTGGCCCGGTGCCATCGGGGTGGCGAGGGCGCCGTGTCACCCGAGAGCTCCGGCGACGGCGCGATCGTCCACGCGAGGGGGCGCGCGGCGGCGGCCTCGCAGGGGCGGCGCAGCCGTCATAGGCGCCGTTCGTACACTGTGCGGGTGGTCGCTCGAGCGCTCCACCTCGTGCGGCACGGCGAGGTGTACAACCCGGCGGGCGTCATCTACGGGCGGCTCCCGGGTTTCCGCCTGTCCGATCGCGGTCGGGAGATGGCCGCGATGACGGCCCGCGCGCTCGCCGACCTCCCCGTCACCCGCCTCGTCGCCTCGCCGCTGCTGCGCACGCAGCAGTCCGCGCAGCCCATCGCCGAGATCTTCGATCTCGAGGTCGAGCAGGACGAGCGAGTGATCGAATCCGCGAACCGCTTCGAAGGCCGCGTCTCCTCGGGTGCGGCGCTGTTCTCCGACCCGAAGGACTGGCCCCTGTTCCGCAACCCCCTCGTCCCCACCTGGGGCGAGCCGTACCGCGCGATCGTCGTGCGGATGCGCGAGGCCATCCGCGAGGTGTTCGCGACGACCGACAGCGGCGACGCGGTGATCGTGAGCCACCAGCTGCCCATCTGGATGGTGCACCGCAGCGTGCTCGGCAAGCCCCTGCCGCACGATCCGCGTCGCCGTCGGTGCGCGCTCTCCAGCGTGACCACGTTCGAGCGTCGCGACGGCCGCATCGTCGAGACGGCGTACTCGGATCCGGCCGCACCCCTGCTCGCCGAGGCCGTCGACCGGGGCGCGGCGTGAGGCGCGCGGTGCCGGCCGCGATCGCGCTCGCCGCGGCGATCCTGCTCACCGGCTGCACCCAGCAGGGCTGGAGATCGCCGAGCGACGGCAGGACCATCGACGGCACCGGGGTCGAGGAGTGGCAGCACCCGACGACGGCGCCCGTGAGCTTCTCCGGACCCACGACCGACGGCGGCGTGTTCCGGTCGTCCGCGCACAGGGGAGAGGTGCTCGTCGTCAACTTCTGGTACGCGGGGTGCGGCCCCTGCCAGACCGAGTCGCCGACCCTGACCGCTCTCGCGACGAAGTACAAGGACAAGGGCGTCCAGTTCGTCGGCGTGAACGTGCGGGACGAGCTCGGCGAGGCCAAGCCGTTCGAGAAGAAGTACGCGGTGCCCTATCCGAGCATCCTCGACCAGGCCAACCACGGCGCCGTCGAGCTGGCGTTCGCCGGCAGCATCCAGCCGAACGCCACCCCCACGACGCTCGTGCTCGACAAGGACGGGCGCGTGACCGCGCGGATGCTCGGCCAGGCCGACCCGTCGATCCTGAACAGCCTGATCTCCTCGGCGCTCGCGGGCCGCGACGCGTGAGCGCTCTGGTCGGCCAGGGCGCCCTGCTGCTCGGTGTCCCCGTCGCCCTCGCCGCCGGGGCGCTGTCGTTCGCCTCCCCGTGCGTGCTACCGCTCGTGCCGGGCTACCTCGGCTACGTGGGCGGCATGGACCGGCCCACCGGCACCCGCCGCCCCGGCGGCCGGCTCGCGCTCGGCGCGGTGCTGTTCGTGCTCGGCTTCTCCGTCGTGTTCGTGCTCGCCGGCACGGTCATCGGCTCGGCCGGATTCTTCCTCGTGCAGTGGCGCGACCTGCTCACCCGCATCTCCGGCGTCGTGGTGCTGCTGCTCGGCATCGTGTTCATCGGCGGCCTCGGCCCGCTGCAGCGCACGATCAAGCCGTCCTGGCAGCCGCGCACGGGCCTGGTGGGAGCGCCACTGCTCGGTGCCGTCTTCGCGGTGGGCTGGACGCCGTGCCTCGGCCCCACCCTCACCGCCATCTACTCGCTCGCCCTGCAGGGCGGATCCGCGGGGCTCGGCGCCCTCCTCGCCTTCGTCTACTCGATCGGGCTCGGGCTGCCGTTCGTCGCCATCGCGATCGGGCTCGGCTGGGCGACGCGCAGCACCGCATTCCTCAAGCGGCATATCCGCGCGGTGAATCTCGCGGGCGGTGCCCTGCTCGTCGTGATCGGGCTGCTGATGGTGTCGGGGCTGTGGCTCGGCGCCCTGAGCGGCCTGCAGGCCTGGTGGGGTGGGTATGAGCAGGCCCTCTGACGCGTTCGAGTCCGGGTTCGAGGATCCGCGACCCCCCGAGAACCCGCGCCTCGGCCCCCTGGAGTGGCTGCGCTGGGCATGGCGGCAGCTGACGAGCATGCGCACGGCGCTGCTCCTGCTGCTGGCGCTCGCGATCGCGGCCGTGCCGGGGTCGCTGATCCCGCAGCACTCCGCGGATCCGAACGGCGTCATCTCGTGGAAGGCGAGCAACCCGGGCTTCGTCTCCATCGCCGACTTCCTGCAGCTGTTCGACGTCTACACCTCCGTCTGGTTCTCCGCCATCTACCTGCTGCTGTTCATCTCGCTGGTGGGCTGCGTCGTACCGCGCGCCTTCCACCACCTGAAGGCACTGCGAGCGGCGCCGCCTCGGACCCCCGCCCGGCTCGGCCGATTGCCCGCGTATCGCAGCGACGAGTTCGAGGGGGACGCCGAGCACGCCCTCGCCGAGGGGGAGCGCCTCCTGCGCCGCCGCCGCTACCGCGTGCAGCGCTACGGCTCCAGCGTCTCCGCGGAACGGGGCTACCTGCGGGAGACGGGCAACCTCGTCTTCCACACCGGGCTCGTCGGTGTGCTCATCTCCGTGTTCATCGGCGGCGGCTTCACGTACACGGGCCAGCGGATCGTGGCGGTCGGGCAGACGTTCGTGAACGAGCAGCAGGCGTACGACTCCATCTCCACGGGACGCTTCTTCGG
>DASSEV010000070.1:0-3827 GCA_035695105.1 Gaiellales bacterium
GCGAGAAGATGCCCTCGCGGGCGCGGTCGACCATCCTGCGGTCGATATCGGTGCCGTGCACCTCGATCCGCGCGTCCGGGGCGACGGTTCTCGCGATGGCCGCGACCGTGAACGCCTCCGCGCCGTAGGAGCAGCCGGCGCTCCAGCAGCGCAGCCGGCCCTCGGCGGTGAGCTCCGGTATCACGTGGTCGGCGAGGCGGGCGAACTGCTCGGGGTTGCGCCACAGCTGCGACACGTTGATCGTGACCCGGTCGAGCAGCTGCTCCAGCTGCTCGCGGTCGCCGGCGAGCACGTCGAGGTATGCGGTCAGCGATGTGATCGCCCGGCGTTCCGCGAACGTGCGGATGCGGCGCTCCATCTGCGCCCGCTTGTACTGCGTCAGGTCGATGCCGGTGAGGCGGCGGATGCCCTCGCAGAACTCGGCGTACTCGTCACCCTGACGCGGGAGCGCAAGGCCCATCAGCCTGCCTCCTCCACGATCGCCGCCGCCAGCTCCGGCAGCGGCAGCTCGCGGTCGGCGAGCTCGGCCTCGGCGATCGCGCGCGGCATGCCGTAGACCGTGCAGGTCGACTCGGCCTCGACCAGGATGCGGCCGCCGCGGATGTGGAGGTCGCGGGCGCCCTCCAGGCCGTCGCGGCCCATGCCGGTCAGCACCACGAGCAGCGTGCGGCTGCCCCAGCGGGCAGCTGCGTCCTTGATCGTCAGGTCGGCGCGCGGGCGCAGGCCGCCGATCTCAGGCTCGTGGGTCAGGCGCAGCGCGCCGCCGTCGCCGATGCGCAGGTGCCTCCCGCCGGGCGCGACGTACACCCGCCCGGGATCGAGCACGTCGCCCGCGGCCGCCTCGCTGACGTGCAGCCGGGAGGTGCGGTCGAGCCGCGCCGCGAGCGAGCCCGTGAAGCCCGCAGGCATGTGCTGCACCACGAGCGTGCCGGCGCCGACCCGTGCGGGTAGCATCGGCAGCAGGTCGGCCAGGGCCTTGGGGCCGCCGGTCGAGCATGCGATCACCACCGGCCGCGGGCCGCCGGTGCGCGTGCCGCGCGGAGCCGGCGTTGCGCGGCGCGGGGCGGCAACGTGCGCGCGGACGCGTGAGGACGCGGCCGCGCGGACCTTCTCGCCGAGCTCGGCAACGAACGCCTGCATCGGCATGCCCGCGCCCGGCTTCGCCACCAGCTCGATGGCGCCCTCGGCGAGCGCGTCGACAGCCCGGGCGCCGTGTGCCGGAGAGAACGCCGACACGACCACGACCGGGATCGGCGAGGCCTGGTCGCGAAGCGCCCGCAGCACGCCGATGCCGTCCAGCCCGGGCATCGCCAGGTCGAGCGACAACACGTCCGGCCGCAGCCGCGCGCAGACGCCGAGCGCCTCGTCGCCGTTCGACGCGACGCCCACCACCGCGCAGCCCTGCCCCTCCAGCGCGTCGCTCAGCATGCGGCGCATCAGCGCCGAGTCGTCTGCGACGACGACGCGCAGGGGCATCTCCGGGATGGGTGCGGGACGGGACATGGAAGGGAGTGGGGTGGCCCTGGGCGGGCCGTCAGGCGGCGATCTCGACGCCCGCGAACAGACCGTCGGGATTGAGCAGGATCGCGAGCCGGTCGTCGACCTTGGCGATCGCCTCGACGTAGTCGCTGTCGGCCGTGGGAACGCCCTCCAGCTGCTGCGCGGAGACCGTCAGCACCTCCTCGACGTCGTCGACGATGACCCCGGCGGTGCCGATCTCGGTCTCGACGATCACGATCTTGGCCGTCTCCGCGCGCTCGGTCGGCAGGCCCAGCCGCTCGGCCAGGTCGCAGACCGGGACGATCCGCCCGCGCAGGTTGATCACGCCGCGGATCCACGAGGTGTGCGACGCCACGCTGCGCGGCTCGGCGTAGCGGATGATCTCCTGCACGCGGGTGATCGGAAGGGCGTACTCCTCGCTGCCCAGCGAGAAGATGACGAGCTGACGCATGGTTTCGCTGCTGGTCGACATCTAGGCCTCCAAAAGGGTGATCTCACCCGGCGTAATCGGCCCTCGAACTGCCGAATGAAGGTGGCCGGGCCGATCCGCCATCAGCTCCAGCAGGGCCTCGTCGGCCTGCTCTGCGGTGGGGGCTGGATCCTCAGGCGTGGGCCTGCCCTGGCGGAGAAACCGCTCGATCGCAGGCAGCTTCGCGATCGCGTAGTCGACCTCGCTGTCGGCGCCCGCGGTGTAGGCGCCGATGGTGATCAGATCCTCCTTCGACCTGTGCGCGGCCAGGGTCTCGCGGAGCGCGGCCGCGGCCGCCTGCACCTCCTCGCCTGTGATGTCGGCCGCGAGGCGCGAGACCGACTGCAGCACGTCGATCGCGGGGTAGTGGTTGCGATGGGCGAGCTCGCGCGTCAGCACGCAGTGGCCGTCGAGGATCGAGCGGGCCGCGTCGGCGATCGGCTCGTTCATGTCGTCGCCCTCGACGAGCACGGTGTACAGCCCCGTGATCGAGCCGCGCTCGCTCGTGCCCGCCCGTTCCAGCAGCCGGGGGAGCAGGGCGAATACGCTCGGCGTATAGCCGCGGGTGGCCGGCGGCTCGCCGATCGCAAGCCCGACCTCGCGCTGCGCCATCGCCAGCCGGGTGACCGAGTCCATCATCAGCAGGACGTCGCGGCCCTGGTCGCGGAAGTGCTCGGCGATGGTGGTCGCGACCAGCGCGGCCTTGATCCGGATCAGGGCCGGCTGGTCGGAGGTGGCCACCACCACCACCGACCGCGCCAGCGCCGCTCCCAGATCGCGCTCGATGAACTCGAGCAGCTCGCGCCCCCGCTCGCCGACCAGGCAGATCACGTTCACCTCGGCGGTGGTCGACCGGGCGATCATGCCCAGCAGGCTCGACTTGCCGACGCCCGACCCGGCGAAGATGCCGAGCCGCTGGCCGCGGCCGACGGGCACGAGCGTGTCGAGCGCCCGCACGCCCAGCGACAGGCGCTCGTGGATCCGCGGCCGCCCCATGGGCGACGGCGGCATCCCTGCGACCGCACGCAGCTCGGCGGCGCGCCCCTCCGGCATGCCGTCGATCGGCCGGCCCAGGCCGTCGATGACGCGGCCGAGCAGGCCCTCGCCGACCGGCACCTGGAACGAGCCTCCGGTGGCGGACACCGGCGTGCCCGGGCCGATGCCGTGCATCTCCCCGAGCGGCATCAGCAGCGTGCGCCCGGCCCGGAAGCCGACGACCTCGGCGGGCACCGGCGGGCGCGTGCGGCCGGCCTGGATCGTGCACAGCTCGCCGACCTCGGCCCGCAGGCCGGACGCCTCGATCACGAGGCCGATCAGGTTGGTGACGCGGCCGCGGAGCTGGTGCAGGTCGGCGGAGCGGAGCGCCGCCGCGGCGCGGGTGAGCGTCGGATCAGCCACCGGCCTCTGCCGGGCTGGTGCGCAGGGCGTGGGCGACCACCTCGCCGGCTCGGGCCAGCTGCTCCTCGATGCGCGCGTCGATCTCGCCGTCCTCGGTGCGAACCACGCAGCCCCCTCGCGAGACGCGGCGCTCGGCGATCACGTCCAGGCGGCGCACGCCGCCGACGCGGACGGCCAGCTCGTCGGCGAGGTCGTGCACCAGCTCGAAGTCGGCCGGGTTCACCTCGAGCACCAGGTGGTCGCGCACCGTCGCGCGCCGCAGGGCGCCGGCGATCACGCCCAGCACTGCCTCCGGGTCGGCGTCGATGGCCGCTCCCACGATCTTCTCCGCAAGCTGCAGCGCCAGGTCGACAGCCGCCCGCTCGGCCTCGAGCAGGAACTCGTCTCCCTGCTGGGCAACGCCGCGCACCGCCTCCGCCAGCGCGGCGGCGGCGGGCTCGAGCATGGTGCGCGCCTCCTC
>DASSEV010000071.1:0-3439 GCA_035695105.1 Gaiellales bacterium
GGGCGAGGTCGTGGTCGACCTGGTCGCGGCGGCCCTCAACCACCGGGACGTGTGGCAGCGAACCGCTTCCGGGAACCATGGCGCGGTGCTCGGGTCGGACGGCGCCGGAGTGGTCTCCCAGCTGGGCGAGGGGGTGAGCGGGGTCGAGGTCGGGCAGGAGGTGGTCATCAACCCGAGCGTCGGCTGGGGCGGCCGCGAGGACGCACCGGGGCCGGGCTGGGCGATCCTGGGCGTGCCGCGTCAAGGCACCTACGCCGAGCGCATCGCCATCCCGGCAGAAGACGTGCGGCCGCGACCCGGGCGCCTGAGCTGGCATGAGGCGGCGGCCCTGCCGCTGGCGGGCCTGACCGCATGGCGGGCGCTGGTCACCAGGGGCCGCGTGGAGGCGGGCATGCGCGTGCTGGTCACCGGGGCCGGCGGGGGCGCCGCCACCTTCCTGATCCAGATCGCACACGCGCTCGGCGCGGAGGTCGTGGTCACCTCCTCGAACGATCAGACGATCGCCCGGGCGATGGATCTGGGCGCCGCGCGGGGCGTGCGCTACACGGACTCCGACTGGCCGCAGCAGGTGGGTGAGGTCGACCTCGTGGTCGACAGCGCCGGCACGCCCGCCTGGGAGGGCGCGCTGCAGTGCCTGCGCCGGGGCGGGACGCTGGTCAGCTTCGGACGCACGGCGGGAAATGTGGCCGAGATCGACCTGCCCTCGCTCTTCTACGGGCAGTGGAACGTGCTCGGCACGACGATGGGCAGCCCGCGCGAGTTCGACGCGCTGCTCCGGCATGTGGACGGCGCCTCCTGGAGTCCGGTGGTGGACAGCGTGTTCCCCCTGGAGCAGGCGGCCGCGGCACACGAGCGGCTGGAGCAGCCGGGCCGCTTCGGCAAGGTGGTGCTCGAATGTCGCTCCACCTGACGCAGGTCCGGCTGTCGTACGGCGGCGACGAGGTGCTCACCGACGTGTCCGCGATCGTGCGCCCGCGCGACCGGGTCGCACTCGTCGGCCGAAACGGTGCCGGCAAGACCTCGCTGCTCCGCATCATCGCCGGGGAGCTGACGCCGGAGGGCGGCACCGTCTCGCTGACCGCCGGGACGACCGTGGCGCTGCACGACCAGCGGCCGCCGCTGCGGCGCGGGGTCACGCTGGGCCGCTACGTGGGCGAGGGCGCGGCCGCCGCGGCGGCGCTCGAGGATCGCCTGCGGACGATCGAGGGCCGGATGGCGGACGGCGCCGGCGACGATGCCACGCTGCGCGAGTACGGGAAGGTGCAGGCCGAGTTCGAGCGCGCCGGCGGGTACGCGTGGCGCTCTCGGCTCGAGGGCATCGCGCGCGGGCTGGGATTCACGCCGGATGACCTCGAGCGCCCGCTGGAGACGTTCTCCGGCGGGGAGCTGACACGCGCCTCGCTGACGCGAGCGCTGGCCGGCGAGCCTGACCTGCTCCTGCTGGACGAGCCGACCAACCACCTCGACGTGGACTCGATCGAGTGGCTGGAGGAGTACCTCGACGGGCTGGACGCGTCGGTGGTCTTCGTCTCGCACGACCGCTGGTTCCTCGAGTCGGTGGCCACGTCGGTGCTGGAGCTCGACCGCGGCAAGGGCCGCCTGACGAAGGGCAGCTACTCGCACTGGCGGCGCGACAAGGCGGAGCGGCTGGCGATGCAGGCGGATCAGTACGAGCGCCAGCAGGAGGAGCTGGCGCATCTGCAGCGGTTCGTCGACCGCTTCCGCTACGGGACGAAGGCGCGTCAGGCGCAGAGCAAGCTGAAGGCGATGGCCAGGATCGAGCGGGTCGACCGGCCTACCGAGCAGCGGTCGCTGCGGTTCGACTTCCCGCCGCCTGCGCGAAGCGGGCGCGTCGTGCTCGAGGCGGAGCATCTGGACGTGGAGGTGGCCGGGCGGACGCTGGTGCACGACGGGACGTTCCACATCGAGCGCGGGCAGCGGGCCGCGCTGATCGGCCGCAACGGCGCGGGAAAGACGACGCTGCTCGAGACCCTGCTGGGGCGCCGGCCGCCGGCGGCCGGCAAGGCGAAGATCGGGCACAACGTCGAGGTCGCGTATTACTCGCAGCAGTCGCTGGAGCTGCCGGAGCACATGCGGCTGGTGGAGGCCGTGGCGCAGGGAACCAAGCTGACGGGGCCGCAGGCGCGGACGCTGCTCGGCCGGTTCCTGTTCAGCGGCGAGGAGGCCGAGAAGGAGGTGAGCGTGCTCTCCGGCGGGGAGCGGCGCCGGCTGGCGCTGGCACGGATCGTGGTGTCGGGCGCGAACCTGCTCGTGCTGGACGAGCCGACCAACCACCTGGACATCGAAAGCCGGGAGGCGCTCGAGGATGCGCTGACGGCCTTCCCCGGGACGATCCTGCTGGTGTCGCACGACCGGGCGCTGATCGAGGCGATCGCGACGCGGACGATCGCAATCGAGGGCGAACGGCTGCGGCTGCGTGACGGCGCCTTCGGCGAGTACGCGCGCGACCACGAGCCGGCGGTGGAGCGGGTCGAGCGGCCGGCACAGCCCCGACCGAAGGCCGAGAAGAAGCCGAGGGCGGAGCAGAAGCCGAAGCCACCCAGCCAGCGGTCGGCGCGCGAGGCACGCGCGCTCGAGCAACGGATCGAGCGCCTGGAGGAGGAGCTGGGGGCGCTGTCGGCACGGCTGTCCGAGCCGGAGGCGTACGACGATCACACCGCCGTGGCAGAGGACGGCCGGCGGCACCAGGAGGTGCAGGAGGAGCTGGCGTACCTCTACAGGGAGTGGGAGCTGCGGGTGGGCTAGCGCGCTGGACACCGTGCCGGTGGCTCGTATGCTGGCTAGGTGGCACGTAAGTTGGGCTCCTTCGCCATAGTGGTTGCGGTCGTCGTGGTCTCCGGCTGCTCCCACGACAGCTCGTCGGGAAATCCACCTGCGAGGTGCGGTCCGCGCGTCGGTGGCGGCACGCTGTCGTCGGCGCGGCAAGCCGCGATCGCGTACGTGGATGACGTAGCCGCACACCGATATACGGACGCCGAACGTGCAACCGAGCCCTGTAACGAACGGCAGTACGGCCGGATCCGCAAGCTCTGGAAGTTCATGGCCGGGATGCCGGCCGGAACGTCTCGAGTGACCGCGACCGCGCGAAAGATCAGCGACCGGCCCGGATCTGCGGACGTCCGAGTCACGGTGTACACCCGCTTCGGCCGTCCCCCGTATACCTCGTGGATCACGGCCGCCGCGCGAACCCTGCGCCTGGATAACCGCCCCGGCGGGTGGAGGGTCACCTCCGACACGACGAAGAAGCAGCGCGGGCGGTTGTCCGCCTACGGCTTCCAGTCTTACACCCGCCCGGTCGTGCTCTCAGGACCGCGAGCGACCGTCGTGTTCAGTTCGCAGAACGACGAAGGCGAAGCCCGCGCGATCCTGCATGTCGCCGACAGCGTTGTTGCGTCGCTGTGGAGGACGTATGGGGGCG
>DASSEV010000072.1:0-20456 GCA_035695105.1 Gaiellales bacterium
GCCTGCAGCGCGTCCTCGACGCGGTGCTTCTTCTCCTTCATCTCGGTCTCGGTGGCAGCGCCGACCTTGACCACCGCGACGCCGCCGGCCAGCTTGGCCAGCCGCTCCTGCAGCTTCTCGCGGTCGAAATCGGAGTCGGTCGACTCGATCTCGGACTTGATCTGCTTGATCCGGCCCTTGATCCCCTCGCTGTCGCCGGCGCCGTCGATGATCGTCGTCGAATCCTTGTCGACGACCACCTTGCGGGCGCGGCCGAGCTGCTGGAGCGAGGTGTTCTCGAGCTTGAGGCCCATCTCCTCGGTGATGACCTCGCCGCCCGTCAGGATGGCGATGTCCTCCAGCATGCGCTTGCGGCGGTCACCGAAGCCCGGCGCCTTGACGGCGACGGCGGTGAAGGTGCCGCGGAGCTTGTTGACGACCACCGTCGCGAGCGACTCGCCCTCGACGTCCTCGGCCACGATCAGCAGCGGGCGGCCGGCCTGGATGACCTGCTCGAGCACGGGCAGGATGTCCTTCACGGCGCCGATCTTCTGATTGGCGATGAGGATGAACGGATCGTCCAGCACGGCCTCCATGCGCTCGGAGTCCGTGATCATGTAGGGCGAGAGGTAGCCCTTGTCGAACTGCATGCCCTCGGTGAACTCGAGGTCGAGGCCAAAGGTCTGGCCCTCCTCGACGTTGACCACGCCGTCCTTGCCGACCTTCTCGATCGCGTCGGCGATGACATCGCCGATCTCGCGGTCGCGGGCCGAGATGGTGGCGACCCGGGCGATGTCCTCCTTGCCCGAGATCTCCTTGGCCTGGGCCTTGATGTCGTCGACGACCGCTGCGACAGCGGCCTCGATGCCGCGCTTGAGGCCCATCGGGTTCGCGCCGGCCGAGACGTTCTTCAGGCCCTCGCGGACGATGGCCTGCGCCAGCACGGTGGCGGTGGTGGTGCCGTCACCGGCAACATCGTTGGTCGCAGTCGCGACCTCGCGCACCAGCTGTGCACCCTGGTTCTCGAAGACGTCCTCGACCTCGATCTCACGCGCGATCGTGACGCCGTCGTTGGTGATCGTGGGCGCGCCGAACTTCTTGTCGAGCACGACGTACCGCCCCTTCGGGCCGAGGGTCACCTTGACCGCATCGGCCAGGATGTCGACGCCGCGCTGAAGCGAGCGGCGCGCATCCTCGTTGAACTTCAGCTCCTTGTGTGCCATTCGCTCTCCTACGCCTTCGCCTTGACCTTGGCCTTGGTGGTGGCGACCTTGGCCAGGATGTCGGACTCGCGGAGGATCAGGTACTCCTCGCCGCCGACCTTGACCTCGGTGCCGCCGTACTTGGAAAAGATCACCTCGTCGCCCTTCACAACATCGAGCGGGACGAGCTTGCCGTCCTCGTAGCGGCCGGGGCCGACCTCGAGGACGCTGCCGCGCTGCGGCTTCTCCTTCGCCGTATCCGGCAGGACGATGCCGCTCACCGTCGTCTCCTCCTCATCGAGGACCTCGACGATGACGCGGTCGCCCAGAGGCTTCAGATCCATGCTACCTCCATCGCGATTGCAGACCTTCCTACGTTGGCACTCACATGGGAGGAGTGCCAATCGCGATCATAGCAGCCCGCGCAGGAGCGTCAAGCGGGTTCTTGGCACTCCCTTGGAGAGAGTGCCAGCGCCCGCACCGTCGGCAGCGCCGCGAGCGTGATCAGCGCGGCCACCAGGTACGTCGCCCGGTCGGAGGTCGCCTGCGCCAGCGCCGCCCCCGCCGCCGGCCCGATGAAGAACCCGAAGCCCCAGCACACGTTCATCGCGCCCAGCACCATCCCGTGCGGCAGGCCGACCTCGTCCGCGCCGGCGGCCGCCAGCGGGAACGAGACGGCGTACTGGCCCGAGATCGCCGGGGTGAACAGCACGTAGATCACAGCGATCGCCAGCGCCGATGACGGCACGGCCAGCAGCCCGAGCATCAGCGCCATGCCGGCGATCGAGAACGAGGCGATCCGCACGCCGCCGAACCGGTTGTAGCCCCGAGCGATCATGAGCTGGGTGCCCGCTGCCGTCAGGCCCGCCAGGCCCAGCAGCAGGCTGATGGCCGACGCCGAGTACCCGTCCTGGCCCATCCGCAGCGGCACCAGCGTCTCGACCAGCCCCGACATGACCGCGACCAGGGACATGACGAGCACCGCGATCGCGAGCAGCCGGCTGCGAAGCGCGGTTGCGAACGTCTCGATCACCCCAACGCCCGCGCCCTCCTCCGCGCGGATGTCCGGCGGGATCGCGGATGCGACGAGCAGCACGGCCGCCACCGCCGCCAGGATCACGAACGGCGCGCGGATGCCGAGCTGGCTGCTCATCGGCCCGACGATGACCGGGCCGAGCAGGGCGCCGACGCTGCCGCACGTCATGGCGATGCCGAGTGCGGGTCCGCGCCGGGCCGGCGCGGTGCCGGCCGAGAGCCAGGCGAGGCCCGCCGTCCAGGAGATGGCGGAGGCCACGCCCTGCCCGAAGCGCGCGGCCAGCAGCACCCAGAAGCTCGACGCCACGGCGTAGCCGAGCGTCGAGACGGTCATCAGCGCGACGCCTGCGATCGTGATCCGGCGAGGCCCGATGCGGTCGGCGATCCTGCCGGCGGGCAGCGCCATCACGAGCGTGGCCGCGCTGTAGGCGCCGATCACCGCGCCCGCCTGCGTCTTGCTGAGGTGCAGGGTGTGCACGTAGTCCGGCAGCAGCGGGACGATCGCGAACATCAGCAGCGCGTCGAAGAAGACGATCGCGTAGATGGTCGTGGTCAGCCGCCGCATCCAGGCAGGGTACCGATATGATGGCCGCCGATGGAGGCCCTCAACTTCTACTCGCCCGTGGTGGCCGATCAGCTGCGCCACCGGCGGAAGACAGCCACCATCCGCCTCGGCGACAAGTCGATGAAGTACCGGAAGGGCATGGTCGTCTACGTGCTCGCCGGCCAGCGGTTCGGCGTGCGGGAGAAGATCTTCGACGCCGTGATCGACAAGGTCGAGGTGAAGCCGCTGCGCGACGTGTCGCCGCGCGAGATCCAGCACGACAACCCGGAGATGCGCCACATCGACGAGTTCGTGCACTTCCTCGGGCAGCTGTACAACCGTGACGTCACCGAGGAGGACACCGTCACGGTGATCCACTTCTCGGAGATCCGCACCTCGGCGTGACCTGGACGGCGGAGCCGCTCGCCTTGCGGGTCGACCGGAGGCTGGCCGAGACCCAGCGCCGCGAGCGGGTGCCTGCCCTGTCGGCAGCGATCAGCGCCGACGAGGAGCACCACTGGAGCGGGGTCGTCGGGCTCGCCGACGTCGAGTCCGGCCGGGAGGTGACGGACGACGACCAGTTCCGCATCGGCTCGATCACGAAGGTGGTGACGGCCATCTGCGTGATGCAGCTGCGCGACGAGGGGCTGCTCTCGCTCGACGACCAGCTCTCCGACCATCTCCCCGGGCCGCAGCGCGGTCCGACGGTCCGGCGCATGCTGTCGCACCTCTCCGGCCTGCAGCGCGAGCCGGTGGGCGACGTGTGGGCGACGATGGAGCTGCCGTCGATGGACGACCTGGTGGAGCAGCTGCCGAACACCGAGCTCGTGCTCGCGCCGGGCGACGAGTGGCACTACTCGAACCTCGCGTACGGTCTGCTGGGCGTGATCGTGCAGGAGCTGCGCGGCCGGCCCTTCCGCGAGGTGATCCGGGACCGGGTGCTGGATCCGCTCGGCATGCACCGCACCACCTGGCTGCCCGAGCCGCCGCACGCGACCGGCTACCTGGTCGATCCCTACGCGGACACTGTGCGCGTCGAGCAGCCGACGGCATCGGAGGGGTTCGGGCCGTCAGGGCAGCTGTGGAGCACGCCGTCCGACCTCGTCAAGCTGGGGGACTTCCTGGCGCGTCCGGCGGCGGACGTGCTCGCGCCGGACACGGTCGACGAGATGCACCGTGTGCAGGCGATGTTCGACGCGGAGTGGACGCTGGCCTGGGGCCTCGGCGTCGCGCTCTACCGGGACGGCGACCGCTTCGCCTCGGGCCACGACGGCGCCATGCCGGGGTTCCTGGCGGCGCTGATGGTCGATCGCGGCCGTGGGATCTCGGTCGCCGCCGTCGGCAACTCGGGCGCCCGCAGCGACCCGCATGCGCTCGCCGCCGGCCTGCTCAACGACGCCCGCGAGCTGGTGGCGGAGCGGTCGGAGCCGTGGCGCCCGGGCGACGCACCGCCGCCGGAGCTGGCGGGCGTGCTGGGCCGCTGGTGGAGCGAGGGCGAGGAGTTCCTGTTCAGCCATCGCGACGGCAGCCTGCAGGCGCGCGCGGCCCGAGCTATGGAGGACCGGCCGCCCGCCGTTTTCCGGCCCGACGGCCCTGACAGCTTCCGGGGCGTGTCCGGGCGCGAGCGCGGCGAGCTGCTGCGGGTGCTGCGGGACGGCGACGGCCGCGTGCGCGAGCTGCGGTGGGCGGGCTACCCGTTCACGCGCGAGCCCGAGGTGTTCGGGGCTCAGCCTTCAGGCTGACAGCACGCGGGAGCGTCTACTCGCCGAACGCGTCGTCGTCCCACACGGCCATCGAGACGGTGACCGTCCCGGCCTTGGGCTCCTCGCGCCGCACGGCGCGGCGCGCGCTGCGAAGCGCCGATCCAGCCCGCTCCACCAGCTCGTCGAATCCCTCGGCGTGCGCGGGGCATGCGGCGATGCCGACCGCCGCCTGCGGCTGCAGGCCGTTGGGCGAGCGAATCCGCGCCATCGCCCGCAGCACCCGCTCGGCTGCCACCGAGGCGCTGCGGCTGTCGGTCTCGGCCATGATCACGCCGAACTCGGTGGTGCCGACGCGGCAGGCGACGTCGAGCGCCCGGACGCTGCCGCCGATCGATGTGCCCAGCAGGCGCAGCGCCTCCTGGGTGTCGTCGCTGTCCTCGTCCAGGCCGTCGACCGATGCAAGCGCCAGCGCGACCGGCCGGCCGTACGTCCGCGACCGCTCGATCTCGCGGGTCAGCGCCTCGACGAAGTGGCGGCTGTTCCAGAGCCCCGTGTCGGCGTCGCGGCGCTCGAGCATGGCCGCCTCGCCGCGCAGCCGCTCGAGCTCCTCCTCCATGGCGGCAGCCCGCCGCCGCTCGCGCACGGCGAGGACGAGCGTCGACGCGAGCGCGCCGGCGAGGAAGGCAAGCAGGGCGTAGACCATCACCGTGACCTGGTCACGTTATCGTCGGGAACAGCGGCCGCGTCAACCAAAAGGGTGTCGCCGGCCACCTTCTCGGGCTTGCGGCGGATCTCCACGCCGAACAGCTCGGGGTCGCGCAGCTGCCCGCCGCACGACCTGCAGGTGATGCCCATCAGCGAGACGATCGGGGCGTCGCAGGCGGGGCACGCCGCGAGCACCGGGCCGCCGCAGTCCGGGCAGACCGCGGGCACGGTGTCGACGGCGTCCCCCATGAACCGGCGCCCCCAGCCGCAGCCGAGGCAGAACGCGCAGCGGTCGCCGAGCTCGCGGTTTCGGTCATAGGCCATCGGCTCATGCTAGTTGATGCGATTCGAGCGATGGCCGTGCGCCTCGGCGGATGGTACGGTGGCGCACCGCCGCCGGTGATGCGGCCCAGCTCTGGGGAGGAGATCGAGATGCGCGTCGTGCCGTCACACGTCCGGGACGTCCTCGGGAAGCGCGCGGCATGGGCCGGCGCGATAGCGCTGCTCGCGCTGGCCGGCGGGCCGGCGCAGGCGGCCGTCACCTCCACGCCGCTGATCGTGGATCCGTCGTCCTCCGCCTTGACGCCCGCCGCCACCGCGACGCAGCTGGCCTGGGAGCAGAACTCGGCGGCCAACCCGTCCCACTGGGACGTGCGCGCCAGGAACCGGGCCGGCGGCGCCAGCTGGAAGGTGAACGGCGGGACGTCGTCCGGATACAACCCGTCGGTCGTCCAGGGCACGGCGAACACGATCATCTACCAGCAGGCGGGGCGCACCGACTCCAACCTCGTCTACTACAACCTCTCCACCAAGACGCGGACGAAGCTCCCCGACAAGGTCGACTCGCCGCTGTGGGAGTACGACGGCGTGGCCAGCACGTCATACGTGGCGTTCATGCGCTACACCAGCACCAGCCGCGTGCTCCTGCTCTACAAGCGGTCGAGCGGCAGGATCACCGAGATCACGAGCATCAAGCGAGGGTGCGACTGCCTCCGCCCGACGTGGGTCGGGTCGAGCCACCTCGTGTACGAGCAGTGCTCGGCCAGCACGTTCGCATGCACGATCCGCGTGCTGACGATCGGCGGGTCGGCGGTCAAGGTGCCGCGCGGCGCCGCTCCCTACGACACGTACGGCGGCGTCCTCGACGAGGCGACCGGCGACCTGTACTTCGTCAACAGCACGACCTACTGCGGCATCTTCGCATCGGTCAGCCGCTGGAACGTCTCGGGCAGCTCCGCGCCGGAGGTCATCGTCGACTTCCCGGAGGGGATCGACGGGAACAACCTGTCGCTGGCGCCGGACCAGTCCGTCGGCGGCGACTCCGACCTGCTCTATTCGCAGTACGACTGCATCGCCAACGACAGCGACGTCTACGAGGTCGACTCCGTGAACCAGATCGCCGGCGCCCATCCGCCGTCGCTGCCGCGGGCCTCGGGATCGGGCGGACGGCTGTCCGCCCCCGCACGGCTGGGAGGTTCGCCTCCCGCCGGGTGATGACCGATCCGGGACAGCGGGTAGACTTCGTTCAAGGATGGCAGTAGCCCGCGAAGCCACGCCGGTCGAGTCCGCCGAGGACGTCAAGCAGGCCGACCTCGACAGCGAGGATCTCCTCCAGATCTACCGCACCATGCTGATCACCCGCGGCATCGAGGAGCGGGGTCACATCCTCTACCGCCAGGGCAAGATCCCGGGCAGCTTCTACACCGGCCGCGGCAACGAGGCGGCCAGCGTGGGCGTCGCCACCGCGATGCGTGCAGACGACATCGGCACGCCGATCCAGCGCGACATGGGCGTGCACGTCGCACGCGGCACCGAGCCGTGGCGGATCTTCGCCCAGTACATGGGGCGCACGGACGGGCTCGCCGCCGGCCGCGACGGCAACGTCCACATGGCGGACATCCGGCTCGGGCTGATCGCCATGGTCAGCCACCTGCCGGCGCTGATGCCGGTCGCGGTGGGCTGCGCCCTCGCGTTCCAGATCCGCCGGGAGCCGCGGGTCGCCGTGGCGTGGTCGGGCGACGGAGCGATGCAGCGGGGCGACGCGCACGAGGCCATGAACCTGGCCGGCGTGCGGAAGCTGCCGGTTGTCTTCATCGTGGACAACAACCAGTACGCCTACTCGACTCCCAACCGGCTCGAGTACGCGATCGACCACCTGGCCGACAGGGCGCAGGCCTACGGCTTCGAGGGCGTGGTCGTCGACGGCACGGACGTGCTCACCGTCTACCGCGAGGCGCACGCGGCGATCGAGAAGGCCCGTGCCGGAGGCGGCCCGACGCTGCTCGAGCTGGTGACGCTGCGGATGGAGGGGCATGCCGTCCACGACGACGCCTTCTACGTGCCGCGCGAGCGGCTGGAGGAATGGGCGCGCAAGGATCCGATCGAGCGCTACCGCCGCTGGCTGAAGCAGAGCGGCGTGCTGACGGAGTCGGCCGACGACGAGATCAGCGTCGAGGTGAAGAAGCTCCTGAACGATGCGATGAAGCGCGCCGACGAGAGCCCGCCGCCCGATCCCGACGAGCTGGCGGCCGGCGTGTACGCCGATCCCGAAGAGCTCGACACCCCCCACCACAGATAGGACGACGTTGGCGACCAAGACGTACCTGCAGGCCATCTCGGACGGCCTGCGCGATGAGATGCGGCGCGACTCGCGCGTGTTCCTGATCGGCGAGGACATCGGCGTCTACGGCGGCGCCTTCAAGGTGACGCAGGGGTTCCAGCAGGAGTTCGGCGAGGACCGCGTGATCGACTCGCCGCTCTCGGAGACGGCCATCACCGGAGCCTGCACGGGCGCGGCCCTGATGGGCATGCGCCCGGTCTGCGAGATGCAGTTCTCGGACTTCGTCTCGTGCGCCTTCGACCACCTGGTCACGGTCGCCGCCAAGCAGCACTACCGCGTCGGCACACCCGTGCCGATCGTGGTGCGCCTGCCCTCCGGCGGGGGCTTCTCCGGCGGCCCGTTCCACAGCCAGAACCCGGAGGGCTTCTTCGCCCACTGCCCGGGCCTGAAGATCGCGTGCCCGGCGACGCCGGCGGACGCCAAGTCGCTGATCCTGGCCGCCATCCGTGACCCGAACCCGGTGCTGTACTTCGAGCACAAGCACCTCTACCGCCGCATCAAGGGCGAGGTGCCCGACGGGGACACGGCGATCGAGTTCGGGAAGGCACGCATCCACCAGGAGGGCAGCGACCTCACGATCGTCACGTACGGCGCGATGGTCTACACCGCCGAGGAGGCGGCCAAGGCCGCAGCCGAGCGGGACGGCACGTCCGTCGAGATCGTCGACCTGCGCACGATCACCCCGTGGGACAAGGAGGCCGTGCTCGCGTCCGCGGCGAAGACCAGCAAGGTGATCGTGCTCCACGAGGACACCCACACCAGCGGGTTCGGCGCCGAGGTGGCGGCGACCATCGCGGAGGAGGCCTTCGAGAGCCTCGACGCGCCGGTCATGCGCATCACCGCACCCGACACCCCCGTGCCCTTCTCACCCCCGCTCGAGAAGGCGTTCCTGCCGCAGCCCGAGGACGTGCTGGCCGGCATCGAGCGCCTCGCCGCCTATTGATCTCACCAGCCGAGGAGCCGCCCCCATGGCCACAGGAACCGTCGTCGATGTCGTGATGCCCCAGATGGGCGTGAGCGTGTCCGAGGGCACGATCACCCGCTGGACGAAGCAGGTGGGCGACCACATCGAGGCCGACGAGACGATCGTCGAGATCTCGACCGACAAGGTCGACACGGAGGTGCCGTCGCCGGCGACGGGGATCGTCCGTGAGATCCTCGCCAACGAGGGGGACACGGTGCCGGTCAACACGCGCATCGCCGTGATCGCCGCCGGCGAGGCCGGGGCCGCCGACGGGGCCCCCGCCCCGGCTGACGACAACGCCGAGGAGACGCCGGGCACGCCGGAGACCTCGCAGACGATGGCCGCAAGTGCCGTGCCGGCCCCGCAGCCGCCCGCTCCGCGGGCCGCGGAGGAGTCGAACGGCGACGAGGACGACAGCTCCGGGCGGACGTTCATCTCGCCGGTCGTGGCCCGCATGCTGGCCGAGCACGGGCTCGACATCAACGCCATTCCGGGCACGGGCCGCGGCGGGCGCGTGACGAAGAAGGACGTGCAGGCGTTCATCGACGGAGGCGGCCAGGCCGCGCAGGCGCCGCCGCCCGTCCACGACGTGCCGCACTTCGCACCCCCGGCCGAGGAGACGGTGGTGGTCGAGTCGCCGCCGCCGCCCGCCCCGCAGGCCGCTCCGGCGCCGGCAGCGGCGACTCCTGCACCGGCAGCGCCGGCCCCTGCCCCCGCACCCGCCGCGAAGCCGGCGGCCGCTCCGTCAGAGGGCGAGGAGCTCTACCAGTTCAACACCATCCGCAAGGTGATCGCGCGGCACATGCGCCACTCGCTGGACACGGCCGCCCAGGTGACGACGGTGATCGAGGTCGACATGACCGGCGTCGTCAGCCTGCGCAGGAAGTGGAAGCCGGAGTACCAGAAGCGCTACGGCGTCAACCTCACCTACATCCCGTTCATCGCCCGGGCCACGATCGACGCGATCGGCAGCTGGCCGTGGGTGAACGCCGAGGTGCGGGGTGAGACGGCGCTGATCAAGCGCTACGTCAACCTCGGCATGGCCGTCGCAATCGACGATGCCAAGGGCCTGATGGTGCCCGTCATCAAGCACGCCGAGGAGATGAACCTGGTCGGGCTGTCGCGGGCCGTGATCGAGATGGCCGAGAAGGCGCGGACGAAGACGCTCTCGCCCGACGAGATGGCCGGCGGCTCGTTCACCATCACCAACCCCGGCGTGTTCGGGGCGCTCATGGGAACGCCGATCATTCCCGAGGGCCAGGTCGCGATCCTCGATGTCGAGGCGATCGTCAAGCGGCCGGTGGTCGTCACCGACCAGCACGGCAACGACTCGATCGCGATCCGCCACATGATGTTCCTGTGCCTGTCGTACGACCACCGGTTGGTCGACGGCGCCTACGCCGCCCAGTTCATGGCCCAGATCAAGAAGAGCCTGGAGAGCTGGGACGAGCAGGCGTTCGGGCTGTGACCGGGGCGTACCTCTACGAGCTCGGCGTCACGCCCTACGGCGAGGCGCTGACGGTCATGACCGAGCTCGCGGCGGCACGCACGCAGGGGGCGATCCCGGACACGGTGATGCTGCTCGAGCACGAACCGGTGATCACGCTCGGATCGCGTGCGGTGCGCGGGGAGGAGCTGCTGCTGGCCGCCGTCGAGTACACGCGCCGAGGCATCGAGGTGGTCGAGGTCAACCGCGGCGGCCGCTCCACCTACCACGGCCCCGGCCAGCTGGTCTGTTACCCGGTGCTCGACCTGCGGGCGCGCGGCAAGGACCTGCACCGCTACGTTGCACAGCTCGAGCAGACCGTGATCGACACGCTGGGCGCGTTCGAGCTCGAGGGCCGCGTGGTCGAGGGCGACCATGCCAGCGGCGTCTGGGTCGGCGACCGCAAGATCGCGTCGATCGGCGTCCGCAGCGCCCGCTGGGTGACCACCCACGGCCTCTCGCTGAACGTCGACCTCGATCTCGAGGTCTACGACCTGTTCGACGCCTGCGGCCTGGGCGGCGCGGACTTCACCTCGCTGTCCGCCGAGCTCGGCCGTCCGGTCGCGGTCGAGGACGTGCGCCCGCCGTTCCGCGAGGCGTTCGAGAACGTGTTCGAGCTTGCCTTCGATCCGCTCCCGGCGGCCGTCTGATGCCGTTCTCCGAGCTGGCCCGCGAACGACCGGCGTGGATGAAGGTGCGCGCGCCGTCGGGCAACACCCGCTTCGCCGAGCTGAAGGGCATCATGCGCGAGGGCGGGCTGCACACGGTCTGCGAGGAGGCGCGCTGCCCCAACATCGGCGAGTGCTGGGGCCGGGGCACCGCAACGTTCCAGATCATGGGCGAGGTCTGCACCCGGGCGTGCCGGTACTGCGCGGTCACGTCCGGCCGCCCCGAGGGCGCGCCCGAGCCGCTCGAGCCGGCGCGCGTCGCCCGCGCGGTCGAGCAGATGGGCCTGCGGCACGTGGTCATCACCTCGGTCGACCGAGACGATCTGCCCGATCGCGGAGCTGCGCACTTCGCCGCCACCATCCGCGCCGTCCGCCGGCGGACGCCCGAGTGCGGCATCGAGGTGCTCGTGCCGGATTTCCTGGGCCGCCGCGAGGAGGCGCTGCGCACGGTGCTGTCCGCGGGCCCCGACGTCTTCAACCACAACATCGAGACGGCCGAGCGCTTCTACCGCCGGATCCGGCCCAGGGGCGACTACCGCAAGGCGCTCGACCTGCTCGACCGGGCGAAAGACGTGTGGGCGGAGCTGCGGCCCGAGGCGGAGCCGCTGGTGACGAAGAGCGGGATCATCGTCGGCATGGGCGAGACCAACGACGACGTCGTGCAGACGATGCGCGACCTCCGCGACCACCGCGTCGACATCGTCACGATCGGTCAGTACCTGCAGCCGACCGAGCGCCATCTGCGGCTCGACCGCTGGGTGACTCCGGGCGACTTCCGGTGGATGCGCGAGGAGGGGGAGCGCATGGGCTTCGCATCCGTGTTCGCGGGGCCGCTGGTGCGATCGAGCTACCGTGCCGAGGAGCAGCGGCTGGCCGCCGCCGGCCGCTCCAGCGCAGTCGCACACTGAGCCGACGACAGGAGGGGAACGGATGGTGCCCGAGGCTCCCATGGAGGACGGTCCCAACGGCAGGAAGCCGGCCGGCGAGGGCTGGTTCATCGTCAACGCACGCGATGCCGAGTGGGTCGAGAACGAGAAGTTCGGTTACGGCGTGGTGTTCGAGAGCGAGGCCGCGCAGTTTCCGCAGTACGGCTTCAACGTGCAGGTGCTGATGCCGGGGCAGCCGAACTGCTACTACCACGCCGAGGAGGGGCAGGAGGACTTCCTCGTGCTGAGCGGGGAGTGCCTCGTGCTGATCGAGGGCGAGGAGCGCCGCCTCAAGGCCTGGGATCTGGTGCACTGCCCGCCGTTCACCGAGCACGTGTTCGTCGGCGCGGGCGATGGGCCGTGCGTGTTCCTCGGCGTCGGAGCGCGCAATGCGGGCGAGGGCCTGGTCTACCCCGTGTCGGAGCTGGCGCTGCGGCACGGGGCCGGCGTGAAGGAGGAGGCGACCGCCGGCAAGGTTGCCTACGCAGACGCTCCCGAGACCCGGCCCTGCCACTACCCCGGGGGATTCCTGGGCGACGGGTGAGCCGTAGAATCAGCGGTCGATGACCGCGTTTCGCATCCTTCGGTGGGGATCGGACGATCTCCCACCGGTCACCTGCCTGCACGACACGCGCGGGCATGCGCGGCGGTTCGAACGGGTCGCGCGGATGCTCGAGCCGGGCAGGCATGTGGTCGCGTACGACCTGCGCGGGCACGGCCGGTCTCCGTGGTCGGGCCCGCACACGGTCGACCAGCACGCCGACGACCTCGACGACGTGCTTGACGCGTGCGGTGTGGATCAGACCGGCCTGATCGGCGAGGGCTTCGGGGCCAGGGTTGCCATCGCCTACGCCGCCCGCCGGCAGGAGCGGATCACCTCCCTGACGCTGCTCGACCCGCCGGTGGCGCCGCCGCCCGCCGAGATGCATGCGCGCGCCCGGCGTGAGCGCGGCGGCAGCGGCTACGCGAGCGTGGACGACGCGATCGAGGCGCGCCGGCGCGAGGACGGCCTCGAGCACACGCCGCGGGCGCTGCTCGAGGAGGAGATGGCCGAGCACCTGGTGGCCGACGAGGACGGCCGCTTCCGGTACCGCTACAGCCGTGAGGCGGCGGCCGGGGCGATGGACGAGATCGCACAGCCGGAGTCGCACCTGAGCGAGGTGCTATGCCCGACGATGGTGATCCACGGCGAGCGCTCGCCGCTGCTCGGCTCCGCCGACCTGGAGATGATCGAGGACGCCGTCCGCAGGCTGCGGGTCGAGGAGGTGCCGGGCGGCCACGTGGTGCTGTGGGACGCATTCGCCGAGAGCAGCGCGCTGGTGCGGGACTTTCTGGTCGCGAAGCGGCAGACGGCGTAGAGTCTGCGGCATGAAGGCGCTCGTCCTCCAGCACATCGCCTGCGAGCCCCCGGGAGTGTTCGAGGACGTCCTGATCGAGCGCGGCGCGTCGATCCACCGCGTCGAGCTGGACGAGGGCGAGCGGCTGCCCGACTGGCGCGACTTCGACCTGATCGTGGCGATGGGCGGCCCGATGAGCGTCAACGACGAGGACGAGCACCCGTGGCTGGTCGAGGAGAAGCGCCTGATCCGCGAGGCGGTCGACGCCGGTATGGGCTACTGGGGCGCCTGCCTGGGCGTGCAGCTGCTGGCCTCGGCGCTCGGCGCCCGGGTGTACGCGGGCCCGGAGCCGGAGGTGGGCGTGCTGCCCGTCACGCTGACCGACGAGGCGATCAGCGACCCCGTGCTCGGCGGGCTGCCGCGGGAGCTGCCGTCGCTGCAGTGGCACGGCGACACCTTCGATCTGCCCGAGGGGGCGGTGCTGCTGGCCGGCTCGCCTGCGTACCCGCACCAGGCGTTCCGCTACGGCAGGGCGGCCTACGGTGTGCAGTTCCACGTGGAGGTGACGGGGGACATGGCGCGGGAATGGGCGCAGGTGCCCGCCTACGTCGACGCGCTGGAGCGGACGCTCGGACAGGAGGGCGCGCCGGAGCTGTTCGCGGCGTTCGACCGCTCGGCCTCCGAGATGCAGGCCCACGCCCGCACGATGTTCGAGCGCTGGGTGGATGTCGCAGTCGCCGCCGCTCGATAACCGGTTCATGGCGCTGCGCGCCGCCGCGAGCGATCTGGAGGAGGCGACGGTCGATGACGACCATGTCCGCCAGTTCATGCGGCTGCGGGACGACGGCGCGGACCGAGCCCGGATCGCCTACGAGATGGCGCTCGACCCGGACGCGGTGGACGAGCTGATCCGGGCGGACGAGTCGTACACGGTGGCGCACCGGATCGCGACCGGCCAGGAGCAGATGTACCCGCCGCCCGCGCCGGAGCAGCGGGTGGTCGACGCGCGGGCCGGCAGCCTGGGCGTGCCGATCGCAGTGCTGATCCTGGTGCTGGCCGGGGTGATCGTGTACGGGCTGCTGCGCTGAGGGGTCAGGCCGGAGGCCTGACCCCAGCCCGTTACGCCTCGGCCTTCGCGTTGCCCATCGCCATCGCATGCAGGTCGAGCGCCTTGTCCAGCACCTCGTCCTCGACGCCGTGCTCCCGGGCCACCTCGCGCAGCGTGCGGCCCGATGCCGCGGCGTCCTTCACGATCGCCGTCGCCCGGTCGTAGCCGATGTAGGGGTTGAGCGCGGTCGCCATCGCCAGCGTCGCCTCGCCGTGCTCTTCACACACCTCGCGGTTCGCCTCGATGCCGTCGATGCACTTCTCCGCGAACAGCCGGCAGGTCGACGTCAGCAGCACGATCGACTGCAGCAGGTTCCGCGCCATCAGCGGGATCTGCACGTTCAGCTCGAAGTTGCCCTGCAGCCCGCCGACGGTGATCGCCGTGTCGTTGCCGATCACCTGCGCCGAGACCTGGCAGACCACCTCGGGGATGACCGGGTTGACCTTGCCGGGCATGATCGAGCTGCCCTTCTGCAGCTCGGGGATGAAGATCTCGCCCAGGCCGGCGCGCGGCCCTGATCCCATCCAGCGCAGGTCGTTCGCGATCTTCGTGAGCGACACGGCGAGGCCCTTCAGCGCAGCCGACGCCTCGACCAGGCCGTCGCGGTTGGCCTGCGCCTCGAACGGATCCGCGGGCGAAAGGATGCGCAGGCCGGTCTCGTCGGACAGGCGGTCCCGCACGCGGGCCGCGAACTCGGGATGGGTGTTCAGCCCGGTGCCGACGGCCGTGCCGCCGAGCGGGATCTTCCCCAGCCGCTCGAGCGTGCCCTCGATACGGGACTGCCCCTCCCGCACCTGCGCCGCGTAGCCGCCGAACTCCTGCCCGAGCGTGACCGGCACCGCATCCATCAGGTGCGTGCGGCCGGCCTTGACGACGTCCGCGAACTCGTCCGACTTCCGCGCCAGCGCGTCGCCCAGCTGTGACACGGCGGGCAGCAGCTCGTTGACCGTGCGGTCGAGCGCCGCCAGGTGCACGGCCGAGGGGAACACGTCGTTCGAGGACTGGCCCATGTTGACGTGGTCGTTCGCATGCACGCCTTCGCCGGCCAGCGTGGCGATCACCTCGTTCGCGTTCATGTTCGAGGAGGTGCCCGATCCGGTCTGGAACACGTCGATCGGGAACTGGTCGTCGTGCGTGCCGCCGGCGACCTCGTCGGCTGCAGCCGCGATCCGTTCGGCGATGCCGGCGTCGAGCAGGCCGAGCTCGGCGTTCACCCTGGCGGCCGCACCCTTGATGCGCCCCAGCCAGTGCACCACGGCCGCCGGGATGCGCTCACCGGAGACTGGGAAGTTGTCGACCGCCTTGCGGGTTTCCCCGCCCCAAAGCTCTGCCATGTCCGCTCCTCGGATCAGTTCGACGTCCACGCCCAAGCGTAGCGACGGGCCCGCGGCGGCCACCCCAGACAGTTCAATGATCTAGCCGTCGAGCGCGTCGGAGGGGCGCACGAACTTCTGCACCACCCAGTGGCGGTCGCCGCGCTCGACCACGCGCTCGTACTCCGGATACACGTGTCCGGGCAGCACGAGGAACTGATCCTCACGGGCGTGTGCCCGCTCCCACTCCTCGGCGGTGGCCGACAGCGCGCGGATGCACTGCCCGTCGCCGCACTCGCAGACGAAGGGCAGCGGCCCCTCGGCCGTGCCTCGCTCCATCTGCTCGCGCCGGTCGTTGTAGGCGCGGAACTCGACCTCGTTCTTGACTACGCGCTGTTCGCGCGGAATGCCGTTGCCCTCGCTCATGGCCCGTCGCTACCCGCGGCGGCCGGGGACGAACCGTCGAGCAGCTCTCGCAGGCGCACGAACCAGGTCAGCTTCTCGGCGTACGGCACGGCTGCGTTGGCCGGCGACGTGGACGGCAGCACGAACAGGGGCCGTCCCTCGAGCCTGCGCTGCTGCAGGCCGTGGCCCGGCCGCTCGTTGAACGCGCCGGCGTACGCCTGCTTGCCCACGAACGCGAAGGCGCCCGGACGCAGGTCGAGCGCGAGCCGCGACAGGCGCTCCTGCGCGTCCGCGAAGTCGATCCGCCGCAGCTCGCCGCTGCCGCGGGTGACCCGCCGCGCCGCGTTGGTGACGCCGAGCCCATCGTCGAGCAGGTGCTGCTCCTCGCTCGGATCGAGCAGGCGGCGCGTCAGCCCGGCGTCGGCCAGCAGGCGCCAGAATTCGTTGCGCGGGTTCGCGAAGTGGTGGCCCGCCTCGGCGGAACGGATCCCCGGGTTGATGCCGACCAGCACGCACCGCAGGTCGGGCGCGAGGATGTCCTGCAGCCGCTTGGGCACGCTCCCATCGTACGGGACCCGCGCAAACTCCGGGCGCGGACTACTCCGTCGAGTACTTGGGCTGCGCCTTCTCGCCGCGGATGCGGGCGACGCAATGGTTGGCGGCGATCGCCGCCTCCGAGAAGCCGACCGTGATCAGGGTGATCTTGCCGTCGTATCCGGCGATGTCGCCGGCGGCGTAGATGCCGGGCCGGTTCGTCTCCATGCTCGGGGTCACCGTGATCTGGCGCTTGTTCTCGAACTCGAGGCCCCACTCCGCGATCGGGCCGAGGTGGGAGATGAAGCCGAGCAGCGTGACCACGGCGTCGACCTCGATCCGCTCGGTCTCGCCCGTGTCGGTGTTCTCGACGGTGATCGCCTCGAGCGTCCCATTGCCCTCCGCACCCCGCACCTCGTGCGGCGTGAGGATGCGGACGCCGCCCTCGTCGGCCAGCCGGCGAACCTCGTTGACCGAGGACTCGAGCCCGCGGAACCGGTCTCGCCGGTGGATCAGCGTGATGGGCAGCTCGGCGGTGTCCTGCAGGTTCATCGCCCAGTCGAGCGCGGAGTCGCCGCCGCCGACCAGCGCCACCCGCTTGCCGGCGAAGGCTGCCTTCTCCTTCACGTAATAGTGCAGGCCCGCGCCCTCGAACGCCTCCAGCTCGGGTAGGCCGAGCGTGCGGGGATTGAACGCGCCGTGCCCGGCGGTGATGATCATCGTGCGCGTCAGCAGCGTCTCGCCGCCGGCGGTGTGCAGCTCGATCACCTCGTCGTCGCGGTGCTCGACGCGCTCGATCACCTCGCCCAGACGCACCTCGGGCTGGTACTGCATCGCCTGGTCGATCAGACGGTCGATCAGCTCCTGGCCGTTCACCTTGGGGAACCCCGCGACGTCGAAGATGTGCTTCTCGGGATACACGGCGGACACCTGGCCGCCGAGCTGCTCGAGGCTCTCGACGATCCGCACCGAGGCATCGCGATGGCCGCCGTAGTACGCGGCGGCGAGGCCGGTCGGGCCGCCTCCGATGATGGTGATGTCGACGATCTGCTCCATGATCAGCCCAGAGTTTGGATCCAAACTCTACCGATCGCGGCCGGGCCGTGATGCAGTGAAGGGTAGCCCTAGTGGCTGCAGCCGCAGCCGCTGCCGCAGGCTCCGTCTGCCGCCGGCACCGCGTCCGCCGCGACCTCGTCCTTCGCCTGGAAGGAGCTGCCGCAGCCGCAGGCCGCGACCACGTTCGGGTTCTCGATCTGGAACCCGGCGCCCATCAGCCCGTCGATGTAGTCGACGCTCGAGCCCTGGAGGTACGGGAGACTGAACCGGTCGACGATCACCCGCACGCCGTGGTGCTCCCAGGTCTCGTCGTTGTCCTCCGGAGAGGAGTCGAAGCCGAGCGCGTACTGGAAGCCCGAGCACCCGCCGCCCTCGACGGCGACGCGAAGTGCCGTCAGGCTGGGATCGTTCTCGGCAGCCAGCAGTTCCTTGACCTTCTCGGCCGCCCGCTCCGTGATCGTCACCATGGTGTCCTCACTACCTCCTGGAGATGCCGGGCAATCATCGCCCGTCCTGGTCATATCGTAGCGAAGGCCCCGGAACATGAGTAGCCCCGCGCGGAGGGCCGTTTCCACGCCGACTTTGTGACACAGGATACCGCGTGTTCACGCGGGTTTGCGGCCGTTCCAGGCCGAGATCGTCACACCCGCAATCCCGGTGCTATAGTCGCGTTTCGTGCTGGGCCATTGGGCAGCCGTGCTGGTCTACTCCGTGATCGCCATGGCGATCCCGCTGTCGCTCCTGTTCGCCACCTTCGCCCTGGACACACGATCCAAGCGCCGAGCCGGCGACAAGCGCATCCCGTTCGAGTCCGGCGTGTCGTCGGGCGGCTTCCGCGCGCACCGCTTCACGGTGTCGTACTACCTGACGGCGATGCTCTTCATCGTCTTCGACATCGAGATCGTCTTCCTCTACCCGCTGGCGCTGCGCATGCACGCGCTGAAGGGGTTCGGGTTCGCCGAGATGGCCGTATTCGTGGTGCTGCTGGTGGTCGCCTACGTGTACATCTGGAAGAAGGGCGCGCTGGAATGGCGGTGACGCCGGTCAGCATCTCGAAGGCCGTGCGGGCCGGCGATCTCGAGCAGTATGTGATGCTGACGACGATCGAGAAGGCCATGGCCTGGACGTCGTCCAACTCGATCTGGCCGGCCGGCTTCGGCCTCGCCTGCTGCGCGATCGAGATGATGTCGCTGCCCTCGCCGCGCTACGACATCGCGCGGTTCGGCTCGGAGGTGTTCCGCTCCTCGCCCCGCCAGGCCGACCTGATGATCGTCTCGGGCCGGGTCTCCCACAAGATGGCCCCGCCGCTGCGCCAGGTCTACGACCAGATGCTGCTGCCCAAGTGGGTGATGGCCATGGGCGCCTGCTCGAGCTCCGGCGGCATGTTCGCGAACTACGCGATCCTGCAGGGCGTCGACAAGATCGTGCCGGTCGACGTGCACGTCCCCGGCTGCCCGCCGCGGCCGGAGGCGGTGGTGGACGGGCTGCTGCTGATCCAGAAGAAGATCCGCGCCGGTGTGCCGCCGGCCTACGAGCTGGAGAAGTCGAAGGCGTGAACGCAGAGAACCTCGCCGCCGCCGTCGAAGGGGCCGTCCCGGGCGCCGTGCAGGCGCACGAGGACGGCATCGACATGCCCACCCTCACCATCTCCCGGGAGCACCTGGTGGACGTGTGCACGCTCCTGCGCGACGCGCACGGCAAGAACTTCCTGTCGGCCGTCTCGGCGGTCGACTTCCTGGGGTACGGCGACGAGGTCGCCGGCTACTTCGGCACGGAGTCCGGCCGCGACATCAACCGCACCGGCAGCTGGGGCACGCCCGAGACCGTCACAGCGCCCGCGAAGCGGTTCATGGTCGTGTACCACCTCGCCCACGTCGGCGACGGCCCGCCCGACCGCGTGCGGCTGCAGGTCCGGGTGGACGATGGCGAGCCGGTGCCAACGGTCGTTCCGGTGTGGCCGACGGCCGACTGGCACGAGCGCGAGCAGTTCGACCTGATGGGCATCCGCTTCGCCGGCCACCCGAACCTCGAGCGCATCCTCATGCCCGAGGACTGGGAGGGCCACCCCCTCCGCAAGGACTATCCGATCGGCGGCGAGCCGGTCCGCTTCAGCGAGGCCGAGTAGCCGTGGCGATCGCTCCCGAGCGCACGACGACGAAGCCCTGGCCGGTCGTCTACCCGGCGCCGTACGAGGGGACGCGGATCCCGTCGCGCGTGCCGACGATCCTCGACGTCCCGGCCGAGCTGCGCGACAGCGAGGACATCCTCACGATCAACTTCGGGCCGAACCATCCGTCGACGCACGGCGTGCTCCGCCTGATCGTCGAGCTCGACGGCGAGCAGGTCGAAGGGCTCTCCGCCGTCATCGGCTACCTGCACACCGGCTTCGAGAAGACGATGGAGCAGAAGACGTGGTGGAAGTGCGTCACGTACCCGGAGCGCATCGACTACGTCGGCTACCAGAACAACGAGCTCGTCTTCGTGCTCGCGGTCGAGAAGCTGCTCGGGATGGAGATCCCCGAGAAGGCCGTGTGGATGCGCATGCTCATGTGCGAGCTCAACCGCATCCACTCGCACCTCGTCTTCCTCGGGACGTCGGCGCTCGAGCTGGGCGCGATCTCGATGTTCTGGTACTGCTTCCGCGAGCGCGAGCAGATCCTCGACCTGTTCGAGATGGTCGCCGGCCAGCGCATGCACACGCGCTACTTCCAGATCGGCGGGCTCGCCGAGGACATCCCGGAGGGCTTCTACGACGAGTGCCGGAAGTTCGTCGAGTGGATGCCGAGCGCGCTCGACGAGTACCTGGGTCTGCTCGACCGCAACCAGATCTGGCTCGAGCGCACGCGCGGCGTCGGGCAGCTCAGCGCCGAC
>DASSEV010000073.1:0-26156 GCA_035695105.1 Gaiellales bacterium
CTGGAGCTACAACCACTGGCGCGAGCCCGTCTATCACCGGGAGCCGGCACGGGTCTGGCTGCAGCGCTACGCCGAGCTGTTCTGCACGGTCGAGGTCAACACCACCTTCTACCGGCTGCCGCGGCGCTCGATGGTGCAGGGGTGGGTCGACGGGTCGCCCGACGGGTTCACGTTCGCGGTCAAGGTCAGCCGCTACCTGACGCACATCAAGCGGCTGCGCGAGGTGCACGACGGCTGGCTGCGCCTGCAGGAGCGGATCGAGCCGCTGATCGAGTCGGGCAAGCTGACCTGCCTGCTCTGGCAGCTTCCCGGGAGCTTCGAGCGCGACGACGCGCGGCTGGCCGCGGCCATCGAGCAACTGCCCCGCGACCAGCGCCACGCGTTCGAGTTCCGGCACCCGTCGTGGTTCTGCCCGCCGGTGATGCGGATGCTGCGCGACGCGAACATCGCGCTCGTGGTCGGCGACACGCCCGACCGGCCGTTCCAGGAGCACCGCCTCACCGCCGACTTCGGCTACGTCCGCTTCCACTATGGCCACCGCGGCCGGCGCGGCAACTACTCGCCGCGCGAGCTCGAGGAGTGGGCCGAGCGGATCCGCCGGTGGTCGCGCCAAGCGCAGATGCTCGTCTACTTCAACAACGACTGGGAGGCGTTCGCGGTGCGAAACGGCCTCGACCTGCGGCGGCTGCTCGACGCGTGAGTTTGCCTCTGCGCCGGCGCGGGCAGTGCGTCGTGATGGCCGAGTTCGCGATGCTGCTCGACGTCGACGGCACCCTCGTCGACTCCACCTACCTGCACGCCACCGCCTGGGCGCTCACGTTGCGCGGCTTCGGGCACGACATCCCCACCGCGCGCACCCACCGGCTGATCGGCATGCAGGGGCCGCGGCTGCTGGCCGAGCTGCTCGGCGAGCAGCGCGCCGGCCGGATCGCCGAGCAGGCGGAGGAGGAGCACGCGCGACGGTTCGCCGCGGTGCGCGACCAGGTGGCGCCGCTGCCGGGCGCGACCCGGCTGCTCCGCGAGCTGCACGAGCGCGGCATCCCCGCGGTGCTCGCGACCTCGGCCGAGGAGGCGGAGATCGAGCGCTACCTGCGGCTGCTCGGAGCCGAGGATCTGGTGGCGGGCTACACGGCGGCGTCCGACGTCGAGCGGTCGAAGCCCGACCCGGAGGGCATCGAGAAGGCGCTCGAGAAGTCTGGATGCGACCGCGGCATCGTGATCGGCGACTCGCCCTGGGACGTGCTGGCGGCGAAGGCCGCCGGGCTGCCCAGCGCGGCGGTGCGCACCGGCGGGTTCGCGACGGCGGAGCTCGAGGAGTCCGGAGCCGCCGTGGTCTGCGAGGACCCGGTCGAGCTGTGCGAGCGGCTGGACGAGGTGGTCGCGCTGGCCGCCCAGGGGGCGCTGGCTTGAGCATGTCGCCGGTTCGCGCGCTCGCCACCGGCCTCGCCGCCGGGGCGATGGGGACGGGCGCCATGACCGCGTACCAGACGATCACGTCGATGCGGAAGGGCCGCTCGCTGCACGATGCGCTCGTGCCCCAGGTGCCCGACAGCTGGGAGGAGGCGCCGGCACCGGCCCAGGTGGGCTACCGGGTCGTGCACGGCGTGTTCGAGCGCGATGCCTCGACGCGGCTGGCACCGGCGATGACCAACCTCGTCCACTGGGCGTACGGCACCGGCTGGGGCGGGCTGTACGGCCTGGTCGCAGGTGGCCGCGGCGCTGGCCCCGGCAGCGGCGCGTCGTTCGGGACGGCCGTATGGAGCAGCGGCTACGCGGTGCTGCCGGCGATGGGGATCTACGACCCGCCCTGGAAGTACAGCGCGAAGTCGCTTGCGAAGGACTGGTCGTACCACCTCGTCTACGGCGTTGCCACCGGGGTCGCGTTCCGGCTGCTCGACCGCGGGTAGGAGCCGGCGCGCGCGGGTATGGCGAGGGGGCAGCCGATCCAGAGGAGGACATCATGGCCGACGAATCCCACAGCCTCTCGACCGCCGAGCGCAACGACCTCGGCAACGAGTCGTTCGCGTTCAAGGATCAGCGCAAGCTGCCGCTCGTGGACGCGGAGCACGTGCGGAACGCCGTGGCGCGGTTCAACCAGGTGGAGGGCGTGAACGACGAGGACCGCGACGAGGCCTGGGCGCGGATCAAGTCAGCGGCGGACCGCCACGGCGTGGAGCTGAGCGAGAAGAGCTGGCACGAGCTGAACGTCTAGGTCAGTTGATGAGGTGCCAGCCTGAAGCCTGGCACCTCGCTCAGGCGCACACGGGTCAGGCCAGAGGCCTGACCCCGGCCGGCTTCAGCCTGGCCCCGGTTGAGAGGCCGCGCGCAGCGCGATCATCGCGATGTCGTCCTTCGGCGTCGCCGCGAAGTCCTGCAGCGCCTGCTCCAGCGTGCGCAGCAGCGCGTCCGGCCGCGTCCCGTCCGGCACGCCCGCCAGCAGCTCCATCAGCCGCTCCTCGCCGAACATCTCGCCGTCCTTGCGGTGCTCCGTGACGCCGTCGGTGTAGAAGAGGAGCAGCTCCCCGGGCGCCAGATGCAGACGGTGGTCGGTCAGCTCGAGCGGCTCGGCCAGCCCCAGCAGCGTCCCCACGCGCCCCGCCGTCTCGACGCTCCCGTCCAGCCGCCGGACCAGGCCGAACGGGTGGCCGCCGAGGCCGACCGTGAGGTCGAGCCCGCCGTCGCCCGACCGCTGCGCGTAGCAGTACGCGGCCGTGCAGAACAGGTCGGACGGCGCGTTCGTGCGCAGCTGGCCGTTCAGGATCGTCAGCACCCGGCTCGGCGTCGGCTCGTGCAGCGATGCCACGCGGATGCTGTCGCGCGCGAGCGCCGTCATCGCGGCCGCCTCCGCGCCCTTGCCGGAGACGTCGCCGATCGCGACGCCGAAGGCCCCGTCGGGCAGCTCCCACACGTCGTAGAAGTCTCCGCCCACCTCCTGCCCCTCGCCGGCGGCCACGTATCGAGTGGCCAGCTCGATGCCCTCCAGCTCGGGCAGCCGCAGCGGGAGCAGGCCGCGCTGCAGCGTGGTCGCGATGTCGACCTGCGCCTGGTGCAGGCGGGCGTTGTCGATCGCCACGGCGGCGCGGTCGGCCAGGCTCTCGGCCGTCGCCAGATCCTGGGCGTCGTAGTGGCGGCCGGAGACGTCCTGGATGAACGTGATCGCGCCGAGCGTGCGGCCGCGGGCGACCAGCGGGGCGATGATCAGCGACGTCAGCCCCAGCTCGCGCAGCGCCTGACGGTGCGCCTCGTCGCGCGTCATCGTCTCGAGGAACAGCTCGGTGATCTCGGGCAGCACCGTCGCCTCGCCGGCACGCAGCACCGCCCCCACCGGGCTGCGCGGCTCGCGCGCGTCGGCCGGATAGCGGCGCTCGAGCTCGGCGATCCGGTCCATCCGGCCCGGCTCGACGTGCACCGTCGCCAGCTGGTGCAGCCCGCCAGGCTCGACCACGTCGACGATGCAGCAGTCGGCCAGCTGCGGGACGGCCAGGTTGGCGACGTCGGCGAGCGTCTCGCGGTAGTCGAGCGTGCGGGCGAAGACCTGGCCGGCCTCGGCCAGCAGGGCGAGCCGGCGTGAGCGGCGGCGGCGCTCCTCGTCCAGCTGCGACCGCAGGATCGCCTCGCCGCACTGCTGGGCGACGGCCATCATGAACTCGAGCTCGGCGTCGGTGAAGTGCCGCTCCGTGTCGTAGCCGAGCGCGACGCCGGCGGTCTCGCCGAGCGGCAGGCAGACCAGCGTCGCCGAGCGGGCGGTGCCGCCGAGCTTCGGGTAGCGGGCGATCAGATCCGCCTCGCCCTGCGTGATCACCGGCCGCTGGTGGCGCACCGCTTCGGAGAGCGGGAACTCGTCGCTGTTCGGGAACTTGCCCCAATCCTGGAGCGTGCGGCCCGAGTAGCCGCGCAGCGCCCGGACGCTGAAGGCGGCACCGCCGTCGTCGAGGATCGCGACGACCGCCTGGTCGGCCTCGAACACCGCGATGCCGCTGTCGAGCGTGGCATCGATCGCGCGCTGCTCGCTGCGGGCAGCGGCAAGCGCGGCCGAGAGCGCTTGCAGGTACTGCAGGCGCTGCTGCAGCCATTCGATGCCGGGAGGTGCAGGATTCGTCGGGGTATCCATGGCTCGGGCCTCGGCGCCGCGCGCAGTCTACGGCATGGCCCCGCCGGCCCGAGGGCGACCTGAACATACGGGCCGTTCCTGATGCAGGTCCAAGAATTCACGCCGATGATGAATGCATGACCGGTTCTCTGGAATCGCTTCGCCACGCGGTCAGCGCATTCGGCGACCGGCTGGGCGACACCCACCTGCTGCCGCTCCTGATCGCGCTGGCCCTCCACTTCGCGAGCCTGATGGTCCGCTCCGGTGTGTGGTGCGGCATCCTGCGCGCCGCGTTCCCGGGCAGCGAGGTGCGGTTCCGCGACGCGGCGGCCGCGTACCTGACCGGTGCCGGCGCGAACGCGGTAGCGCCGCTTCGCGGCGGTGACCTGATCCGGATCTATGCGGTGCGGCGGATCGTCCCGCGCGCCCCGTACGCCACCATCATCTCGACGCTGGTCGCCGAGACCGTGTTCGGGGCGGTGGTCGTCGCCGGGATGGCCGGGGCCACGGTCGCACTCGGCTGGCTGCCTCCGCTGGTCAAGCTGCCCGACAGCAAGGCGTTCGAGTTCTCGTTCTACGCCAACCACTACCTGCTGGTCGCGATCGTCGCCGGCGTGGCCGTCTCGGCCTCGGTGCTCGCCGCGGAGTGGGTCGCCCACCACCTGCTCGCGCTCTGGCGCCGGATCGCCCAGGGGTTCGCGATCCTCCGCTCCCCCGGCCGGTTCGTCCGCGTGGTGGCGCTGCCGCAGCTGCTCGACTGGGCGCTGCGAGTGGCGACGGCCTACGCCCTGCTCGCCGCATTCGGCGTGCCCTCGGCCGTGCGCTACGCGCTGCTGGTGGTCGTGATCGACTCGGTGTCGACCGCGCTGCCGTTCACACCGGGCGGGGTCGGCGCGCAGCAGGGGCTGCTCGTATTCGCGCTGAGCGGCGCCGCGGGGGCCGGCCAGGTGCTCGCGTTCTCGGTCGGCGCGCAGGCGGTGATCCTTGCCTTCAACCTGCTGCTGGGGCTGGTCGCAGCGTTCTACCTGTTCGGGCACCTGCGGCTGGGATCGCTGCACCGCGAGGCCGAGAGGTGGGCCGAGCAGGCGGGGTAGAGTCAGGGCCGTGGGCCTGGCGCACTGGGACGACGTCGAGTGGCACCGCCTCGCCAAGGGCGAGATGGACGCCGAGTGGCAGCTGCTCGGCAAGGCGGCCGGGACGGTCGGCGTCGGCGTCAACCGCGTGCGCGTCGCGCCCGGGCGCCTGCCGACCCCGCCGCACTCGCACGGCGCCGCCGAGGAGCTGTACTACGTGCTCGCCGGCGGCGGGCTGGCATGGCAGGACGAGGCGGTGCACGAGGTGCGGCCGGGCGACTGCGTGATCCAGCAGCCGGACCACTTCGAGCACACGTTCATGGCCGGGCCGGAGGGGCTCGAGTTCCTGGTGTTCGGGACGCGGCACCCGACGGAGCTCGGATGGCTGCCGCGGTCGCGGGCGATCCGGCTGGGGTGGCCGTGGGTGGAGGGCCGCACCGACGACCCGTGGGAGATCGAGGCGCAGCAGCCGCCGCTGGAGGTGGGCGAGCCGGCGCCGCGGCCCGAGAACATCGTCAACATCGATGACGCGAAGAAGCAGGAGTTCCCCGGGATTCTGAGCGCGCCACTCGCGACGCAGGAGCGCTCGACGCTGGCGGGACTCCACTGGGAGCGGCTCGACCCGGGGCGGATGGGGTCGCCGCCGCACTGCCACTCCGAGGAGGAGGAGATCTTCGTCATCCTGGAGGGGTCGACGACGCTCGAGCTGTGGCCGTCGCCCGTCATGGAGAGCCGCGGCCGGCAGACCGAGCGGATCGAGCTGCGCCCCGGACACGTGGTGTCGCGGCCGGCCGGAACCAGGGTCGCGCACTCGTTCCGCGGTGGGCCGGACGGCGTGACGATGCTGATCTACGGCACACGCAAGCCGAACGACATGTGCTGGTATCCGCGGTCGAGCAAGATCTTCTGGCGCGGGCTGGGCGTGATCGGGCGGATCGAGGCGCTCGAATACTCCGACGGTGAGCCGCAGGACTAGAGGGGTTGCGGGCGGGGCTATTCTCCCCGCCGATGAAGCTCGGGATCCACGTCGCGCGGTTCACCTGGCCCGGTGGGCCGCCCACCATCGCGGAGGACTTCCGCCGCATCGCGGTCGCCGCCGAGGAGGCCGGCTTCGACCGGCTGAGCGTGATGGATCACGTCTGGCAGATCCGCGTGAACGGGCCGCCGGAGCAGGAAATGCTCGAGGCCTACACGGCGCTCGGCTACGCGGCGGCGGTGACGTCGCGGATGCAGCTGCTGACGCTGGTCACGGGCGTCGTGTACCGGCCGCCGGGGCTGCTGGTGAAGCAGGTGTCGACGCTGGACGTGCTGTCGGGCGGGCGGGCGATGCTCGGCATCGGCGCCGCCTGGAACGACGAGGAGGCGCGCGGGCTGGGGCTGCCGTTCGCGCCGATCGCGGAGCGGTTCGAGCGGCTGGAGGAGACGCTGCAGATCGCGGAGCAGATGTGGAGCGGGTCAGAGCAGCCGTACGAGGGCAGGCACTACCAGCTCGAGCGCACGCTGAACGTGCCGCAGCCGCTGCGCCGGCCGCGCCCGCCGATCCTGATCGGCGGCGGCGGCGAGCGAAAGACGCTGCGGTTGGTCGCGCGGTACGCGGACGCGTGCAACCTGTTCAACAGCGAGGAGCTGCCGCACAAGCTGGACGTGCTGAAGCGGCACTGCGAGAACGAGGGCCGCGACTACGACGAGATCGAGAAGACGGTGAGCTACCGGTTCGAGGTCGGCGCCGACGGGGAGAACACCGGGCGGATCATCGAGGAGCTGGGCCGGCTGTCGGAGATGGGCTTCACGGTGGCGCACGGGCAGGTGGCCGCGATGGAGCAGATCACGCCGCTCGAGATCATCGGCAACGACATCGCACCCGCCGTCGCGGATCTGTAACACCCGTCGCGGTTCGGCAACAACGCGGCCGGTGAACCAACAGTGCCTGGCACCTTTGGTTCACCCGGCGTAGCATCCGTCGCATGGGAATCATCGATTCGATCAAGAGGATGTTCCGCCGGGAGGACGAGGAGATCCTCAAGGACGCCGAGGAGAGCCACGACCCCGTTGCCGCCGAACGCCGCGAGGCGGCCCGCGAGGACATCGAGGGCGTCCAGGCGGACGAGATCGCCACGCGCGGGCTGCAGGATCCGCCCGGCGGCGGCGGCCCGTTCTAGCCGGTCACGGATCCTGCAGGACGCCGAGCACGTTTCCGTCCGGATCCGTGAACGTCGCCACGAGGCGCCCGCCGCCGACGTCGCGCGGCGTCTCCTTGACCGTCGCGCCCGCCGCCGAGACCTCCTTCAGCGTCGCCTCGATGTCGTCGACGTGCCAGTACGACACGGGCGCGGTCATGTCGCTGCCGGGCACGAGGCCGATGTGCTGGCCGCCGGCGTCGTAGCCGACGTAGTACGTCGAGTCAGCCTGCGGGGAGACGCCGAGCAGCGCGCTGTACACGCGCTTCGCCGTGTCCAGATCGGTCACGGGGTGCAGCACGGTCTTGATGCCTTCGTTCATCTGTCCTCCCGGAACGTCGTCACTCGTCGTGCGGAGGGTGCCAGACGTCGAAGTGCCGGCGGTGTGTCTCCAGCACAGAGCCCGGCCGGAAGAAGCGGTCGTAGAAGTCGAGGTCGAGGTGCTGCGCCTGCAGCACGTTCATCACCCACACGCTCGGCACGGTGCCGGGGAACTTGCCCCACGTCTCGAGCGTGTAGTCGCACTGGAGCGTGACGCAGGCCTTGAACTCCTCGGAGTACGGCTCGGCGGATGCCCGGATCGCCGCGGATTCCGACCAGGCACCCGGCGTGTCGGGGTGGTAGGGGCCGCCCGGGCCGAACTTGCGCTGCGCGAACGCCTCGACGGCGTCGGCCATGGTCTCGAAGTGCGGCGGGCAGAAGGCATGGAACGTGCCGTCGGTGCGGCCGGTCGGGTTCGGCGTGCCCCAGCGGGGGTCGGTGTCGTAGCGGAAGCCGAGCCCGGGAACCTCGTCCTCGCCGGAGGCACCGAGCAGCGCCATGTGCTCGATGCCGTCGTACGACCACCCTCCCAGGCCCATGGCCTGCAGCAGCAGCGCGCCGTTGTAGCTCGACACCATCAGCTCGGCCGTCGCCTCGGTCAGGGAGTACTGCTCGACGAACGAGAGCGGCACCGGCTGGGACGTGTCGACCAGCCCCTCGAACCGATCGATGCCGGGGATCGGCCGGCCGTTGATGTCGTCGTACAGGCAGAAGCCGTTCTGCGTGAAGAAGCAGATGTTGGCGATGTGGTGCTGGGCGATGTCGGCGACCGGGATGACCAGCAGCGAGCCGGGCTCGTTCGCGATCCAGGTGTTGTGGCCCTCGAGGTAGGGCTCCTCGCGCGGCAGGTACAGCCGCTGATCCGAGAGCCGGACGACGCGGTCGCGATGGCGCTCGATCATCAGCTGCGGCGTCACCTCCTCGACCGCGGGGTCGACCTGCGCGCCGGCGTCGCGGGTCGGGAAGTAGTACAGGCCGCTGTCGTCGGTGTAGAACAGCTCGGCCGTGTGGAAGCCGGCGGCCGAGGGGAAGGTGCGGCCGGCCGCCGCGCCGTTGTAGTTCGCGAAGTGCGGCGCGTAGCGGGCGTGGCGGGTGATGCCGAAGTGCCAGCCCGTGGTGCCGGCCATCGTCACGAGGATCAGCATCGTCTCCAGGTCTGACAGTGCGACGTGCTCGTGCTGCGAGCGGTAGGCGAGCAGGCCGTCGGGGATCTCGCCGCCCATCGGGAAGCGCCGCGACCGCCTGCCGTAGATCGCCTCGAGCAGCGGGAAGCGGGCGAGGTCGTCGAGCGCCTGCTGGAGGGCGTCGTCTGCCATGGCGGCGAGCCTACACCGCCCGATACCTCGATCAGGTGTTGGCTCGGGGCCGTCGCGGGCGGATACTCGGTCGCGTGAAGCTGTTTCGCCGTGGAGACGAGAATGAGCCCGTCGACGTCATCCGGACGGAGAAGGACGCCGGGACCGTCCTGCTCGAGGTCCTGCGGCGACGAAAGCTCTCGCCTGTCGCTGTGGCGCCGAAGGTATTCCAACTGGTCGGCAACAGCAGCTCCGTCGACTTCTGGATGACCACGACCGTGAGCATCGACGGCACTGCGCCCACCTTCGGATGCTCGCTGCCGATCCCCGTAGACGGGCAACGCCTCGAGGCGATGATGGAGCTGTGCCTCTGGCTCTCGGCCCGGAGCCGGGTTCGCTTCGCCGTCGACCATGCCTGTCCGTACGCAAACCTGGATGCGGACGTCGGCCTGATGCCCGCCGGCCAGGCGTTCGAGGTGATCAACGAGTCGATCAGGCTGCTCTGGAAGCGCATGGCCGGCTACGCAGGGGCCTTTCACGCTATCGCGGACGGCTCTGACGTCGAGACCGCGCTCGACCATGTGGACGGCGAGATGCTCAACCTGCTCAGACCCCGCCCGTGGTCGAACGACCCGCCCTCCGCCGCGCGATGGCCGTCCCTCGGCGAGGAGTCCCTGCCGCTCCCTACGCCGGAGGAGACCAAGGAGGGCTATACGCCAGAGGAGTACCGGATCACACTGCTGCTGATCGGCAGGCTGGCCCGCTCTCCTCGGGGAATCGGCGTCCAGGCGGCCTGCGCCGGCCCGATCATGATCCATGCGGACGGCGTGGTCGAGTGCTTCGGCTGCGCGGATCCCGCCGAGACCCCGCACCTGTCGGGGACGACCATCGCGTGTGAGTGGTGGCGGCAGGTGGGACGGGGCCATGTCTGCGACCGGTGCGATCCAGCGGGGAAGCCGTGAGCGAGGGCACCTCGTACGAACCGTCTCCCCTCCTCGCCCGGATGCTCAGCACCAATGGATGGGACGCCGAGGCCGCCGGCGCATGGGTGGTGCTCGCCGGAGCCTCGGTCGACGGCTTTCCACCGGTGATGACGAGCCTGATCCAGGCACCGGGTAACGCAACGGCCGAGAGCGAGATTCCAGTACTGCTCCCCGTCGAGCGCAGGGCGCTGGCCGCGCAGGTCTGCGCCGCCCTCAACCGGCATCTGTCGGGGGGCGCGGTCTCGATCTCGACGATCGGGCGTCCGGCAGTAACCAGCAAGCGCAATCTGTCGGTGGACGAGGACGCGGCAATCAGGCAATACACGGCGCTCGTTCTTCGGAACCGCGAGATCGCGAGGTCGATGATGGGCCTGTTCAAGGGCGTCGCCGAGGGCGGCGAGGCCGCGGACATCCTGGCCGCCGCCTCCTGCCCGCCGCCGTCGACGACGCCCAGGCGCGCAGCGCAGCTTCCGCTCGCCGACGAGCCGGCCCCCGGAGCTGAGCACCAGGCGACGGCGAGCGCAAACGTCGAGGGGCACTCGTGGGTGACCCCACAGGAGGTCGAGAGCCTGGCGCGCCTGAACGCGCTCGCCGTGCGGCTGAATGCCCGCAAGCTCCCCATCTGCCCCGGCCCGCTCGTGCTCCATGCCGACGGCGTTGCCGAGTGCTACGGCTGCGACCAGCCGATGGAACGCTTCCATCCGTCGGCCGCGGGCGGCTCCTGCGTTTCCGGGCGGTTCTTCGGCGCCGGGCACCGCTGTGCCCGCTGCGCTGCGAACGGCTAGGCATGCGCGTCCGCCGTAGAATTGCGAGGTGCCGTTCACGCGCAGAAACCTCAGGGACGACCTCGACGACCTCGGGCCGCAGTTCAACGGCCCGGCCGGCCTCGAGTTCCGAGCCGCCGGCGAGTCGCTCGGGCTCGAGCGCTCGGGGCTGAGCTACCAGCGGATCCCGCCCGGCCAGCGCTTCCCCTTCGGCCACACGCACCGGGAGCAGGAGGAGGTCTACGTGGTCGTGCGCGGGGGCGGCCGGATGAAGTGCGACGACGAGATCTTCGACGTGCGGCAATGGGACGCCGTGCGGGTCCCGCCCGGCACCTGGCGCGGATACGAGGCTGGCCCCGAGGGGCTCGAGATCCTCGTCATCGCGGCGCCCAGCATCGACCAGCGCGACGACGTCGAGGGCGTCCGCGACTGGTGGGCCGACTAGGCCCGGGCGAACATCGGCCGCAGCGCGGCGTACAGCTCGCGGTGGCGCCGGTAGAGATCGTCGTAGACCGCCCCGCACTCCGGGTCCGGCAGCACCGGATCGAGCCGCGGCCCGGCCATCGCCAGCGCTGCCTCGCGCACCGAGGGGTACAGGGCGCACCCGGCCGCCGCCAGCATCGCCGCGCCGCGCGCGGTGGTCTCGACGTCGTCCGGCCGCGTGACCGGCAGCCCCGTGACGTCCGCCCGGATCTGCCGCAGCAGGTCGCCGCGCGCCCCGCCGGCCACGCAGACCAGCTCGGCCGGCTCCTGCCCCGCGGCGCGGATTGCCTCGAGCACGTCGCGCAGCGCGAAGGCGTTGCCCTCGAGCAGCGCGCGGGCGAGGTGCGCCCGCCCGTGCGCGGCCGTCAGCCCGAACCAGCCTGCCCGGGCGTCGGCATTCCACTCCGGCGCCGTCGCACCGGCCAGCGCCGGCACCCACAGCACGCCGTCCGCGCCCGCCGGGGCCCCGGCCGCCAGGTCGTTCAGCAGCTCGTACACGTCGCCGCCGGTCGCTGCGGCGCGCGCCGCCTCGACCGAGCCGAGCTCGTCCCGGAACCACCGGTAGGCGCCGCCGGACAGCCAGCCCGGGTTCTCGAGCAGCCATCCGTCCGGATCGGCGTGCGGATGCAGCTCGGTGACGCAGTCCGGGTCGAGCGCCGGCGACGTCGTCACGGCGCACACCGGCTCGGCGGTGCCCATCACGTCGCAGACCGACCCCGGGTCGACCACACCCGCCCCGAGCGTCCCGGCCATCTCGTCCCCGCAGCCGAGCACGACCTGGGTGGACGGATCGAGCCCGGCCGCGTCGCGCAGCCACGGCGCCACCGGGCCGAGCACCTGGTGCGGCGGGCGCACCGGGGCGAGCCGATCCGGATCCACCGCGAACGCGTCGCACGCCTCGTCCGACCAGTCGCCCGTCCGGACGTCGAGCAGCATCGTGCTCGATGCGTTGGAGGGGTCGACGGCCGGCTCGCCGCTGGCGCGCCAGGCAACGTAGGAGCCGGGCAGGAGGAACCAGCGCGCGTCCGAGTGTTGCTCCGGCCGGTGCTCGGCCAGCCACGCGATCTTCGCAGCGACGTGCCCCGGGTCGAGGTTGCAGCCGGTCAGCTCGCGCAGGCGGGCGGGGTCGATGCGCCGAGCGGCCGCGTCGGCCTGGTCGCCTGCGCGGCGATCCATCCAGATCAGCGCGGGCCCGCACGGCTCGCCGTCCGCGCGCGCGGCGACGAGCCCGTCCAGCTGCGAGCCGAACGACACGCCGAGCAGCGGCCGCCCGGCGGTGGCGCGGCGCACCTCCGCAAGCGCCTGGCCGACGGCGCCCAGCCACGAGCTCGGATCCTGCTCGGCCCAGCCCGGCCGCGGGTACGACAGCTCGTGCGGGACGTAGCTGGAGTGGGCCAGCTCGCCGTCCGGGCCGATCGCCTGAGCGCACGTCCCCTGCGAGCCGACGTCGACGCCGACGACCAGCGGTCCTCCGGTCACGCCTCCTCGCTGCCCTCGCCCGGCCCGCGCCGGTAGACGGTCACCTCGAAGGCGTCGGCCAGGTGGTGCTCCTCGGACACCAGCACCACGTGCCCGTCGGCCGTGCTGTCGACCTGGAACAGCGTGAGCAGGAGCGCGCCGCGCGGAACGTCCAGCCGCTGCGCCACCTCGCCGCTCGCCATCTCGGGAGAGATGGTCGCGACCCCATGGTGCACAGGCAGGCCGCGGTGCGCGAGCCTCTCGTAGAGCGAGCCGTCGCCAAGCTCGCTCATCTCCTCCGCCGACAGCACCTCCGGCCGGCACCAGTCGATCGAGTAGACGATGCGGCGGCCGTCTGCCGTGCGCACGCGGTGCAGCGCGGTGACCGGGTCGCCGGGCTGCAGCAGCAGCGGCTCGGCGACCGGGGCAGGCGCCGGCTCGACGCGGCACCGCTCGTCCACCGTCCCCGGCTCGAGCGCCATGGCCGCGATCATCGACGAGACGCCGAAGTTACGGCTGAGGTCGTTGCGCATGATCGGGCGGTGGGTGACGTACGTGCCGGAACCGTGCAGGCGCTGCACCAGCCCGTCCTCCTCGAGCAGCGCGATCGCCGCCCGCAGGGAGCTGCGCGACACGCCCAGCGTCTTCGCCAGCTCCGGCTCGCTCGGCAGGCGCTCGCCCGGCGCCAGGTCGCCCGCGGCAACACGGCGCCGCAGGCCGCTGGCGATCGAGTGCCGGAGCGACGGGCGGGACATCGCTACGCCGCCGGGTCGACCACGATCTTCAGCACCTCGCCGCTCTTGATCCGGCCGAACGCCGCGGGTGCGCCGTCGAGCGGCACGACCTCCGAGACCACCCTGCGCAGGCCGCCGATGTCCTTCGCCAGCATGTCGAGCGCGTGCACCTGGTCACGGTGGCGGGAGGCGTACGAACCGTGCACCTGCACCTCCTGGTAGTGGAGGATGTTCGAGGGGAAGCGCATGTGGGTCGTGCCCTTGGGCAGGCCGCCGAAGAAGAGCACACGGGCCCGCGGCGCCGCCATCTCCATGGCCTGCTCCTGGGCGATGTCGCTCGAGCAGGCAACGATGACGACGTCGGCGCCGATGTCCTCGGTCGCGGAGCGCACGGCCGCAATGCCGTCGCCGTTTGACGTGTCGACGTAGCGCATGCGCTCGTCGCCGAGGATGTCCCGAGCCAGGTCGAGGCGCGATGCGGCGGTCTCGAGCATGAGCACCTGGCCGGCGCCCTCGAGCCGGGCGATGGCGGCGTGAGCAGTGCCGACCGGGCCGGCGCCGATCACCGCCACCTGGTCGTCGAGGCCGATGCCGATGTCCTTGTGCCCGCAGATCGCATCGGACAGCGGGTCGGCGAAGGTGGCGTGCTCGTCCGAGAGCCCGTCGGGGATCCGGAACAAGTTCTTGAGGGCGATCTGCGGGATGGCGACCAGCTCGGCGTACGCGCCCTGGTGGTCGAAGCCCATCAGCTCGCCGCGGACGCAGAGGTGCTCGCTGCCGCTGCGGCACATCCGGCAGGTGCCGCACCAGAGGGTCGAGATGCAGTGGACATGGTCGCCGGCCGCGAGCCCGAGGCTCTCGACCTCGCCGGCGGCGGCCGGCCCGATCTCGATCAGCTCGCCGCTGATCTCGTGGCCGAGCACCCACGGCGGCGAGATGCGGCGGTCGCCGTTGTAGAAGGAGCGCACGTCGGTGCCGCAGATGCCGCACGCCGTGACGCGCAGCAGCACGCCGTCATCGGGGCAGGTGGCGTCGGGGACCTCACCGACCGTCATCTCTCCCGGCCCCTGCCAGATCGCCGCTCGCACATTCCCTCCTGTCCTCGCCCAAATCGCCTCGTCGGCGCGGTATCATAGCGAAGTTGTCGTACAACTTGGAGGCCCGGTGATCGAGTTCATCTTCATGCTGACGCGCGACGACAAGACGCTTCCGGACGCGCGCGAGATCTACGCATCGATTGCCGACACGGGCGTGCGGCACGTGGGCTGCAAGGACGTGGGGCTGCCGCGCGACGAGCTGGCCGCACTGATGGATGACATTCGCAGCAACGGTCACACGTCGCATCTCGAGGTCGTCTCGGAGAGCGAGGAGGCCACGCTCGCCTCCGCCCGGGCGGCTGCGGAGATCGGGCCGGACTTCCTGATCGGCGGCACGCTGATCGAGCCGGTGCAGGAGATCATCGCCGGGACGGGCATCCGGTTCTTCCCCTACGTGGGGCAGATTGTCGGACATCCTTGCCTTCTGCGGGGGTCGATCAACGAGATCGCCGACGACGCGCGCCGGGCCGAGCAGCTCGGCGTCGATGGCATCAACCTGCTCGCATATCGCTACGACGGCGACGTCGACGCATTGGTCGAGGCGGTCGTGGAGGCGGTGTCGATTCCCGTGGTCGCGGCCGGGTCGGTGGACTCGCGGGAGCGCATCCAGGCCCTGGCCGAGCGCGGCGTCTGGGGATTCACGATCGGCACCGCGGCGCTCGACGGCGTCCTCGTCCCCGGAGCGCCGCTTCCGGATCAGCTGCGCTATGCGCTCGATGCGGCGGTGGCAGCCGCATGAGTGCAAGCGACGTCCTTGTCACGGATGCCACCCGATGGCATGATCGGCGCCCATCTCAACTCGGGAAGGTGACGACATGAACGTCGAGGAGCGCCAACTCCGCAACGATCTCACGACGCTGTCGAACTCGAAGCGCGGTCGGCAGCTGCTGCAGCTGGCGCTGCGCGGCATCCAGCGCGGCGACAGGGCAGTGACGGCCGGCTGCTGGGTCGATCAGGGCATCGCCGGGTGTCTGTTCCAGCACGCCTACTGGCAGGGAGTCGAGGAGGGAGTCTTCGCCGACGCCGGGCGGCCGGGCGATTGGATTGGCAGCTTCGTCGGCGCCGGCGACTACGGCATCGTCGTCCGCGCGATCGGCTCGTTCGACAAGCTGGCGAAGGCGGAGTACGCCGACAAGACCCGCCGGCGCCTGCTACCCGACCGCATAGAGGTGCGCCAGGACGCCTGGCGCGCGGCGGTCGAGACGATGCTCGTCGAGACGCTGGCCGGGGAGGCTGGCAGTATCTCGAGCGACGCGCCCGAGGAGGTGGTGGCCGCGCACTGACACCCGGGGGGGCCGATCTCTTAAAGGAGGAATCGTGGAAGGACAAGGGCATCATCCCGGTGCCAGCGAGCATCACGAAGGGATGCTCCCGGTTGTAGAGAGCATGGACGTCTCGCAACGAGACGATGTGCACAAGCTCCATGGCGGCGCGGTCGGCCTCATGGGCGTTCTCTTCCTCACAGTCACCGGCTCGGCGCCGATCTCGGCCATGTTGTTCAACACCCCCATCTCGATGGGGTTTGGCAATGGCCTAGGCACGCCCGCCGGTTTCCTTTTCGCCACCATCGTCCTGACGATCTTCTCGGTCGGGTACGTGGCGATGGCACGCAAGGTGACCGCCGCCGGCGGCTTCTACAGCTTCATCAGCCACGGACTCGGACGCGAGCTGGGCATGGCATCCGGATTGTTGATGGTGGTCGCCTACAGCGTCTTCGAGGTGTCGCTGGTGGGTGGGTTCGCCTATTTCGCAACGCTCAAGCTGGCGCAGTACGGCTATCACGTGCAGTGGTACTGGCCGGCGTTCTTCATGATCGCGCTGATCTGCGTGCTCGCGTACTTCGATGTGCACATCTCCGCACGGGTGCTAGGCGCCGCGCTGATCTGCGAAATCGTGTTCCTGCTCATCTTCGACGCCGTGGTGTTCGGGCATGGCGGAGCCAACGTCCAGTTCGGCGCGCTGAACCCGGTCAACGCATTCAAGAGCCTGCCCGCCAGCAAGTTCGCCGGTCATGACGTGGCCGCCGGCGCCGCCGGCATCGGCATCTTCTTCGCGTTCTGGTCGTGGGTCGGGTTCGAGATGGCTCCGAACTACGGCGAGGAGTCGAAGGAGCCGAAGAAGACCGTACCGCGGGCGATGTACATCTCGGTGATCGGGCTGGGCATCTTCTACACGGTCACGTCGTGGGCCGCCATCTCCGGATATCACAGCACGTCCGAGGCGGCCTACATCTCGCAGACCAACGCGGCCGAGTTCTTCTTCATCCCAGCCAAGCAGTTCGGCAACGAGTTCCTGAAGGATGCACTCAGCTGGTTCATCATCACCGGATCGTTTGCCTGCGGCATGGCATTCCACAACACAACCGCCCGCTACATGTACTCGCTCGGCCGCGAGGAAGTGCTGCCGCGTCAGCTGGGACGCACCCACGTGCGCTATCGCAGCCCGCACATCGCGTCCACGGCGCAGTCTGTGATCGCGGCGCTGATCGTGCTTGCATTCGTATGGCGTGCAACGGTCGATCCCAGCACCGGCGCCTCGTATTCGGTCGGCTACATCCAGGTGTACGGCCTGATGGCGGTGATGGGCGTGGTGTCCATCCTGGCCATCCAGGCGCTGGTTTCGCTGGCGATCTTCAACTACTTCCGCACGCACCACAAGGAAGAGCACCACTGGTGGACGACGGTGACGGCGCCGCTGATCGCGGTCGTGAGCCAGATCGTCGTCCTCTACCTGGCGATCCACAACCTCGACTTCCTGGGCAGCGGCTACTGGTACGCCAAGTGGCTCTGCTGGGCAGACCTCGGCATCTTCATTGCCGGACTCGTGTACGCCTATTACCTGAAGTCGAACGACCGCGCGAAGTACGAGACCATCGGTCGCATGATCAACCAGGGGATGGACCAGGCTCCCAGCTGAGCGGAACTCCCACGCGTACGTCAACCGGGGGGCGCCCTGCGGCGCCCCCCGGTCATTTCTCGGTGAACACCGCGTCGGGCATGAAGCAGGCGACGATCCAGTTCGGCGTGTCGACCACTTCCGTGATCTTGAGGTCGCCGGCGAGGGAGATGAGCATGTAGGCGTCCGGCCGGGAAAGGCCGCGATGCTCCTCGAGGTGGTCGATCATCCGGCGCACCGCCTGGCGGGCGGACTCCATCAGGTCGGTCTCGACCCCGGTGGTGGCGAACCAGCCGCCGCCGTCGACGCGCGGGGTGAGCGAGCCGGGCGGCCGGCGCAGGGCGGGCGCGGAGGCGGACATGTCCTTGCCGACCGTGACGCGGATGGTCGTGCGCATCTGGCACTCGATGCCGGAGACGGCGACCTCGCCGTCGCCCTGGGCGGCGTGCGCGTCGCCGAGCGAGAGCAGCGCGCCGGGCACGCCGACCGGCAGGAAGAGGGTGGTTCCGGCGGTGAGATGGCGCAGGTCGATGTTGCCGCCGCCCCCGTGCGGCGGCGGCACGGGGATGTCGCGCATGCCCGCCTGCGGGACGCCGGTGGTGCCGCAGAACGGCTCGATCGGGATGTGGATGCCTGGAGCGAACTCGGTGGTGTCGCCCTGCGTCAGGTCGAAGAACCTGAGGTTGGGCTGGTCGAGCTCCCCCGGAGGAAGCAGGCCGAAGCCCGGCGCGGCCATCGCCCACCCCCACTCGGGCAGCTCGAACGCGAGGAACTCGATGGCGAGCAGGTCGCCCGGCTCGGCGCCCTCGACGTGGATGGGCCCGGCGAGCGGGTAGATCTGGTCGAAGTCGAGGCGGAGCAGGTCGTCCGCGGTCGAGTCGCGGGTGATCTGGCCGCCGGCGAAGTCGTCGGTCTCGACGTGGACGATGTCGCCGGGCTGGATGCGGAGCACGGGCTCGATGGTTTCGTCCCAGCGCCGGTGCGTGGGCATGTCGCGGGTGATCTCATGCTCGGCCACGGCGCGAGTATCGCACGCGGGTACGCGTCGCGATGCCGCGCCAGATTGGTCACAACCGTCTGGGGTGACTTGGTCACCCGCGAGCCCGTCGGAAAGGCCACTTCGGCTCAACCAGGCGAAATGCCCTCTCGCGAGGGTGTCACAAGACGGTCACGCCCACCTGGGGCGACTTGGTCTCCAATAATTGGGTGGCGGATGTAGCATGCGTCTGTGGCCGCCCGCCTGGGATCCATCGCCCGGCTCATCCGCGCCGCCGACCGCGTCCTCTGCCGCGTCGGCCGCAGCTGCTGCGTCGCCCGCTCGCAGGCCGCCTGGCGCGACCGCTAGCTACACGACCTCGACCGAGCTGCCGAGCGCCGCCGGCGTACGTCCTCGCACCCGTACCACGATCCGTACGCGGTCCGCCCGGAACAGGTCGCGCGAATGCTCGAACGGCTCGCCGCCGGCGTCCCACGCCGTCCGCCCGATCGCCACCAGCGACGCCCCGGGCCGCAGCTCCAGCACGCGCGCCTCCGCGGTGGTCGCCCCCACCACCTCGACCCGCTCCTCCGCCTCGCCGGCCGAGAGCCCGTACTCCTTCTCGAGCAGGTCGTAGATCGACCCCGACAGCGACCGGTCGAGCAGCCCCGGGAACCGGTGCGCCGGGAACCGCGCCCGCTCCAGCGAGATCGGGCGTGAATCCGCGAGCCGCACCCGCACCACCTCCAGCACCAGCGTCCCCTCCGGCACGCCGAGCGCCGTGGCCGTCTCCCCATCCGCGCCCAGGGTGGCGGTCGACAGCACCCGCGCGCTCGACTGGAACCCCTGCCGCCGCAGGTACGCCGGCAGGCCGGCCAGGCTGGTGAGATCCCGCTCCACCCGCCGCTCGGCCGCGAACACGCCGCCCGACCGGCCCCGAACCCGGCGCACGGCGCCCTCCGTCTCCAGCGCATCGAGCGCTGCTCGGAGCGTCGACCGGCTCACACCGAACCGCTCGGCCAGCTCCCGCTCCGCGCCCAGCCGCCCGCCGGGCGGATGCGTGCCGTCGGCGATCTCGGCCGCCAGCCGATCCCGCAGCGCCGCCGCGGCCGGGCCGAGCGGCCCCAGGCCGCCCGGCGCGCCGGGCACCGGATCGCCCGGCTCCGCCACCTACACCGCCTGCAGGGCCATCAGCGACTCCGGCACCGTCTGGCCGCCGTCGACCACGATCGTCTGGCCCGTGATGTAGCCAGCCTCGTCGGTCGCCAGGAACAGCGCCGTCGCGCCGATCTCGGACACGTCGCCCAGCCGCCCGAGCGGGATCGACGCCTCCATCTGCGCCCGGTACTCCGGCCCCAGCTCGTCCAGCCCCTCGGACACGACGTTGCCAGGCAGGACAGCGTTGATCGTGATCTTGCGCTTCGCGAGCTCGATGCACGCGGTGCGGATGAAGCCGAGCTGCGCCGCCTTCGTGGCGCCGTAGTGCGACCACCCCGGGAACCCCGTGAACGGCCCCGTGATCGAGCTCGTGACGATCACCCGCCCGTGCCCGCTCCGCTCGAGCGCCGGCACGCACGCCTTGACGCTGAGCATCGTGCCCTTGACGTTGGTGGCGAAGATCCGGTCGATCTCCTCCTCGGTCATGTCCATCAGCTTCGAGTCCGGGAAGATGCCGGCGTTCGCACACAGCACGTCGATGCGGCCGTGGCGCTCGACCGCCTCGGCCGCCATCCGCTCGCAGTCCGCTCCGCTGCCGACGTCTCCCTGTACGTAGGACACCTCCCCGCCGAGGCCGCTCAGCTCCCGCACCGCCGCCTCGCCAGCCGCGGCGTCGCGCCCGGTCACGACCACGTTCGCGCCCGCCTTCGCGAACTCGGTCGCGATGCCCTTCCCGATGCCCTTGGTGCCCCCCGTGACGATCACCGTGCGCCCCTCGACCGGCGTGAACATGCGCGTTCCTCCTAGGAATGAGTGGACAGGTACTGCTCCGCCAGCCGGCAGGAGCCCTCGGTGAAGCCGGCGCCGAGCTCGGCCGCCTCGGTCGCGAACTGGTGGTGCGATCCGATCCACGCCACGAGCAGCAGGCGGCGCAGCATCACGAACGTGTCGAGCTCGGCCTCGTCCTCGTCCGGCAGCGGCGCCACCGACCGGTAGCCCTCGACCCAAGCCGCCTTCAGCTCCGGCACCTGCGGGTGATCCTCGATGAACGAGACCGTCGTCGCGAAGTCGTACATGAACCACGAGAAGCCGCAGTCGTCGAAGTCGATCACACGCACGTGCTCGCCGTCGACCAGCAGGTTGGCGAGCCGGATGTCCGCGTGCACCAGGCCGAACCGCTCGCGCCCTTTTCCGAACCGCTCGAGCCGCTGCTGCAGCACGCCATCCAGCCTGCCCAGGACGTCGCGGGCCTCCGCATCCATGCCGAGGCCGTCCTGCCAGCGCCCCCAGTGGCCGTTCGGCCCGAGCGTGGTGTCGTAGTCCCACGAGAACCGGCGGAACCCGGCGGGCGGCGACCAGCCCCGCGCATGCCCGTGCATCCGCGCGGACACCGCCCCCAGCGTGCGGAAGCCGGGCAGCAGATCGTGGCCGTCGGGATCCGGCATCTCGCCGGTCAGCCAGTCGAACAGCACCACGTTGCGCTCGCCGAGCCCATCGAGGGCGACCTGGCAGACGCGCGCGCCCGACGTCCCCGGCACCGCGGTGGCCGCCTCAACCGCCCCGTCCTCGCGCAGCGCGTCGATCCAGCGCAGCTCCGACTCGATCTCCTCCGCCGTGTGGTACCCGGGCCGGTGGACGCGCAGCGCGAACCGGCGGCCGTCCGGCGCGTCGATCCGGTAGGTCCAGTTCTCGGAGACGTTGATCAGCTCGACCTGGGAGCCCGGGTCGAGCCCGTACGGCTCCAGCGCGGCCCGCGCCAGCTGGTCGATCGCCGCCTGGTCAGTGCTCACGGCCCTCCACGGACTGCAGCACGCGCGTGATCTCATCGCCCGCCTTGACAACGCTCTCACGGTTCCCGCTGATGTAGATGCGGCCCGCCGCCCCGATCATCGACACGATCACGAGCGTCGCCTCCGGCGCGACGCGCTCCGCGGCGTTGGCCGCGACGGCCGCGAACAGCGCCGGGGTGACCTCGTAGACGAGCAGGGTCTCGCCGGGGAGCACCATGGACGCGTCGCGGTTGCGGTTGATGATGACGGCATGCTGATCGGTGATGTCCTCGATGACGTCGGCGTAGAGGATATTCGGTCTGAGGGCGTCTGCGGGGCTCGCGCCGATCCCGTCGAGGATCGCCTGCCCGGCCCGGTCGACCAGGGCCTGGTCGGCGTGGTGCACCTCGAGCACGCCGAACTGCCGCTCCACGTAGAGGATGCCCGGCTCGATCTCCGGCACCGATCGCAGCGCCAGGTCGGTGATGCGCTCGATCGCGAGCGCCGGCGCGACCTCGATGATGAGGGCGTTGTCGCCCTCGATCGGCGGGTAGCCGCGGGCGCGGGTCGGCGTGCCCAGGTATGCGGCGAACTGCCGGCCCAGCTTCGGGATCGGCAGGTAGACCCGCAGCTGGACTGCGGTGTCCGGTGTCGCGTTCACCTATGCGTGCGCGTGCTGATGGACGAAGTGGCGGTCGAGATCGGGGTGCGGGCGCGGGATCACGTGCACCGAGACGATCTCGCCCACGGTCGAGGCCGTCTCCGCCCCCGCCTCCGTGGCCGCCTTGACCGCGCCGACGTCGCCCTGGATGACGACCGACACGAGCCCGTCGCCCACCTCTTCGCGGGCGATGATGCTGACGTTGGCCGCCTTGACCATGGCGTCCGCGGCGGCCAGCGCGGCCACGTACCCCTTGGTCTCGATCATGCCGAGTGCGTTCTCAGCCATCACATTCCTCCTGTCATGCGCCGGACGGCGCAGGTGTCCGCGGCTCGTCGATCGAGCCGATGATCAGCGCGTCGATCGGGGGATGATCCTTGAACCAGCCCGATGCGACCGAACCAGTGGCGACGAGCACCCGCTCGCCGACGCCGCTGCCGAGCACGTCGAGGGCGATCATCTTCACGCCGCCCTCGATCTCGACCTCCAGAAAGGCTCCGTGGGGGATGTTGTCGATCCGCTTGGTCGCCCAGACGGAGCCGGTCACGGTGGCTCTCAGCATCGCCGCTCCTTCTCGATGTCGACTCCCAGGGTGCGCGCGCGGTCGCGCGCCATGGGAGTGAGCACGGCCCGCCGCGCGAGCACGATGCGCGCTCCCTTCTCGGCCGCCTCGCGCACGTGGCGCTCGGTGACGGCGCCCTTCTCGATGCGCAGCTCGGGCCCCGCGCCGGGCGCCTGGGACGCACCGCCGCCGGCCAGCGAGAAGCGCACGCGGCCGGACACGATGTCCATGCGGTCCTTGGGGTTCTCCAGCCGGCGGGCCAGCTGGCGGACGAAGGCATCGAGGTCGGCGTCCGAGCGGATGGTGACCTGCTCGACCTCGGCTCCGGGTGAACCAAGAGTGCCTGGCACTCTTGGTTCACCTGCGGCCGGTTGTGCGGCCGGCCGTTCGGGTGCGCGCCACCCCGGCGGCCGGTGCACGGCCGCGATCGGCGGCGCCGGCACCTGCGGCACGACGCCGGCCGGAGGATCATGTGGGATGTCCTGCTCGATGCTGGTCGCTCCTCCCACCGGGGCCGTCGTGTGCCAGGTCGAGTGGCCGTTGCCGTTGCCCTCGCGCGGGCCGGCAAGCGCCTCCTCGAGCAGGCCCGGCAGCAGCTCCGCCAGCATCTCGCGCGTCACGTTGCGCAGCAGGTTCTCGTCGCCGGCCGTCACACGGCACCTCCCAGCGCGGCCACCGCCGCATCGCCGGCCGTCCGCACGTCGGCCTCGAGGCCCGACAGGTAGACCCGCCCGGTCGCGCCGATCATGCGGTAGTCCACGACCTTGATCCGCGCCGCCTTCTCGGCCTCGTTCGTTGCCAATATGGCGTACGACGCCGGTTGCATCTCGAGCACGAACAGCGACTCGCCGGGCAGCGCCATCGATCCGAGCTTGTTGCGGTTGATCAGGAAGGCGTGCTGGTGGTCGATGCGCGTGATCAGCTCGGAGGCGAGGATCTGCGGGCGGGTGGCGTCCTCGGGCGTCGCGCCGAGCGCGGTCAGCACGGCCTCGCTCGCCGCCTTCACCGCAGCCGTCGAGCGGGAGTGGATCTCCAGGTAGCCGAACTGCCGCTCGACGATCAGGATCCCCGCCTGCACCTCGGTCGACTTCAGCGCGACGTCGGTGAGCGGCTCGATATCGAGGCCGGGCGCGATCTCGATGATCTGGGCCGCGACGTTGGTGCGCGGCAGCCGGCCGCGGATCCAGGAGCCGAGGTAGCACATCGTCTGCGGCTGCATCTGGTCGATGAAGATGAACGAACGGAGCTCGGCCACCGCTACCTCCTCACCAGCTCTCGCAGCTCCTCGAGCACCAGGCGTCGGATCTCCTCGCGCGCCAGCTCCGCCTCGAGCGACGGCACCGGCGCCGCGACGGCCGGCTCGGGCGCGGCGCTCCACGGCTCCAGCCCGGCGAAGTCGCCGAACGCCTCGGACGGGTCGCTCGCATACGCGATGCGCGTGAAGTTGACCAGGTGGCGCGGCTCCAGGTTCTCGCCGAGCGACGAGCGGCCGTAGAAGCCGGTGCCGATCGTCATGGTCGGCGCCAGGTTCGTGTCAAGGCCGGCCGAGCCGGTGCTGCCACCCACGTTCACGGCCACCCGCAGCACACGCACCGCAGCGCCGTAGGCCATGATCGTCCGCGGATCGGTCGAGTGGATGACGGCCGAGTGCCCGGCGCCGCCGATCCGCAGCATGGCGAGGGCGGCCGCGATGCCGCGCCCCGCGTCGGGCACCTTGACGAGCCCGAGCAGCGGGAACAGCTTCTCGCGGGCGAGCGGCTCCTCGGGCACGACCAGGCCGAACGGCGCGACGAGCACGCGGGTCGTGGGCGGCACGCGCAGCCCGGCCTCGGCCGCGAGCACGGTGGCGTCCTTGCCCACGAGATCCGTCCGCATGCGGCCGTCCGGGTAGAGCGCGTCGCGCACCGCGGCCGAGCCGTCCTCGTCCAGCACGTGCGCGTGGTGACGCCCCAGCTCGCGGACGAACGCGTCGTAGACGGGCTCCTCGACGATCGCGCAGGACTCGTTGGTGCACAGGATCGAGTTGTCGAAGGCCTTCGACTCGGCCAGCAGCCGGGCGGCCTGCGCGGGCTCGGCCGTGCGATCGACCAGCGCGGGCACGTTGCCCGGGCCGACACCGATGGCCGGATTGCCGGATCGGTACGCGGCCCGCACGACGGCGGTGCCGCCGGTGGCGAGGATGACGTCGGTGGTGGTGTCGGTCATCAGCGCCTCGATCAGCGGGATGGTCGGCTCCTCGACGACCTGGACGCATCCGTCCGGGGCGCCGGCGGCGATCGCCGCGCGGGCCAGGTGATCGACCGCGTCGACGGACACCTCGCGCGCCAGCGGATGGGGGCTGACGACGACGGCGTTTCGGGTCATCAGGGCCAGCAGCACCTTGAAGTAGACGGTCGCGATCGGGTTGGTCGAGGGCGTCAACGCCAGCACGACGCCGGCCGGGCGGGGCAGCTCGACGATCTTCCGCTCCGCGTCGATGCGCGCGCTGACGAAGTCATGGCCGCCGTACCAGTCGACCAGCCCGCGCGAGCAGGCCTCGTTCTTGCGTCGCTTGTGGTCGGCGACGCCCATCCCGGTCTCCCGGACGGCCCATTCGGCATACCGTTCGGCGTTTCGGTATGCCTCCTCGGCCACCGCATCGACGATCCGGCGCGTGCGGTCGCGGTCGTAGCCGGCGAACGCGGTCGCGGCCCAGTGGGCCCGCTGCAGCATCATTCTCGCCCGTGGGCCACCGGGCACCTCGGTCGGCCGCTCGCTCATGACACCCCCGCCGCGACGCGGCCGCTGCGCAGCTCCCCGAGCGCCTGGCCGATCGAGACCTCCGTGCGGTCGAGCGTCTCGTCGACCAGCTCCGGGCCCTGCAGGATGCCGGGCTTGAACTGCAGCACGCGGGGGTCGAGCGTCGAGAAGATCGCCCACACGCCGTTTTCGTAGAGGTGCTTCATGACCATCTTCGCGCCCTGCGGGTGGTCGAACTCGAGGCCCATCACGACGCCGTCCTGCCGGATGCCGACGAACCAGTCGGGATACGCCGCCTGGATCGCACGGAGCCCCTGGCCGAACCGGTCGGAGATGTAGTGCACCATCGAGCGCACCTCCGGGCGGCCGCAGATCTCGAGCACCTTGAGACCGACGATGCAGCCGAGCTCCGCGCCGCCGCCGGTGGAGATGTGGCCGAAGCCGTCCTCCTTCAGCCAGGCGGAGCACTCTTCCGACACGACGACACAGGCGATCGGGTACATGCCGCCGGTGATGCCCTTGCCGACCACCATGATGTCGGGCTCGACGCCGGCCTTCGAGATGCCCCACATCTCCCCGGTGCGCATCAGCCCGGTCTGCACCTCGTCGGCGATGTAGAGCGCGCCGTAGCGCTCGCAGAGCCGCTTCACCGCCTGCAGGTAGCCGGGCTCGGGAAGCGGGAAGCCGTAGGTGGCGGGGATCGTCTCGAGCAGCACGCCGGCGACGTCGGCACCGCGGAGCGCGTCCTCCATGGCGTTCAGGTCGTTGAACGGCACGTGTACGAACTCCTCGGGCCGGTCGGCCAGGAACAGCTTCGAAAAGCGGTCGTCTCCTGTGGCAACGGCGAGGCCGGTATGCCCGTGGTAGCCCTTGACGATCGAGACGATCTTGCGGCGCTGGCGGGTGTGCCGCGCGGTCTTG
>DASSEV010000074.1:0-15916 GCA_035695105.1 Gaiellales bacterium
TGCTGGGGGACATGGCGGAGCTCGGCGAGGAGGCCGACCGGTATCACCGCGAGGTGGGCGAAGTGGCGGAGGCGCTCCGAATCGAACGGGTGGTCGCCGTCGGCACACGCGCGCGGCTGTACGGCGGCGACTGGTTCGCGACCGTGGAGGATGCGCGCGGGGCGCTGCCTGGCCTGATCCGCCCCGAGGATGTGGTGCTGGTCAAGGCCAGCCGCTCGATGGGCCTGGAGGAGCTGATCGAGGTGTTCGAGTGAAGCTGGTGCTGCTGGCGGGGGTGATCGCGATGCTGCTCTCGATCGCCGCCGGCCCGGCCTTCATCGCGTTCGTTCGGCGCAACTCGCTGGGCCAGCAGATCCGCGAGGAGGGCCCGGTCGGGCACATGTCCAAGCAGGGCACGCCGACGATGGGCGGGCTGGTGCTGCTGGCCTGCGCGCTCGTCACCTTCGCCGTGTTGACCAAGCGGACGACGCCGGCGCTGACCGTGGCCGGCGTGACGTTGGCATGCGCCGCAATCGGATTCGTCGACGACTGGATGAAGATGGCCCACCGCCGCTCGCTGGGGCTGTCCGGCCGCTGGAAGATGCTCGGCCTGGTCGCCGTGACGGCCGTCCTCGGATACGTCGCCCACCGCGAGCACCTCTCCACCGACGTGTACGTCCCGCTGCTCGACTTCCACCTCGACCTCGGGCCGCTCTACTACGGGCTGCTCTTCCTGGTGGTGGCCGGCGGGGCGAACGCCGTCAACCTGACCGACGGACTGGACGGGCTCGCCGCCGGCACGATGACGATCGCGATGCTGACCTACACGGCGATGATGGTGGTCGCGTTCCTCTCGCCAGGCGGGCTCACCCCGGAGGGCGCCGCCAGCCGCATCGACCTCGCCATCATGGGAGCGGCCATCGTCGGGGGGTGCGTCGGGTTCCTCTGGTACAACGCCTACCCGGCCGATGTCTTCATGGGCGACACCGGGTCGTTCGGGCTGGGCGGCGCGCTGGCTGCCATGGCGGTGTTCACCAAGACCGAGCTGCTGCTGGTGTTGATCGGCGGCGTGTTCGTGGTCGAGGCGCTGTCGGTGGCGATCCAGGTGCTGTTCTTCAAGGCGACGCGCCGCCGCGTGTTCCTGATGGCGCCGATCCACCACCACTTCGAGATGCTGGAGTGGACCGAGAACAAGATCATCGTCCGCTTCTGGATCCTCGCGTCGATCTGCGGCGCGAGCGGCTTCGTCCTCTACTACCTCGCGTACTCGAAGTTCCGGTGAGCGGCGAGCGCTTCGTCGTGCTCGGCCTGCGCCGGTCGGGCCTGGCCGCCGCGGAGGCGATCCGCCGGACGCTGCCGGATGCACGGGTGCAGGCGGCCGACGACTCCGCCGACGTAGAACGCGACAGGCTCGCGGGCGCCGGCGTCGAACTGATCGGGCGAGGGGACATCGTGCCGATGCAGGGAGCGACAGCGCTGGTGAAATCGCCCGGGGTGCCGGAGGAGCACCGGCAGGTGGCCGCCGCACGAGCGGCCGGCGTGCCGGTCTGGAGCGAGGTGGAGCTGGCCTACCGCCTGCTCGACAACCCGATCATCGGGATCACCGGGACGAACGGCAAGACCACGACCACGGAGCTGGTCGGCGCGATGCTGCGTGCGGGCAACGTCCCGGTCGAGGTCGCGGGAAACGTCGGGCGCCCGCTCAGCGAGCTCGCCGGCCGCGTGCCCCGCGACGCGTGGGTCGCCTGTGAGCTGTCGAGCTTCCAGCTCGAGGACATCGACCGGTTCCGCGCTCGGGTGGCGGTGATCCTGCAGGTGACGCCCGACCACCTCGATCGGCACGGCACGTTCTCCGCGTACCTGGCCGCCAAGCTGCGCATCTTCGAGAACCAGACGGCGGAGGACACGGCGGTTCTCAATGCAGACGACCCCGTTCTGCGGGACGCCGCGATTCCGGGTGACGGCCGCCGCGTGTGGTTCAGCCGCGACGAGTCCGACCGGATCGACTGGGAACATTCGGCGATTCGTGGTGACCACAATTTGGAGAACGCCCTGGCCGCGGCGGCTGTCGCGGAGGCCGTCGGCGTGCCGCGGGAGGCGCGCGATCGCGCCCTGCGCGCGTTCAGCCCTCCGCCGCACCGTCTGCAGACGGTCGCTGTGCGCGACGGGGTGGCGTTCGTCGACGACTCAAAGGCGACCAACCCGGAGGCGGCCATCAAGGCGCTGACCGCATACGACGACTGCGTCCGGCTGATCCTTGGCGGCTCGCTGAAAGGCTCATCGTTTACCGATCTGGCGACGGCCGTTGCCGACGGGCCCGTTGTCTCGGTGGACGTGTACGGCGAGGCGGCCGGGCAGATCGCCGAGGCGCTTGCAGCAGCCCGTGTGCCGCATCGCACACACCCCCACCTGGCGGACGCGGTGAGGGCGGCCGCGGCCGGCGCCCGCGCCGGAGACGTCGTCCTGCTGTCGCCCGCGTGCGCGAGCTTCGACGAGTTCCGCGACTACGCCGAGCGCGGGGACGTATTCGCGCAGCTGGCCGGGGAGGTCACGGTTGGTCGCTGACGTCCAGCGGGTGCGCCGGCGTGCGGCCCGCTCCAGCCCTCAGCTCGAGTACCACCTGCTGCTGCTTGTCACCCTGGGCCTTGTCGCCTTCGGACTGATCATGGTCTACAGCGCCTCGAGCGGCACGGCCGTCGTCGAGGGGCACGATCCCGCGGGGACGCTGGCGAAGCAGGCGGTCTACGCCGCGGTCGGCGTGGCGGCGATGCTGTTCCTCGCGCGGTTCTCATACCGGCGGCTGCGGTACTTCGCGGCGCCGATCCTGTTCGCCACGATCGCGCTGCTGATCGCGGTCAAGGTGCCCGGGATCGGGGTCAGCATCAAGGGCGCGCAGCGCTGGATCTATGTCGGGCCGATCTCGCTGCAGCCGTCCGAGTTCGCGAAGGCGGCCGTGCTGATCTTCGTCTCGGCGGTGCTGGCATCGCGCAAGCGCCCGCCGCGGACGGTGGTGCAGCTGTTCAACCCGGTGGGAGCGGTCGTCCTGGTCGTGCTGCTGCTGATCCACTCTGAGCCCGACCTCGGCACCTCGATCGCGATCGCCCTCATGGTCTGCGGCATCCTGCTGGTCGCGGGCACACCGCTGCGGCTGTTCACCAGCGTCGCGCTGGTCGGTGCGGTCGGCGTCGCGTATACGGTCGCCCGGGAGCCCTACCAGATGGACCGCATCCGCACCTTCCTCGACCCGTGGAAGGACCCGGCCGGTGCCGGGTACCAGAGCATCCAGGCGCTGTACGCCCTCGGCTCCGGCGGGATCACCGGTGTCGGCATCGGCAACGGCACACAGAAGATCGGCTTCCTGCCGGAGGCACCCACCGACATGATCGGAGCGGTGATCGGGGAGGAGCTGGGCCTGATCGGCATCCTGGGCGTGACGCTTGCCTTCGCCGTCTTCACCTACTGCGGATTCCGCATCGCAATGCGCTGCCGGGATCCGTTCGGGACGTATCTGGTCGCCGGTGCGACGACGCTCGTCGCCGGCCAGGCGATCGTCAACTTCGGCGCGGTGCTCGGCTTCCTGCCGCTGACGGGCGTGCCGCTGCCGCTGATAAGCTCGGGCGGGTCGAGCCTGGTCGTGATGCTGAGCCTGGTCGGGGTGATGCTCAACGTGGCCGACTCGCGCGCCGCGGCCGGCGCGTCAGCGAAGCCCCGCACGGAGTCCAGGGATGGCACAGCCACAGAATCGAGGCCCAAGCCCAAGCCCGCGCGTGCTGATCGCCGCGGGGGGAACGGCGGGGCACGTCGTGCCGGCGCTGGCCGTGGCCGGCGAGCTACGGGCTAGAGGCGCACACGTCGAGTTCGCGGGCGGCGAGCGGATCGAGGCGCAGCTCGTTCCGGAGGCGGGGTACGTCCTTCACCGGTATCCCATCTCCGGGTTTCCGCGGAAGCCGTCGCCGCGGCTCGTGGCGGCGATGTGGCGGGCGGGCCGAGCGCCCTTCCGCTGCCGGCGGATCATCCGCGACGTGCGGCCCGACGTCGTGTTCGGTGCGGGCGGCTACGCATCCGGGCCGGTGCTCGCCGCCGCGAGGTCGACCCGCGTTCCGGCGGCCCTGCTCGAGGTGGACGCCCACATGGGGCTCGCCAACCGGATGGCCGCGCCGCTCGTCGACCGCGTGTTCCTCTCGTTCCCGATCGACGGCAAGCGCCCGCCCCACTACGTGGTCACCGGGAGGCCGCTTCCGCGGGCGTCCGACGGTGCGCCCGATCTCGCGCTGAACGCCAGCCGGCCGATGGTGCTGGTGTTCGGCGGCAGCCTCGGCGCGCGCACCCTGAACGAGGCCGCGACGGGTGCATGGGCGGCTGAGGATCCCGGATTCGACGTGGTGCACATCACCGGCCCTCGTGATCTCGATCGGTTCAGCGGCGCCGCCAGCGACCGGTACCACCTGATCGGCTACACGCCGCACCTGCGCGCATATCTCGAGCAGGCGGACCTGGTGGTGGCTCGGGCCGGCGGCTCCGTGTTCGAGATCGCAGCCGCCGGGAAGCCGGCGATTCTCGTACCCTCCCCGAACGTGACGGCTGACCATCAGACGATGAACGCGGAGCACTTCGCCCTCGGTGGGGCGGCGGTGCTCGTGCCCGACGGGGATCTCACCCCGACCCGGCTGCGGCAGGAGGTGCAGGCGCTGCTCGCGGATCACGAGCGCCGGGAGCGCATGGCCGCGGCGGCGCGCCAGCTCGCACGCCCCGATGCCGCCGCGGTGATCGCGGACGGCCTGCTGGAGCTCGCGCGGTGAACTGGTCGGGCCGCCGCCTGCACATGCTCGGCATCGGCGGCGCCGGAATGTCCGCGCTGGCGACGGTCGCCTACGCCTGGGGGGCGGAGGTGACGGGATGCGATCGATCCCCGTCGCCGTACTCCGAGCGTCTGGAGCGGTTCGGTGTGCCCGTCACATACGGCCACGACCCCGCACACCTCGACGACGGCATGGAGCTGGTGGTGTCGTCGGCGATCGCACCGACCGAGCCGGAGCTGCTCGCGGCGCGCGACATGGGCCTGCCGCGGCTGCACCGCGCGCAGCTGCTCGCCGAGATGGTCGCCTCGCGCCGGTCGGCCTGCGTGGCGGGCGCGCACGGAAAGACGACCACGGCCGCGATGATCGCGTTTGCGGCCGTGCAGCTCGGGCTCGACCCGACCTACCTGGTGGGCGGCGACGTGCCGCAGCTGGGAGGGAACGCCGGGCCGGGCGGCGGCTCGATGCTGATCGCCGAGGCGGACGAGTCGGACGGGTCGCTCTCGCTGCTGCGTCCGCGCGTTGCGGTCGTGACGAACATCGAGCTCGACCATCACGCGCGGTTCGCGTCGAACGCGGAGCTCGAGCAGCTCTTCGCCCGATGGACGCTGGAACTCCCGGCATCCGGCGCGCTGGTGCAGCACGAGTCGCTCGACCTGCCGGCACACGCGACGCGCGAGCGGTTCGGCTACGGCGATGTGGAGTGGCAGGTGAGCGCGGTCGAGCAGGACGCCGGGCAGACCGGCTACTGGCTGCGAACACCGGAGGGCACGCCCCTGCACGTGACGCTCTCGCTGCCGGGCGCGCACAACGCTCTGAACGCGACGGCCGCGATCGCCGCGCTGCATCACCTGGCCGGCACCGAGCCGGGGGAGGCGGCTGAGGCGCTGGCCGGGTTCACCGGAGCGGGCCGGCGCTTCGAGCTGCGCGGCGAGCGGGGCGGGGCGTGGATCGTGGATGACTACGCCCATCATCCGACCGAGGTGGCGGCGACCATCGAGGCCGCACGCGCCTGGGCGCCGGGGCGGGTGGTCGTGTGCTTCCAGCCGCACCTGTTCTCGCGCACCGAGGCGCTGGCGTTCGGCTTCGGCCGCGCCCTGGCGTCGGCGGACGAGGTGGTGGTGACGGAGATCTACCCGGCGCGGGAGCAGCCTGTTGAGGGCGTGACCGCGAAGCTGGTGGTCGACGCCGTCAGCGAGCGGCGTCCCGGCATGCCGCTCGCCTACGAGCCGACCCTCGAGGCGAGCGCGCGCTACCTTCGCGGCCGCATCCGGCGGGGCGACCTCGTGCTGACGATGGGCGCGGGGGACGTGCGCAGCGTCGGTGACCTGCTGCTGGACGGCGCCTGATGCCAGCGCCGGCGTTCGTCGAGCGGGACGTTCCGATCGCACGGCTGACGACCGTCGGCACCGGTGGCCCGGCACGCTGGTTTGCGAGGCCGGAGACGCTGGAGCAGCTCGGGGAGCTGCTCGCGTGGCGGCGAGAGGAGGGGCTCGACATGACCGTGATCGGACTGGGCTCGAACCTCCTGGCGGCCGACGCGGGGTTCGACGGACTCGTCGTCCGGCTGGCGGGCGAGCTGGCCGTGATCGAGCGGCGTGACGACATCGTCCACTGCGGCGGCGGTGCCTCGCTGGCCGCGGTTGTGAAGCGGTCGACGGGGTGGGGGCTCTCGGGCGTCGAGTTCGGCTGCGCCATCCCGGGCACGGTAGGCGGCGCGGTGCGGATGAACGCGGGCGCGTACGGGGGGGAGCTGTGCGACGTGCTGGAGACGGCGCTGGTCGTGGACGGCCGTGACGAGCGCCGCGAGGATCCGGCCGGCCTGGGCATGCGCTACAGGCACTCGAACGTCGAGCCGGATGAGGTGGTGGCGTGGGCGGAGCTGCGGCTGACGCCAGGCGACCCCGACGAGATCGCGGCGACGGTGCGGGACATGCAGCGGCGGCGCAAGGAGGCGCAGCCGTCGGGCGTGCGCACGTTCGGGAGCGTGTGGAAGAACCCGTCGGCGGACATGACGGCCGGCAGGCTGCTGGAGCAGGCGGGGCTGAAGGGGTACCAGGTGGGCGGCGCCCGGATCTCGCCGGTGCACGCGAACTTCATCGAGAACGTCGGCGAGGCGAGGTCGTCCGACATCATCGCGCTCATGACGGAGGCCCGGCGCCGAGCGCGCGAGCAGGGGGTCGAGCTCGAGCACGAGGTGCAGATGGTGGGGCCGATCTGGCTCCCGCCGGATGCCTGAACTGCCGTAACAGCGTCGTGCTGATCCGTCGCGATTGCGTCACACGGCGGTCGGTGAACGAAAAGTGCCAGGCACCTTTGGTTCACCCGCGCACCGCATCGCGTGCTTCGCAGCCGGCAGGTATCACGGGCCCGCCGCCGAATCCACCCTCGTGCAGATCGTCTCCGGCATCGACGACGCGCTCCTCGTCCGCCGACGCGAGCTGATGCGCGCGCAGGGCCGTCGCCGGCTCATGATCCTGCTCGCCGTCGTCGGGACGCTGGGCGTGCTCGGCGGCTACAAGCTGCTCGAGATGTCGTCCGCGTTCGCCGTCGACAACGTCGCGGTGAACGGCGCGCCCCCCGGCCTGCGCGCGGAGATCGCCGCCGCCGTGAGCTCGACCGCAGCCGGTCACAGCCTGCTGACCGTCGACCGCGGCGCCATCGAGCGCCGCCTGGAGCAGATGCCCTACGTCAGGTCGGTGTCGATCGACCGCGCGTTCCCGCACACGCTCGCCGTGACGGTGCAGGTCGAGCGCCCTGCGGTCGCGGTCGAGATCGCGAAGACCGCGTACCTCGTCTCCGCGGACGGACGCGTGCTCGAGTCCCGCAGCACGCCGCCCGCCCACCTGCCGATCGTCCAGCTGCCCGCCGGTACCACCCTCCTCGTCGGCCGCGCCAGCGGTGACGCCAACGTCGATGCGGCGCTCTCCGTGCTGCGCCAGGCGACGCCGGACTTCGTGCATCACGTCGGGCGGATCACGGAGCTGCAGCCGCACGGCGGATTGATCACGGCCGTGGTCGGCACCCGCCTGAAGCTGCGCCTGGGCACGCCCGACCAGCTGCCGCTCAAACTGGCGGTGGTGGAACGGGTGATGAAGCGGATCACCCGGGCCCAACGGGCAGAGGTTGCGTACATCGACGTGTCCGCGCCGGGCCGGCCGGCCTACGGTCTGCGCTCGACCTTACCCTCAGGTTGACCATGAGACTTGTGAGCGTCAGGTTCGCCTTGACAGCGAGGGTTGCGAGGAGTACCCTGGCTCGAGTGCCCCACGCCGACCGGTCGATTTCCGGCTCGCCGTGCGGGCTCGACGTGTTTATGGGACCACTCTCAGGCTGACCGTGAGGTCGAGAGCCGCGAGGAGGAATCAGCAGCGATGAGAGATCAGAGCGGGAACTATCTGGCGGTGATCAAGGTCGTCGGCGTGGGCGGCGGCGGCACCAACGCGGTGAACCGCATGGTCGACGCGGGCCTGCGCGGCGTCGAGTTCATCGCCGTGAACACCGACGCCCAGGCGCTGCTGATGTGCGACGCCGACGTCAAGATCCACATCGGGTCGAAGATCACCCGCGGGCTCGGCGCCGGCGCTGATCCGTCGATCGGCCGCGAGGCCGCGATGGAGAGCCGCGACGAGCTGAAGGAGGCCCTGAAGGGCGCCGACATGGTGTTCGTCACGGCCGGCAAGGGCGGCGGCACCGGAACGGGTGCCGCGCCGGTGATCGCAGAGATCGCGCGCGAGCTGGGCGCGCTCACCGTCGGCGTGGTGACGCGGCCGTTCAACTTCGAGGGCCAGAAGCGCGGCGACCAGGCCGAGCAGGGCATCCGCACCCTGCGGGAGAAGGTCGACACGCTGATCATCATCCCGAACGAGAAGCTGCTTCAGGTCGTCGAGAAGCGCACGTCGATCGTGGACGCATTCCGCATCGCCGACGACGTGCTCCGCCAGGGCGTGCAGGGCATCACCGACCTGATCACCGTTCCCGGGCTGATCAATCTCGACTTCGCCGACGTGCGCACGATCATGCGCGAGGCCGGCTCCGCGCTGATGGGCATCGGCATCGCGAGCGGTGAGAACCGTGCCGCCGAGGCCGCGCGCGCGGCCATCTCCTCGCCGCTGCTCGAGGCCTCGGTCGAGGGTGCCACCGGCATCCTGCTGAACATCACCGGCGGCCCCGACCTCGGCCTGTTCGAGGTGAACGAGGCGGCCGAGATCATCGGCAGCGCCTCCGACTCCGACGCCAACATCATCTTCGGCGCCGTCATCGACGAGGCAATGGGCGACCAGGTGCGCGTGACGGTGATCGCGACCGGCTTCGACCGCGGCACCCGCTCGCGGCCGGCCGCCGCGTTTGCCACCGGCAACGTGGATCGCCCGCGTCGTGTGGAGGAGACCGAGTCCAGCGAGTTCGAGCTGCCGCGCGAGGCGCTCGAGATCCCGAGCTTCCTGCGCGACCAGTAACCCGCGTTCGGAGCTATAGCGCGGGGACTGTCCGGCCGATGCCTAGAGCATGGCTCCTGCGAATCGCCTCCAGGTCCTGTTCGACCTGTCCGCCGCCATGTCCTCGACCCTCGAGCTCGAGGAGGTGCTGGCGCTCTTCACGCGCGACGCCGCGGAGCTGACCGGCGCGACGTCGGCCGAGCTGTCGCTGCTGTCGCAGGACGGCGAGACCGTGATCATGCTCACCGACTGGTCGGGTAACTGGGCGGTCGCCGTGGGCGAGCACTACAGCGAGGCCGGCGAGACGTACGCCGTCGCCCGGTTCGAGACGATCCGCCGCGTGCTCGAGACCGGGCGGCCCGAGCAGGTGCAGGTGTCGGACGAGTCCGCTGAGGCCGAGCTGCGCACCTCCATTGCCCAGTACGGCATCGCCAGCTCGCTGATGCTGCCGCTGCTGTCGCGCGGCGAGACGCTCGGGCTGGTCGAGGTGATCGACTCGCGCGACCGTCGCTGGGATGAGTTCGACGTCGAGTTCTGCATGGCGCTCTGCAACGTCGTTGCTCCGGCCATCAGGAACGCGCTGCTCTACCGGGAGATGCGGCAGAGCGCCCTGTCCGACGAGTTGACCGGCCTCGGCAACCGCCGGGCGTTCAACGAGCGGCTGGCGGACGAGCGCGGGCGGCACGGCGACCTCGGGCGGATCGCCCTCGTCCTGCTCGACCTTGACGGGCTCAAGGCGATCAACGACCGCGGCGGCCACCTGGCCGGCGACCGGGCGCTGCGCACCGCGGCCGAGGCGATCCGGCTCGCGATCCGGGACACCGACGCGGCCTTCCGGCTGGGAGGGGACGAGCTGGCGGTCGTGCTCGACGGCGCCGACGCCACCGTCGCGATGGCCGTGGCTGCGCGCATCAGATCGTCCGTTGCCGAGCTCAGCGACGGGACGCTGACGCTGTCCGCGGGCGTTGCGCTGGGGACTGCGGTGGACGAGCCCGACCACCTGTACCGGCACGCCGACCGAGCCCAGTACCGGGCCAAGGATGCCGGCGGCGGGCGCGTCGTGCTCGCCGCCTAACGGATCGCTGATCCCGCGGTAGACTGCTGCCTCAGGAATGCCTGAGGAGACCGCGCTCCGCCGGACGCCGCTGTACGACCGCCACGTTGCGGCGGGGGCGCGGATCGTTCCGTTCGCCGGGTGGGAGATGCCGGTGCAGTACCAGGGCATCATCCCCGAGCACCAGGCCGTGCGCACCGGTGCGGGCGTGTTCGACGTCTCGCACATGGGCCAGCTCGAGCTGCGCGGCGACGGCGCGCTCGCGTGCGCGCAGGCGATGCTGTCCAACGACCTCGACCGGATCGGGCCGGGCTACGCCCAGTACTCGCTCCTGCTCGACGACGACGGCTGCCCCGTCGACGATCTGATCGCCTACCGGTTCGCCGACGACCACCTGCTGCTGGTGGTGAACGCCTCGCGCGTCGACGACGATGCAGCCTGGCTGTCGGGCCGGATTGGGGACGGCGCATCGCTTGACGACCGGTCGCACGAGTTCGCGATGCTGGCGCTGCAGGGCCCCTCGTCGCTGTCCCTCGTCGAGCTGCCCGATCTGCCGCCGTTCGGCTTCATCGAGGCTGAGGTCTGCGGGGTGCACGCGATCGTTGCCCACACCGGCTACACCGGCGAGCCCGGCGTGGAGCTGATGACGGCGCCGGACGATGCCGGACGGCTGTGGGATGCGCTGCTCGCGGCGGGCGCGTTGCCCTGCGGGCTGGGCGCGCGCGACACGCTGCGGCTCGAGGTCTGCTACCCGCTGTACGGCAACGACCTCGATCGTGAGCACACGGCTCTCGAGGCAGGCCTCGGCTGGGTCTGCGCCCTGGACGCCAAGGAGTTCACCGGCGCGGATGCCCTGCGCGCGCAGAAGCGCGACGGCGTGCCGAGGAAGCTCGTCGCGTTCCGCATGCTCGACCGGGGCATCCCCCGCCAGGGCATGGCGATGCTCCCGGAAGGCACCGTGACGAGCGGCACCATGTCCCCCTCGCTGGGTATCGGCATCGGCATGGGGTATGTCCCCGCCGGAGGCGCCGAACCCGGCACCGCCGTCGAGATCGACGTCCGCGGCCGCATGCTGGCGGCCGAGATCGCGAAGAAGCCCCTGTACGTGAAGGAGACGAACGCATGAGCGAAGCCAGCTACCCGGACGGGCTCTACTACAACGAGGAGCACGACTGGGCGCGCGTGGACGGTGACACGGCAACCTTCGGCATCACCTGGTACGCGCAGGACAGCCTCGGCGAGGTCGTCTACTTCGCCCCCTCGGCGGTCGGCACGTCGATCAGCAAGGGCGGCGAGTACGGCGAGCTCGAGTCCACCAAGGCCGTGTCGCAGCTGATCGCGCCGCTCTCCGGTGAGGTGACCGAGACCAACGACGCGCTCGAGGGCAGCGAGAACACCGTCAACGACGACCCGTACGGCGACGGCTGGCTGATCAAGGTGAAGCTGTCCGATACCTCCGAGCTCAACTCGCTGATGGACGCAGGCGCCTACCGCTCATACGTGGACTCCCTGTGACCTTCACCTCTCTCACCGACGCCGACCGGGCTGCGATGCTGGCCGCCATCGGCGTCGACTCGATCGAGCAGCTGTTCGACGACATCCCCGCCGCGGTCCGCCTCGACCGGCCGCTCGACATCGGCTCGGCGCTCTCGGAGTCCGAGCTCTACGACCACATGGCCGGCCTGGCCGCGCGCAACGTCGACGTCAACCGCGAGCTGTCCTTCCTCGGCGCCGGCATGTACGACCACTACGTTCCGGCCGTGGTCGACGCGGTGCTCCAGCGCGGCGAGTTCCTGACCGCCTATACCCCCTACCAGCCGGAGATGAGCCAGGGGGTGCTGCAGGCGATCTTCGAGTACCAGACGGCCATCTGCGAGCTGACGGGGATGGACGTCTCGAATGCCTCCGGCTACGACGGCATGACCGTCGCTGCGGACGCCTGCTACGTCGCCAAGCTGGCCACCGGCCGCACGAAGATCGTCGTCGCCGAGACGCTCAACCCACAGGTGCGCCAGGTGGTGCGGACGTTCGCACCGGGCTTCGGCATGGAGGTGGTCGAGGTCGGCCACCATGACGGCCTGACCGATCCCGACGAGCTGCGCGCCGCCGCCGACGGCGCGGCCATCGCCATCTTCCAGCAGCCGAACTTCCTCGGCCTGCTCGAGGATGCTCCCGCGCTGGCCGAGGCGGCCGCCTCGGGCGGCGCGCTGGCTACGGCCCACGTCGACCCGATGTCGCTCGGGATCCTCGAGGCTCCCGGCCGCTACGGCTGCGCCCTGGCGATCGGAGAGGGGCAGCCGGCCGGCAACTACCTGTCGTACGGCGGCCCTCACTACGGGTTCCTCGCCGCCCGTCAGGACTACGCGCGCCAGCTGCCCGGCCGGATCGTCGGCGAGACCTCCGACCTGCAGGGGCGACGCGGCTACGTGCTCACGCTGCAGACGCGCGAGCAGCACATCCGCCGCGAGAAGGCGACCTCGAACATCACGTCCAACCAGACGCTGCTCGCGCTGGCCGGGCTGGTGTACCTGTCCTGGCTGGGGCCGACCGGACTCCGCGAGGTAGGGGAGCGGTCGCACGCGCTCGCCGAGCACGCGAAGCGGCGGCTCGGTCTGCCGCTCGCCTTCGACCATCCCACGTTCCGCGAGTTCATCGTGCGCACCGGCCGTCCCGCGCGCGAGGTGATCGCCGAGTGCAAGCGCCGCGGCGTACACCCCGGCTACCCGATCGGGCGGGACTACGCGGGGATGGACGACGCCCTGATGATGGCCTTCACGGAGCGCCGCACGCCCGAGGAGATCGAGCGGCTGGCCGAGGCGCTGTCGGCGGTCGGGGTCGAGGTGGCGGCATGAAGCTGATCTACGAGAAGTCGCAGGCGACCCGCCGCGCATCCTCGATCCCCGACCCGGGCGTCGAGAACGGCACGGAGATCCCCGAGGCGCTGCGGCGGAGCGAGCCGCCGCACCTGCCGGAGGTGGCCGAGCCAGAGCTGCTGCGACACTTCACCGAGCTCTCGACTCGGAACTTCGGCATCGACACCGGCTTCTACCCGCTCGGATCGTGCACCATGAAGTACAACCCGCGCGTCAACGAGCGGCTGGTCGGGCTGCCGGGGTTCCGCGATCTGCACCCGTACCAGGACGACGAGGACGCGCAGGGTGCGCTCGAGCTGATGTGGCGGCTGCAGGAGATCCTGGCCGAGATCGTCGGGCTCGACGCGGTCACGCTCCAGCCGGCGGCCGGGTCGCAGGGCGAGCTGACCGGCCTGACGCTGATCAGCGCCTACTTCAAGGACCGGGGCGAGTACGAGCAGCGGCGCGAGATCGTCATCCCGGACACCGCGCACGGCACCAACCCGGCCAGCGTGACCATGGCGGGGTACACGGTGCGCAAGGTCAACGTCGACAGCCGCGGCAACATCGACGTCGACGATCTGCGCGAAAAGGTTGGGCCGCAGACGGCCGGTCTCATGTTGACGAATCCGTCAACGCTCGGGTTGTTCGAGGAGCGCATCGAGGAGGTCGCGTCGATCTTCCACGACGCCGGTGCGCTGCTGTACTACGACGGAGCCAACCTGAACGCCGTGTGCGGGATCTCACGGCCGGGCGACATGGGCTTCGACGTCCTGCACTTCAACCTGCACAAGACCTTCTCGCAGCCGCACGGCGGTGGTGGCCCGGGGGCGGGCTCGGTCGCCGTGCGCGACATCCTCGAGCCGTACCTCCCGGCACCGGTGGTCGTGCGCGACGGTGACAGCTACCGGCTCGACCACGAGCGGCCCAAGTCGATCGGGCGCGTGCGGGGGTTCGGCGGCCCGTTCGGCGTGTTCGTGCGCGCGTACGCCTTCATCCGGATGTGGGGGCCGGGCCTGCGGGACATGTCCGAGACCGCCGTCCTGAACGCGAACTACATGCTGGCGAAGCTGCGGGACCACTACGACCTCCCGTACGACCGCCACTGCATGCACGAGTTCGTGGTCTCGGCTCGTGGCCTCAAGCGCGAGCACGGCGCGACGGCGCTCGACGTTGCCAAGCGGCTGATGGACTATGGCTTCCACCCGCCGACGGTGTACTTCCCGTTGGTCGTACCCGAGGCGCTGATGATCGAGCCGACCGAGACCGAGGCGATGGAGACGCTGGACGCATTCTGCGAGGCGATGGTGGAGATCGTGAAGGAGGCCGAGCGCGATCCGGATCTGCTCAAGCAGGCGCCTCACAGCCGCCCCGTGGCACGGCTGGACGAGGCCGGCGCGGCCAAGCGGATGGTGCTCCGCCACCACTTCGACGACGAGTAACGAGCGCCGGTGTCAGCCTGAACGGCTCAACCGGCGGCCGAGCGCGATCATCGCCAGGCCCGCGACCAGGCACGCAGGTTGCAGCGGGCTGAACGGGATCCAGATCAACTCGACCCCGATCCAGCCGACCAGGATGGCGCCGGCGGTGACGGCGAGCACGGGCGCGCGGCGGCTGCCGGTCACCAGCGCGCAAAATGCGAGCGCTGCGCTGCCTCCGACGGCAACGAGCAGGACGATGCTGGGGACGACGTAGCTGCTGAACGGCGAGCCGTCCAGCCAGCTGGTCTTCACCCCGGGCGCGCCGCTCAGCCCGTACGCCGCGCCGCCGGTCGCGGACACCGCGATCACTGTCTCCAGCGCCCCGAGCACCTTCCGGGCGGGGGAGGCATCGTTCGGGCGTGCTCCGGCCGTGGCTGCCATACCCAAAGGATGGCCGCCGGCGGCCGCCCGGGCGTCGGCGCGGGTGCCGATGCGGTCCTCGGAAAGCTACGGACGCCGCTCCTACACTTCGCCGCGTGACCCTCTCGGATCAGGATCTCCTCGTCATCCTCGGGTTGCTCGCCGCGTTCACGGCGCTGCTCGCGGCGGCGCCGCGGCTGCACGTCCCGTACCCGATCCTGCTCGTCATCGGCGGACTGCTGATCGGCCTCATACCGGGCATGCCGACCATCCAGGTGCCGCCCGAGTTCGTGCTGGTCGGCGTGCTGCCGCCGCTGCTCTACTCGGCCGCGTTCTTCACCTCGCTGCGGGACCTGCGGGCATACCGGCGCGCGATCGGACTGCTGTCCATCGGCCTCGTCGTCGGCACGACCATCGGCGTTGCCGTGGTCGCACACGAGCTCGTGTCGGGGCTGCCGTGGGCGAGCGCGTTCGTGCTCGGCGCGATCGTCTCGCCGACAGATCCGATCGCAGCGACGTCCGTGGCGAGACGCCTGGGCATCCCGCGGAGGATCGTCGCGATCGCGGAGGGTGAGAGCCTCGTCAACGATGGGTCGGCGCTGGTCATCTACAAGTTCGCGGTGGCCGCGGTGGTCACCGGGTCGGTCAGCGCGATGGCGGCCTCGCTGTCGTTCGTGTGGACGGTCGTTGGCGGCGTCGGCATCGGCCTGGCCGTCGGCTGGGTGATCCGGCAGGTGCGGCGCCGGCTGGACAACCCGCCAGTCGAGATCACGATCGCGCTGATGACCGGCTACTTCGCGTTCATCCCGGCCAGCCTGGCCGGCGCATCGGGCGTGCTGGCGGTGGTCGCCGCGGGCGTGTACGTCGGCTGGCACACGCCCGAGCTGACGACGGTGCAGACGCGCCTGCAGGGGGACGCGTTCTGGGAGATCCTCACCTTCCTCTTGAACGGGCTGCT
>DASSEV010000075.1:0-19726 GCA_035695105.1 Gaiellales bacterium
CGCGATCCTCGACGCCGACCGGCTCGACATGACCGCCGGGTTCGAGCGCATCGACGCCGCCACGAAGACCGGCCCGCTGCAGGGCATGGTGGCCGGCGAGCTGATCCGGTCGGAGGTGGAGGTGCGCACCGGCCGGTGCGAGACGTTCGCCGCCGCCGCCGAGGCGATGGCCCATCGCCGCGCCGACGTGATCGACGCCGCCGAGCGGCTCGGCTACCGGCTGTCCGCGGCGGCCACACACCCGTTCGCGCGCTGGCAGGACCAGAGCGTGATCGACACGCCCCACTACCACCTGGTCGAGTCGACGCTGCGCTACGTCGCCTGGCGCAACAACACCTTCGGCCTGCACGTGCACGTCGCCGTCCGCGGCGCCGACCGGGCGATCGCGGTCAACAACGCGCTGCGAACGGTGCTCCCGGAGCTCCTCGCCGTCTCGGGAAGCTCCCCGTGGCTCGAGGACCGCCATACGCACCTGCACTCCACGCGCACCGAGATCTTCACGAAGTTCTTCCCGCGCTGCGGGATCCCGGACAGCTTCGACGGCTGGGCGGGGTATGCGGACTTCGTCCGGTTCCTGATCGAGACGCGGTCGATCCGCGAGCACACGGAGATCTGGTGGAGCGTGCGGCCGCACCAGGCATATCCGACCGTCGAGACGCGCATCTGCGACGGCCAGCCGGACTGCCGGCGCTCGATCGCCCTCAGCGGGCTGATGGTCGCGCTGACGGCCGACTACGCCCGGCGCTACGACGCGGGGGAGCCGCTTCCGGACTACCCCCATCGCGATCTCGAGGAGAACTTCTGGCGGGCGATCCGGTGGGGCATGTCGGGCGAGCTGATAGACCTCGCAGCCCGCCGCAGCATCCCCGCCGGGGAGCGATTGGAGCAGCTGCTCGAGCAGGTCGCGGGCACCGCGGATGAGCTCGGGATCACGCCGTACCTCGATCCGCTGTGCGAGCAGACGCTGTCCCAGCGGATGGGCGGGCTGCTCGAAGAGGGCGCGTCCCTGCGCGAGCTGTGGCCGGGAGTCGTGCAGAGCACGCACAGCTCGGCTGCTGAGTGGCTGGCGGCGCGGGAGGGGGCGCGGTGAGCGACCAGGCTGGGCCGCCGCCCGGCGGCGAGCAGCTGCAGCTCCCCTCGGCGCCCGAGCTCGTGCTCTCGACCGCCCAGCTGGCGATCTCGCTGGCCGCGGCCGCGATCTCGCAGCGGCAGGAGCTGGAGCAGGCGCAGCTCGCAATCGACACGGCCGACGCTCTGCTGCCGCTGGTCGCGCGGCTGCTGCCCGAGGAGCAGCTCCGCCAGTTCCGGCGGGCGGTGGCGGAGCTGCAGCTGGCATACGCGGAGGCGGTGCGGCCGGCTCCGGCCGAGCAGCAGCCAGAGGCGAACCCACAGCCGGAGCCGAAGGTGGAGACGCCGCCGCGGCCCAGGATCTGGACACCAGGAGGAGACGTATGAGCGCAGGAGGGAATGAATGAGCGATGCGGAGATCGGCGTCTTCGGAGGATCGGGCTTCTACTCGTTCCTCGACGACGCGGAGGAGGTCGTCGTCGACACGCCCTACGGGCCGACGTCCGACCGGTTGGTGATCGGCGATATCGGCGGCAAGCGCGTCGCCTTCCTGCCCCGGCACGGCCGGCACCACAGCCTGCCGCCGCACGCCATTCCCTACCGGGCCAACCTGTGGGCGATGAAGGAGCTCGGCGTCCGCCGGGTGATCGGCCCGTGCGCATCCGGCAGCCTGTCGAAGGACCTTCCACCTGGCACGTTCGTCGTGTGCGACCAGTTCGTTGACCGCACCAGCGCACGCCGTGACACGTTCTACGACGGCCCCGTGACGACCCACGTGTCGGCCGCCGATCCCTACTGCCCCGACCTGCGCAGCATCCTGCTCGAGACCGGACGCGAGCAGGGGCTCGACATCCGCGATGGCGGCACCGTCGTCGTCATCCAGGGCCCCCGCTTCTCCACGCGCGCCGAGAGCAAGTGGTTCAGCGCCATGGGGTGGGGCGTGATCAACATGACCGCATATCCCGAGGGATGGCTCGCCCGCGAGCTCGAGCTCTGCTACGCCAACGTCTCGCTGATCACCGACTACGACGTCGGCCTCGAGGACGACCCTGACATCGATCCCGTCAGCCACGAGGCGGTGGTGAAGGTGTTCACCGAGAACAACGAGAAGCTGCGGCGGCTGCTGTTCGAGGCGATTCCGAAGATCCGCGCGCAGCCGCAGGACGTCTGCGCCACCGCGCTTCAGGGTGCGCGGTTCTGAGACCCGTCTCAGAACGTCACAAGCTACGCGGGAATCGGCATATGCAGGCCGAGACCGTTGCTACGATCCCGCGGTCGTTTTTCCCGGTCTAAGGAGCTCTCCACGTGCATTTCCTGATTGAGCACGCGGTGGCGATCGCCATCGTGTGCGCGATTGCCGGCGCTGTCTACGGTCTGCTGCTCACCCGCTGGGTCCTCAGCCAGCCCGACGGCAACGACCGCATGAAGGAGATCGCGGCCGCCATCCAGGAGGGCGCGGCCGCCTATCTGCGGCGTCAGTACACCACCATCGCGGCCGTCGCGGTCGTGGTCGCCGTCGTCATCGCCGTCGCCGGCGTGTGGACGAGCGACCTCGGGCCGAAGGTGGCGATCGGGTTCCTGATCGGGGCGGTGCTGTCGGGGCTGACCGGCTTCATCGGCATGAACGTGGCCGTGCGCTCCAACGTCCGCACCGCCGAGGCTGCGCGCGGCGGGCTCACTCCGGCGCTGTCCGTCGCCTTCAAGGGCGGCACCGTCACCGGCATTCTCGTGGTGGCGCTCGGCATGCTGGGCGTGGGTGGCTACTACGGCATCCTCAAGGCCTTCGGTGACTCCGACCTCGAGGCCACCCGTGCGCTCGTGGGCCTCGCCCTCGGTGGCTCCCTCATCTCTGTATTCGCACGGCTGGGCGGCGGCATCTTCACCAAGGGCGCCGACGTCGGCGCCGACCTGGTCGGAAAGATCGAGGCGGGCATCCCGGAGGACGACCCGCGGAACGCCGCGGTGATCGCCGACAACGTCGGTGACAACGTCGGCGACGACGCCGGCATGGCGGCCGACCTGTTCGAGACCTACGCCGTCACGATCGTCGGCTCGATGTTCCTCGCGGCACTGACCGGCTACGGGCACGCTGCGGTCGTGCTGCCGCTGCTGCTGGGCGCCGTCTCGATCATCGCCTCCATCGTCGGTACGCTGGTGGTGCGCTACCGCGGCGGCGGCAGCCTCATGACGCCGCTCTACGTCGGGGTGCTGGTATCCGCCGTGCTGTCGGCGATCGCCTTCTGGCCGGTGATCGACTCCGCCGTCGGCTACCGCAAGGTGCCGGTCACGTTCGGCGGCCACTCGACCACCGAGCTGTATATCTGCGCACTGGTCGGCCTGATCATCACAGCGCTGCTGGTCGGGATCACCGAGTTCTATACGGGTACGCGCTTCAACCCGGTGCAGCGGATCGCCCAGCAGTCGGAGACGGGCCATGCGACGAACATCATCGCCGGCCTCGCCGTCGGCATGCAGGCCACCGCGCTGCCCGTGATCGTGATCGCCGTCGGCACCATCGTCTCGTACAACGAGGCCGGGATCTACGGCGTTGCCATCGCCGTCACAGCCATGCTTTCGATGGCCGGCGTGGTCGTCGCGCTGGACGCCTTCGGGCCGATCACCGACAACGCGGGCGGCATCGCCGAGATGGCCGACCTGCCGCACGAGGTGCGCGACAACGTCACCGATCCGCTCGACGCGGTCGGCAACACCACGAAGGCGGTGACGAAGGGCTACGCGATCGGCTCCGCCGGTCTGGCCGCGCTGGTGCTGTTCCAGAGCTACTACGACGAGCTGAACAACAAGGTGTTTCCCGGTGGGCACTTCGCGCTGGTCTTCCAGATCAACGATCCGAAGGTGCTCGCCGGCCTGCTGATCGGCGGCCTGATGCCCTTCCTGTTCGCGTCGCTGGCGATGGACGCGGTCGGGCGCGCCGGCGGCGAGGTGGTCAAGGAGGTGCGGCGGCAGTTCCGCGAGATGCCCGGCATCATGGAGGGCACGCAACGGCCGGACTACGCGCGGTGCGTCGACATCGTCACGCGCTCCGCGATCCGCGAGATGCAGCTTCCCGCCCTGATCCCGGTGCTGGTGCCGATCATCGTCGGCCTGTACAGCTACAAGGCGCTCGGCGGCCTGCTGGTCGGCACGATCGTGACCGGCCTGTTCCTGGCGATCTCGATGACGTCGGGCGGCGGTGCCTGGGACAACGCCAAGAAGCTGATCGAGGACGGCGCGCATGGCGGCAAGGGCTCGCCCGCGCACGCCGCTGCGGTCACCGGTGACACGGTCGGCGATCCTTACAAGGACACCGCCGGGCCCGCGATCAACCCGATGATCAAGATCACCAATATCGTGGCGATCTTGATCATCCCGTTGCTTACCCGCTGATTCCGGGCCCGTTCGGGTAGGGCGATCGAGGGTATAACCACGCAATGCCAGTAAAGCGCCGCCAAGCCGGGGGTCTCCACCGCGTCCTCGGCACGGCGGCGCTGTTCTCGACGGCCTACGGCAACGTCGGCTCGTCGATCTACTACGCCCTCGGCCTGGTTACGGTCTACGCGCTCGGTCTGACGCCGGTCGCTTTCGTGATCTCGGGGATCATCTTCTTCTTCACGGCCGTGACCTACGCCGAGGCAACCGCGCGCTTCCCGGAGGCGGGCGGCTCCTCCTCGTTCACGCGCCACGCGTTCAACGAAGCGGTGTCGTTCTTCGCGGGCTGGGCGCAGATGTTGAACTACACGGTGACGATCGCGATCTCCGCGATCTTCGTGCCCCACTACCTCGCCAAGTTCTGGGCCGGCGGCAATCTGGGCACCCATCCGAACGACATCATCGGCGGTGCCATCGTGGTCGCCTTCCTGGCGGTGCTCAACATCGTGGGCGTCAAGGAGGCCGCCGGCCTGAACATCTTCCTCGCCCTGGCCGACCTCGGCACTCAGGCGCTGCTGGTTGTGATCGGGCTGTTCACGGTGTTCTCGCCGAGCGTGCTCCAAGCCAACGTGCATCTGGGAGTGGCGCCGACCTGGCACAACTTCATCATTTCGATTCCCGTTGCCATGGTGGCCTACACCGGGATCGAGACGATCTCCAACATGGCGGAGGAGGCGATCGACCCGCCCCGTCATGTGCCACGGTCGATCATGTATGTCGTCTTCGCGGTGTTCGCGATCTACCTGTTCCTGCCATCGGTTGCGTTGTCCGCCCTGCCCGTGCATGCAGCGTCTCCCCACGACGTGGCAACCGCACAGTCGCTGCACTGCCCCGGGAACGTCCATGTCGGCGCTCCGACCTCAGACCTGGGCTGCCAGTTCGCGGGCGACCCTGTGGCCGGCGTGGTGGAACACCTCGGCCTGCCGGCGACCGTGACCGCGGGCCTCGCCTACTACGTGGCCATTCTCGCCGCGACGATCCTGGTGATCGCAACGAATGCAGGCATCATCGGCGTCTCCCGGCTCACCTACTCCATGGGTCAGCACCGGCAGCTGCCCGAGGGCATCAGGCGCGTGCACCCGAAGTACAACACGCCCTACGTCGCGATCATCCTTTACAGCGTGGTCGCCGTGCTGCTGATGGTGCCTCAGGGGGCCATCAACTTCCTCGGCAACCTCTACGCATTCGGAGCGATGCTGTCGTTCACGCTCGCCCATGCCTCCGTGATCAGGATGCGACAGACGATGCCGTCCGATGACTTACCGTGGCGTGGGCCGCTCTCCTGGAGGATCGGCTCGCGTGACGTGCCGGTGTTCGCGATCCTCGGTGGCATCGGCACGGGCATATCGTGGCTGGTCACCGTCTTCCTGCATTTCTCGGATTACGTCGCTCCGGTCGGCCTGGCCTGGCTCGCGGTGGGCATGGTGGTGTACGTCGTCTACCGCCGCACCCAGCACCTCCCGCTGACCGTGACGGTCATCGCGTCGCACACACTGATGGGACCGGCGGTCGAGGTGGAGTACCGCTCCATCCTGATGCCGATCGGCAAGGACCGCGTGGACGACGTGATGACCGCGACGGCCGTGCGCCTCGCGGCCGAGGCGGACACGACGCTGGTGCTGCTCTACCCGATCGAGGTGCCGCTGAACGTGACGATGTCCGCGCCGCTGGTCGAGGAGACGGCCGAGGGGGAGCGCCAGCTGCGCGAGGCGGCGGCGATCGCGCGCGAGTACGGCGTCCCGGTCGTGACGCGCATCGTGCGCACCCGCAACATCGGCCAGGCGATCGTCGAGGAGGCGGAGCGGCGCCGCTCCGAGATCATCGTGCTCGGCGCGCGCGACCGGACGAAGCCCGGGCAGCAGGTGTTCGGGCCGCGTGTCGACTACGTGCTGCGAAACGCGCACTGCCGGGTCATGGTCGGCGCCGAGCCGGCGCCCGTCTGATGCTGTGGGTCAACCGAGCGATGGCGTGGGCGCTGCTCGCCATCGGCGTCGCCCTGCTGGTGGAGACGGCCGCGATCGGCGGCGGCTCGGTCGGATATCTCGGCGGCGTGGCCTTCGTGGCGCTTGGCGTGATTCGCCTCCGCGCCGCGCGCTAGGCTGGAACGGCATTGGCGCGGAAGATCCCCGTCCTAGGCAGGTTCCTCGGCGCACCCACGCTGTACGCGATGGCGTACGGCGAGATCGGGAGCTCGCTCTACTACGCCCTCGGCATCACCGCCGTCTACGCGCTGGCGCTGACCCCGGTGGTGTTCCTGGTCGCGGGCGCCATCTTTGCGCTGGCGGCCGCCGCCTATGCGGAGGGCGGGGCGACGATCCCCGAGCCGGGCGGTGCCGCAACCTTCGCACGCAGAGCGTTCAACGACCTCGTCGGCTTCGTGGCCGGCTGGGCGACCGTGCTCGACTACGTCATCTCGATCTCGCTGGCCGCGCTCTTCATCCCGCACTACGTGCTCGGCGCCGTGAATCAGGACACGCTGACCGACCGCCAGACGACGGTGGCCGCGGTGGCGATCGTCGTGCTCGTGACGATCGCACGGCTGATCCGGCGGACGAATGTCTACGTGGCCGGCGTGTTCCTGACGCTGCTCGACCTGGTCGTGCAGGCGGGGCTGGGCGCGCTCGGGCTGCTGATGCTGTTCGACTGGACGGCGCTTAGGAACAACGTCGACCTGGGGACGGCGCCGACGTGGAACTCGCTCGCGTTTGCCCTCCCGATCGCGATGATCGGCTTCACCGGCCTGGAGAAGGTGACCAGCCTGGCGGGACTCGCGAAGCACCCGGAGAAGACGGTGCCCGACAGCGTGCGCACCTCGGTGTTCACGGTGATCGTGGTCTACGCGGCGGTTGCGACGGCGGCGACGTCCGCGTTCCCGGTGCACCGCGACCCCAGCGCGCCCGCCGGGTACTCGAGCGCGCTGACCACCACCTGGCTCGACGCTCCGCTGCTCGGCCTGGCGACGGCGATCGGGAACCAGTGGGGGTCGACGGCGACCGACGTGCTGCGGTTCGTCGTCGGGGTGACGGCGACGCTGATCCTGCTGCTCGCGATCACCACCAGCTTCTCGGGAGCGGCGCGGCTGTCGGTGGGGATGGGCGAGCGGCTGCAGCTCCCCTCCGTGTTCGCCTCGCGCAGCCGCCGGTCGCTGCAGCCGACGGCGGCGCTGGCGGGGATCGGCCTGCTCGCCGTGGGCGCGCTCGTGATCGCCTCGTTCTTCCAGGGCGAGGAGGTTCTGTCGCTGGCATCGATCTACAGCTTCGGGATCCTGATCGCCTTCACGCTGGCGAACGCATCGATCGTGTGGCTGCGCATCTCGGAGCCCGACATGCCGCGGCCGTTCACGATGCGGGGCAACGTCTGGATCCGCGGACGGCGGATCCCGCTGACCGCCGTTGCCGGTGCGGTGGCTGCGTTCGGGGCGTGGGTGATCGCGCTGGGGACGCATCCCGGCGCGCGCGACGTGGGCGTGCTGTGGATGCTGGCAGGGCTGCTGGTCTACGCCGGCGTGCGCGTCCGCGGCGGCTTCCCGCTGATGGAGCGGTACGAGCCGGGCGCGCCGCCGCCGGAGGACGTGATCGACCTCCCGCAGGGGCCGATCGTGGTGCCGCTCGAGGAGCCGGGTGAGCTGGCCGACGAGGTGATGGCGACGGCCTGCAGGCTGGCGTCGGAGAACGGCTCGCCCGTGGTCGGTGTGACGGCGATCTCGATTCCGCTCACCGACCCGCTCGACGCGCCGCGGCCTGATCGGGAGCACGCCGCTGTGGCGGTGCAGGACATGGCCAGGTCGCTCGCGCAGGACTACGGCGTCGAGTACCACAGCGTGGTAGCACGGACGCGGAACCCGGGCAGGACGATCGTCGACGCGGTGACCGAGTACGGGGCCGCGCTGATCGTGATCGGATCGCCGGAGAAGCCGCGGCTGGCGGCCACCCGGCAGGAGGCGTTCTTCGGGCAGACCGTGGACTTCGTGCTGCGCAAGGCGCCGTGCCGCGTGATCGTCACGCACTTCCCGTCGGAGGAGGCGGTGGAGGCGGCCCACGCCGTCCCGCACGCCTGACCGAAGCTACGGCGAAGACGCGGCTCCGCGTTTCCGGCGGTTGGGCCCGTCGAGCCGCCGCACCGGCGGCACCTGCCGGTCGGCGATCGAGGCGGCCGCCTCACGGTAGGTGAACTTGTGGACCCCGATCTCGATCATGGTCTCGGTCTCGAGCACGCCGCGAAGCGCCCGGATCCGGGTGACGAGGCTCCACAGCGCCTCGTTGTCCGCGCAGATGGCCTGGACGTAGACGTCGGCCCTGCCGACGAGCGTCGACACGTAGGTTGCCTCGGGCATCGCGGTCAGCGCCGCGACGATGTCGTCGTGGTGATCGGTCTCCAGCCGAACCAGCACCAGCGCGAGCACCGAGGTGCCGAGCCGGGACGGATCGACGAATGCCAGGACGCGCACGACGCCCGAGGCCTCCAGCCGTCGAATGCGGGCCCGCACGGTGCCCTCCGAGACACCGACCGCGCGTGCGATCTGTCGGTACGGACGGCGGCCGTCCTCCTCCAGCTGGCGGAGGATGGCGAGGTCAACGTCGTCGAGCCGAGACTGCACTACGCAGTGATCGTACCGAATCACACGGAAACAGCGATCCTCAGCCGAGCATCCCTGCGGATTGCGTAGCCATCAGGCCTTGCGCTCCGCGCTTAGCCGCCCCTAGCGTGACGGGAACGGTTCATCAGCAGGAGGTGCGCGGTGCAGCAGGCGATGCTCGGCCCCGTGTCGACATGGGAGGACCTGGGAGTGGGGAGCTCGGGGACGCTCCCGAACGACTGGTACACGTCGGCCGAGCTGTTCGAGCTCGAACGCCGTACGTTCATGCGCGAGGTCTGGCACTGCGTCGGCTCGGCTCACCAGGTGGCGGAGCCGGGGATGTACTTCACGTGCACGGTGGCGAACGAGGAGGTGATCGTTTGCCGTTCCGGCGACGGTGCGTTGCACGCGCTCTCGAACGTGTGTCTCCACCGGGCGGGCCCGGTTGCTATCGGCAGTGGACAGCGGCGGGCGTTCCAGTGTCCATACCACGGGTGGATGTTCGAGCTGGACGGCCGCCTGCGAAGGGCCCAGGGCATGGAGACGACCGAGGGCTTCGACCCGACGGATATGCGCCTTCCCAAGTTCCGCGTGGAGCAGTGGGGGCCGAGCCTGTGGGTGACGCTCGAAGACACCGCGCCTCCGCTCTCGGAGTGGCTCGCGGATGTGACTCCGCGGCTGGCCAACTACCGGGTGGACGAGATGGAGTTCGTGGGGGGCCGGCGCTGGCTGATCAACTGCAACTGGAAGCTCTACGTGGACAACTACATGGAGGGCTACCACATCCCGTTCATCCATCCCGGGCTCGCCCAGGGGCTCAGCGCGACCGTCTACACGTACCGGCTGGGCACGTACACCAACGAGCAGTACGGCGGCGAGCCGCACCCGCGCGGCCCCGGGTCGAGGGTGGCCGGGATCCTCGGCGGCACGCAGGAGTTCCGGCGCCTGAAGCCCCCGATCGACGGCCTGGAGCCCGACGAGGCCGCCGGGTACTACTTCCACTGGGTGTTCCCGCTGGCGACGATCAACTTCATGCCCGATGGGCTGCTCATGTTCATGATCAGGCCGGTGGCCCCCGAGGTGACGGAGTCGAACTTCCTGTGGTGGATGCCGCGCGCGAGGGACTTCCAGGACAAGCTGCTCCAGGGCGCCCTCGTCAACTTCGGCCATCTCGTCAACGTCGAGGACTACGAGATCTGCGAGCACGCCCAGCGGGGCATGCACTCGAGCGTCTACCGCCAGGGCCGGTACAACGCAGACCAGGAGGCGTGCCTGCACCATTTCCACCGCCTGCTGCACGGGCACATGCAGCCGCACCTGCGCGGCTGGGAGGCGGAGCGCCGAGGTGGACGCAACGGCAACGGCGCGCACCGGAACGGCCATGAATCCAGCGCGGGAGCGCGGTGATGGGCCAGGTGTTCACGACACCGGAGGAGGTCCGCGGCGTGGTGACGGGCTGCATCGAGCGGTTCTTCGCATCGGAGGACGGCGCGGCCGCCGCGGCAGCGGCCGCAGGCCTCGACATGCCTGCCGTGGTGGAGCTGCGCGTACTCGACCCGGACGTTCGGGTGTGGATCGACGTCGCCGGCCGGCGCCTGCTCGAGCGCCCAGCCGATCCCCCGGCGGCGGAGGTGACGATCGAGGCCGACGCGCTGCACCATCTGCTGCTGGATCGCCTCGGCCCTGTGGAGATCAGCCGCCTCGCCGAGGAGGGCCGCGTTCATCTCTCGGGGCCGCCGCTCGTCCTGGGCGCCCTGCTGCCCCTGACGGCAGCGATCCAGCCGCATTACGGTGCATTGCTCGAGGACGAAGGACGGAACGACCTGCTCGCCGTGCCAGGGCCGCCAACGGCGGAGGTCTGGCAGAGCGCCGAGCCGCCGCCGGGGGTGATAGGCGTGCGCCGGCCGTGGCAGCGGCCTCGCGGAGCCGCCTGAGCGGATAGGCTCGCTGCATGGCATCGAGTGGCCCGTCGCAGGTCGCACTGGTGACCGGCGTGAGCCGGGGCATCGGGGCAGCGATCGCGTCGGCGTTCATCGCCGAGGGCTACGTGGTGGCGGGCTGCGGCCGCAGCCCGGAGCCGGCTGAGCCGGTCGCCGGGCTCGACTATCGGGTCTGCGACCTGGCGGAGCCGACGGCGCCGGCCGCGCTGGTCGAGGGCGTCGCTGCAGCGCACGGGAGCCTGGACGTCCTCGTCAACAACGCGGCCGTGGAGGTGGACGCGACCGTCGAGGAAACGTCGGTGGAGCAGTGGGACGAGACGCTGGCGGTGAACGTGCGGGCGCCGGGACTGCTCGCCGCGGCCGCTGTGCCTCACATGCGGAAGGCCGGCGGCGGCGTGATCATCAACATCGCCTCCATCGACGGCCTCTGGGCCGAGCCGGCGCTGCCCGCCTACTGCGCGTCCAAGGGCGCGCTGATCGCGATGACGCGGGCGCTCGCGATCGACCACGGCAAGGACGGGATCCGCTGCGTCGCGATCTGCCCGAGCTACGTGCGCACGGCCATGCTCGAGCAGTTCTTCCAGTCGCAGGCTGACCCGGCGGCGGCGCTGGCAGGCGGCGTCGCGATGCACCCGATCGGCCGCCTGGCGGAGCCGTCGGACATCGCCGACCTGGCGGTATTCCTCGCGAGCGACCGGGCCTCGTTCCTCACCGGCCACGTCTACATGGCCGACGGCGGCATGATCGCCGGCCATCTGTAACCCGCCCGGCGGCAGTTCCCTGACGCCGCCGTGACCCGCGAACCCGTCACGAGCGCGCAACACCCGCCCGGACGGTGACCAAGTCGATCCGGGCGGGCGTTGCCGGCCTGGTGCGCGGCTGGCACAGCTCACCGCCTGGTTGACCGGCGTCCGATGTTGGGTGCCGGACACCACAGCAGCGGGGCGTCGGCGAATCGCGACGGCGCCGCGACCGGCCGTCACGCGGCCGAGACGTCACGGCCGTGTGACGGCTAGCGTGGCGCTCGCTCGAGCACCGGCAGCATCACGGGGGCCGATCGGCTGAACTCCTTGCTCGCGACCCCGTCGGCCGCCGCCCGCACGTCGCGCTCCGGCGCCCGGTGCGTCAGGATCACGATGTGCACGCCCTCGTCGGTCGCGTGCTGCACGACCTGCGCCACCGACACGCTGTGATCCGCCAGCTGCTGCGCCACCTGCGCCAGCACGCCCGGCGTGTCGTCCACCGTGAACCGCAGGTAGCACGGGCTCTCCAGGCGATCGGCCGGGAATCGCCCGATGTCGCGGTAGTGGACGTCGTGCTGCAGGAAGCCGGTGCCCTGCGTCCCGATCACCGCCACCACGTCGCCGATCACGGCGGTCGCGGTCTCGTCGCCGCCCGCTCCCGGGCCCTCCAGGATCACCTCGCGGATCGACTGCCCCTGCAGCATCACCGCGTTGAAGGCGCCCTCCACGGCGGCCAGCGGATGATCCGGCCCCAGCAGGCAGGGATGCACGCGCGCCGCCACGCCCCCGTTCGCCTGCCAGGCGGAGGCGATCAGCTTCACTGCGTAGCCGAACTCCGCGGCGTGCTCGACGTCGGCCAGGTCGAGCCGGTTGATGCCGACGTGGGTCACCTCCTCGAGCCGCATCCGGGTGTGGAACGCGATCGAGGCCAGGATCGCGATCTTCGCCGCCGCGTCCGCGCCGGTCACGTCCTCGGTCGGATCCGCCTCCGCGTAGCCGAGCGACTGCGCCTCCGCCAGCGCCTCGTCGTAGGTGGCGCCGCTCTGGATCATGCGGGTGAGGATGAAGTTGGTGGTGCCGTTGACGATGCCGTCGATGCGGTGCACCGTCGTCACGATCATCGACTCGCGCAGCACCTTCACCACCGGGATCGCGGCGCAGACGCTGGCCTCGAATCGGAGCTGCACGCCGTTCCGCTCGGCCGCCCCGAACAGCTCGTCGCCGTGCCGGGAGAGCAGCTGCTTGTTCGCCGATACGACCGACTTCCCCGCGGCGAGCAGCTCCAGCACGTAGCGTCGGGTCGGGTCGACGCCGCCCATCACCTCGGCCACCACCGCGATGTCCGGGTCGTCGCGCAGCCGCTCGAAGTCCGTCGTCAGCAGCCCGTCCGGCGCGTCCGGGTGCCTGCCAGGGTCGCGCACCAGGGCGGCGGCCACCTCAACCGGCTGGCCCGTGACCCGCTCGATAGCCTCGGCACCGTCGGTCAGCAGCCGGTGCACCGAGGAGCCGACCGTGCCGTAGCCGAGCAGGCCGATGCGGATCGGGGAGGCGTTCGACATGACGCGCAAGGCTACCGAAGCGCCGCGCCCCAAGGCATCGCACCCGCCCGGAGCACCCTGTACGCTAAGCGCATGAAGCTGCTGATCGTGGGGTGCGGGCGCGTCGGCTCGTCGATCGCGCGCAACATGGCCGACGACGGCCACGACGTCTCGGTGATCGACGAGGATCCCGAGGCGCTGCAGCGGCTGCCCGAGTCCTGGCCGGGCCGGTTCATCCACGGCCATGGCCTCGACACCGAGGTGCTGGTGGAGGGCGGCATCGCCACCGCCGACGCGTGCGTTGTCTGCACCGACGGCGACAACACCAACATCGTCATCGCGCAGATCGCGCGCACGCGCTTCCACTGCCCGTGCGTGGTCACCCGGGTGTTCGACCCCGCGCGCGCCGCCTTCTACGACAAGCTCGGCCTGCAGACGGTCTGTCCGACCTCGCGGTCGATCGAGGTCATGACCCAGGCCATCTGCGACACCCCCGGCCGCAGCGTGGCGTGAGAGGAGCGCGAGCGTGTACATCCTGATCGTGGGCGGCGGCAAGGTGGGCAGCAACCTCACGTCCACGCTGATGAAGATGGGCCACGAGGTGACGCTGATCGAGAGCGAGCGAGAGCGCTACGCCCTGCTCGAGGAGCGCTTCGAGCACGTCGTGCGCCCGGGCGACGCCACCGAGCTGTTCGTCCTCGAGCGCGCCGGCGTGGAGCGCGCCGACCTCGTGGTCGCGGTCACGGGCGACGACGAGGACAACATCATCGTCTGTCAGGTCGCCAAGGAGAAGTACGGCGTCCCCAAGGTGATCGCGCGCGTCAACGATCCGCGGAACCAGCCGCACTTCGACATGGTCGGGATCACCCTCACCGTGTCCGCCACCGCGACCATCCTGGCCCTGATCGAGCACGAGCTGCCCCAGCACGAGCTGGTGACCCTGATCGACCTCAAGCGCGAGAACCTCGAGATCGTCGAGTTCGCCATCGGCGAGGGGTCGCCGGCCGCCGGGAAGTTCGTCCGCGAGCTGAACCTGCCGAGCCGCTCGCGCCTGATCTCGGTGACCCGCGCCGGCCGCGCCGAGATCGCAATCGGCGACACGCAGCTGGAGCCGGGCGACCTCGTGATGGCGATCCTCGAGCCGGGCGTCGAGGAGGAGCTGAAACACCAGCTGATGCCCAGCATGCCCGCCTAGGACGAGGGATGCCCGGGCTGATCGATCGCTACCGCGACCGGCTCCCGATCACCGACGCGACCCCCGTCGTCACACTGGGGGAGGGGTCGACGCCGCTGATCCACGCGCCACGCCTGTCCGATCGCACCGGCCTGGACGTGCACCTCAAGTACGAGGGCCTGAACCCAACGGGCTCGTTCAAGGATCGGGGCATGACCATGGCCGTGTCCAAGGCGCTCGAGGAGGGTGCGACGGCTGCGGTCTGCGCGTCCACGGGCAACACCTCGGCCTCGGCCGCCGCGTACTGCGGCAGGGCGGGGCTAAAGCTCGCGGTGGTGCTGCCCGAGGGCGCGATCGCCCGCGGGAAGCTCGCCCAGGCGCAGATCTGCGGCGCGCGGGTGATCGCCATCCAGGGCAGCTTCGACGACGCCCTGAACCTGGTTCGGGAGCTGGTCGACCGCCACCCGGTCGCGCTGCTCAACTCGATCAACCCGTTCCGGCTCGAGGGTCAGAAGACCGCGGCGTTCGAGGTGGTGGAGCAGCTGGGCGGCGCGCCCGACTGGCTGGCTCTGCCCGTCGGCAACGGCGGCAACATCACGGCGTACTGGAAAGGGTTCGGCGAGCTCGGCGTCGCTCCCCGCATGCTCGCGGGCCAGGCCGCCGGCGCGGCGCCGCTGGTCAGCAGGGCGCCGGTGCCCAATCCGACGACGGTCGCGACGGCGATCCGGATCGGCAACCCCGCCCGCCTCGACCAGGCGCTGGCCGCGGTCGACGAGTCGAACGGCGGCATCCGCGCGGTGCCCGATGAGGGCATCCTCGACGCTTACCGGATCCTGGCCCAGGAGGAGGGGGTGTTCTGCGAGCCCGCCTCGGCGGCATCGGTCGCGGCGCTGCTCGCGGCGGCCGGCGACGGCCTCGTCGAGGTGGGCGCCCGCGTCGTCTGCGTGCTGACCGGCCACGGCCTGAAGGACCCCGATACCGCCGGCCAGGAGGGCGCGGAGATCCTCCGCTGCCCGCCCGTCGTCGAGCGCCTCGAGGAGCTGGCCTTCGCCCCGGAGCCGGCCCTTGTCTGACGCGCTGCGGGTGACCGCCCCGGCGTCGTCGGCGAACCTCGGGCCCGGCTTCGACAGCATGGCGCTCGCGCTCGACCTGCGAAACGAGGTCGTGATCGAGCCGGCCGACGGCGTGCCTCCGCAGGTGGAGGTGACGGGCGAGGGCGTGGACGAGGCGCCGCAGGGCCGCGGCAACCTGTTCCTGCGCGCGTTCGTCGCGGGCGGGGGGGATCCCGCCGGGCTGCGCTTCCGGATGCGCAACCGCGTGCCCTTCGCGCGCGGGCTGGGGTCGAGCGCGGCGACCATCGTCGCGGGCCTGGCGGCGGCGGACGCGTGGCGTGAGCACCCGCACCGCGACCTGCTCGGCCTGGCGGCGGAGCTGGAGGGGCATCCGGACAACGTCGCCGCCGCCCTGAACGGCGGCATGACGCTGGCGTGGACCGGTCCGCACGGGCCGTCCGCGATCGGTTTCGGTGTGCCCGAGGTCTCGTTCGTGGTCGTCGTTCCGGAGCAGCGCCTGTCAACGGCCGCCGCCAGGGCGGCGCTGCCGGCGGAGGTTCCGCACGCAGACGCCGTGCACACGGCCACGCGGGCGGCGCTGCTGGTGGCGGCGATCGGGTCGGCCGACGCCGAGCTGCTGCGAGACGCCCTGGACGATCGGCTGCACGAGCCCTACCGTGCGCCGCTGGCACCGCTGCTGGCCGCCGTGCGCGAGCGCGTCGCCGGCAATCCGGCCGTCTACGGTGCGACCCTGTCGGGCGCTGGCCCGAGCGTCCTGGTCTGGTGCGAGCCCGACGGGGACGAGCACGTGGCCAAGCTGGTCGAGCTCCCCGGCGCGTCCGCGAGCCCGCTCGCAGTCGCCGAGCACGGCGTCAGCGTGGATTGACCTCAGGCGGTGAGCGTGAGCAGCTCGGGCGGAGCCTCGGCCAGGTATCGCGGCCGCGCCGCGAGCAGCTGCTCGCGATCCTCGCCCGTCCACAGGGCGCCGGCCGTCTCCGCGCCGGCCGAGGCCGCGGCCGTGAGGACGGCAGGTGACGCCGAGACAACCAGCGCGTCGGACGGCGCGAGCTGCATCTCGTGGATCAGGTTCACCGGCCCCGCGTGCGACGGCTCGACGCGTTCGAGCTCGAGCCGCCGGGCGATGCCGAGGAAGTGGGTGACGATGGCGCCCACCTGCGGCGGCCCGGGCGACCATGCGGCGACGCGCACGCCGTCGGCTGCGAGACGCCGGATCACGCCGTTCAGCGCCGGGTCGGGCCGCATGTAGACGGGGATGTGCTCCTCGTAGAACCTGGCCAGCTCGACCTCCCAGGTGGACACGTCGTCGCCCGCCCACACCGCGAGCTGGGCGAGTCCCTCGCACCGGTCTGACGAGATCGAGGTCGGATCGAGCGGGGTGACGCGGCCGAGCTTGCTCGCGAGGTGGTCGACGGCGTCGCGCCAGAGCCTCGACCCGGGCGCGAGCGCGTCCTCGGCGAGGATCACAGCCTTCACGCGGGCAGCGTACCCGGGTAACCGCGAGTGTCACGGCGGTTGTGACGAATTCGCGGCGCGGTTGGGGCTGGACGCGTCTGGATTCGTGACACGGGCAGGCCGCACCATGCGGCTGAACGCTCCAACCCCGAAAGGACTCACCCCGTGAAACGTCTGCTGCTCCTGCTCTGCGGCGCTCTCGGCCTGGCAGCGCCGCTCGCCGCCGCCCCCGCCGCCATGGCCGGCACCTACGTGATGTCGGTCGACACCAGCTCAAATATCGACGGATGGAAGTCGTCCGTCCCCGCCACCGGCTACTGGGCCTGCTCATTCGTGAGCCGCCCGGGGCCGTGCGCCGACGCCGACGTGACCATGCCGACGCCGCTGCGCCTGTTCGCGAAGGGGCCCGTCAAGATCGACGACGAGGCGTTCTGGTTCTGGGTGGCGCCCTCGACGGTCTCGATCGCGTCGGGATCGGTGACCGTCGACTACGCGACCGGCTCGGACTACCGCGTCTTCATGAAGGCCCGCCTCCGCAACTTCGCGTTCGCGTCGCAGCCGCGCCTGCATCTGGCGAGCGACTCGGGCACGGCGTCGTGGAGCATCCCCAGCGGCAGCGAGGCGGTCGGCGTGTTCCTGACCAGCGTCGCTGATCACAGCCCCACCAACAAGTGGACGAGCAACCTGAGCGTGCGGTCGATCACCGCGACGCTGCGCGACGACACCGCCCCGACGGCGGCACTGTCCGGACCGCTCGCCGCGGGCCACTGGCTCAACGACGCCCAGCCGGTGTGTGTGACGGTGTCCGCCGCCGACGCGGGCTCCGGTGTGGTCTCGTCCGAGCTCCGCGACCAGGTGGCGTCGGTGTACGACTCGCACCTCCTGCCCACGCAGCCCGTCATGCAGCCGGGCGTGGGGACGTACAACCACGACCTCTGCCTGACGCCGTCCCAGTTCGCCGACGGCGCGCACGATCTGCTCGTGCGGGTGAAGGACGCCGCCGGCGAGAGCGTGGACGTGCCGTTCACGATCCAGACCGACAGCCACGCTCCCGTGGCGCAGCAGATGAGCCCGGCCGAGACGCCGAACCGCCGCCAGTCCGTGTCGTTCTCCGTCGATGCGGGGCCGAGCGGCCTGGCCCAGTTCGACGCGGCGGTGGACGGACAGCCGATGACGATCTCCGGCGCCCAGGCGGCCTTCCAGCCGCCGACCGATCTGTCCTTCGGCGCGCACACCGTGACGTGGAGCGCAACCGATGCGGCCGGGAACCACCGCGACGGCTTCTGGACGTTTCAGGTGGTCGATCCGGCGCCGCCGGTGCTGACCGACCGCGCGCCGGGTGCCGGCTCGTCCGGCGAGCTGCGGCGGCCGGTGCTCGGGTTCACGCTCAGCGACGACGGCAGCGGGATCGACCCGGGCACCCTACGCGTGCTGCTCGACGGCACCGACGTCGCTCCCTTCGGGACGCTGGCGGACGGCCGGTTCTCCTACCAGCCGGCCGCAGACCTCGCATTCGGGCGCCATACCGTTAGCGTCGCCGTGTCCGACCGCTTCGGCAACGCGATGTCGCCGGAGTCGTGGACATTCGACGTCGCCGATGCCACGCCGCCGGTGCTCTCTGACCTGCGCCCGGACGACGGGTCCTCGGGCAGCGACCGCACGCCGGGCATCTCGGTGGCGATCGCGGACGCGGGCACGGGTGTCGATGCGGCGGCCGTGACCCTCTCCGTGGACGGCACCGACGTCACATCCCGGGCGTCGTACACCGGCGGCCGGCTGAGCTACGTGCCGTCGGCGGCGCTCGCCTACGGACACCACAGCGTCACCGCCCGGGCCGCCGATCGCGCCGGAAACCAGGCGCAGCCCATGACCTGGTCGTTCGAGGTGCGGGACGAGGCCCCACCGGTCATCTCCAATCGGACGCCTCGGCCCGGAGCGACCGTCGTCGGCCCGGTGGCCGTCACCTTCGACGTCGCGGACGCCGGCACCGGGGTCGACGAGGACAGCCTCGAGGTCACGGTCGATGGATCGCCGGTCGACGCGTGGTCGACCTTCGCCAACGGCCATTTCGTCTACGACCCGGGCAACCTGGCTGCCGGCGTGCACACTGTGGCCGTTACCGTCGGCGACACGTCCGGCAACGTGGCCGGCCCGATGATGTGGCAGTTCGCCGTGTCCGACCCGGCCCGGTTGGATGTGGTCGTGGCGGGCGGCGCGGGACGCATCGTCGCCGGCCAGTCGACCACGCTGCGCTACCGGGCCACCTCGAACGGCGCACCGCTGGCCGGAGCGACGCTCCGGCTGACCAGCAGGCCGGGCACGTCGGCGTCGTTCGCCAACCCGCGCATCGCCGTCACGGACGCCGCCGGAGAAGCCACGTTCGCGGTGAGCCCGCAGTTCACGACCGATTACCGGCTGGAGCTGGTCGACAGCGGCACGGTCAGCGTGGCCCGCACGGTGGTCGTCGCCCAGCGCGTCGGCCTCACCGCCGCACGCACGTCGCTGCACCGGGGCGCCACCATCCACCTGTCGGGCAGGGTGCTGCCCGCGCACGGCGGCATCGCCCTGCGCGTGCAGCTCTTCACCCGCCACGGCTGGGCCACGGTCGCCCGGCCGTTGCTCAGCAGCCGCGGCACCTACAGCGCGACGCTGCTGCCGCGCGTCGCCGGCCGGTACGTGTTCCGCGTGCTCGCGCCGTCGACGCCCGACAACGCCGCCGGCGAGAGCCGCAGC
>DASSEV010000076.1:0-5059 GCA_035695105.1 Gaiellales bacterium
CAACGGGGTCAGGCCGGAGGCCTGACCCCTCATTCACCCAGCAGCCTGCCGAACAGCCCCTTCTTCGGCGCCTCCGCCGGCGGCGGCTCTGCCGGGGCGCTTTCGGCTGCGGGCTCGCCGTTCGCCTCGGCGGGTGCTGCCGCAGCGGTCGTCCGCGGCTTGCGGGCGCGCGGCTTGCGTGCCGGCTTGGGCTTCGGCTCCTCGCCCTCGGCGCCGTCGCCCGGCACCACCGTCGGGGGCTCGAGCAGCGCTCCATCGCCGTCGGCCTGATCGGCTGCGGCGCTCTCCGCGGGCTTGCGGGTGCGCCCCCGGCCCCCGCGCGTCCCACGACGCCGCTTCGCGGCGGGCGTTGCCTCGTCGGCAGGCGCCTCCGCCTCCGCCTCCGCGGCGGGCTCCGCGTCGCCAGCGGCGTCAGCCTCCGCAGGCTCCTGCCCGTCCGCCTGGGCCGCCGCGGTCTTCGACCGCCCGCGGCCTCCCCTGCTGCGCCGGCGCTTGGGCTTCGCCTCTTCCTCGGCTGGGGCTTCGCCCTCCGCGTCGGCGGCCTCGACCACCTCCGGCGCCTCCGCGGCCTCCTTGTCGGCGGCCGCCTCCTTGGCGGTCTTCCGCTTGGTCGTGGTCGTCGCCGCCGGACGGCGCCGGCGGCCGCGCGTGCGCTCCTCGAGCTCCAGCCGCTCGCCGACCTCGCGGTCGAACTCCGGCAGCTCGAACTCACCGGGCTCCGGCGGCAGCTCGATCGGAGCCGGCTTCGCGTCGAGCAGCGTCGCGTACGCGGTCGTTCGCGTCGCGCGGTCGATGCGGACGCGGTGCTCCTCGCCGACGTAGCTGATCGCGCCGCCGACCACGACCGGATATCCGCCGTCTACGCGGGCAACGCCGTCGGAGAGGTTGAACATGTGCGGCTCCGCGATCTTCAGCTTCTGCTCGCTGCCCTCCTTGACCGGCACGGCGTCGCCGTCGATCTCGGCGCGGGTGCCCTCGTCGATGACGTCGACCTCCTCGAGGGGGAGCCGCATCTCCGGGTCGAGCGTGAAGAACTTGCGCGTCTCGCCCTCCAGCTCCAGCAGGCGGACGCCACCGGGGCCGGCCAGCTTTGCGGCGACCTTCGCGTTCAGCCGGATCCGGAAGGCCTCTGACGAGGAGGTGCGGGCCAGCTTCCGCAGCTTGCGCTCGGCCTCGACGGCCATCGTGTCCTGTGACAGCACCCGACCCTCGCCGCCGCAGGTCGGGCAGATCGAGGTGAGCGTCTCGCGCACGCCTTCGGTCACGTTCTGGCGGGTCATCTCCACCAGTCCCAGCGGCGAGATGTCGACCAGATAGGTCTTGGTGCGATCCTTCGCCAGCTCCTCCTGGAGCACGCCCAGCAGCTCCTTGCGGTTCTTCTCGCGCTCCAGGTCGATGAAGTCGATCACGATGATGCCGCCGATGTCGCGGAGCCGGAGCTGCCGCATCACCTCTCGGGCCGCCTCCACGTTGGTGCGAAGCGTCGTCTCCTCGAGGTGGCTCTGCCGGGTCGACGAGCCGGAGTTGACGTCGATCACGGTGAACGCCTCGGCGTAGTCGAACAGCAGGTAGCCGCCGGAGGGTAGGTCGACGCGGCGGTTGAGCGTCGACCGGATGGCCGCCTCCACCCCGTACTGCTCGAACAGCGGCTGGCTGCCGGTATGCAGGTGGATGCGGTCGGCGAACTCGGGCTGGGTGGTGCGCACCCACCCGAGGATGCGCCGGTACTGGCGCTCGGAGTCGACGACCACCTTGTCGACGTTGCGGGTCAGCAGGTCGCGGATGATGCGCAGCGACAGGTCGCCGTCCTGGTGGATCAGCGTCTTCGACGGCGCCGACTTGGCCCGCGCCTCGACCTGCGCCCAGATCTTGCGCAGGAAGCGCAGGTCGCGCTCGAGGTCCTCGAGCGTCGCGCCGGCCGCGGCGGTGCGGGCGATAACGCCGATGCCGTCGGTCTCGAGCTGCTTCACCAGCTTGCGCAGCCGCTCCCGCTCTCCGTCGGGTAGGCGCTTGCTGACGCCGGATCCCTCGCCGTCGGGGGTGAGGACGAGGAACCGCCCGGCGATGGACAGCTCCATCGTCACGCGGGCGCCCTTGGTCTTCATCGGGTTCTTCTCGATCTGCACCAGGATGTCCTGGCCGTTCGAGAGCATGTCGGAGATCTTCTTGCGGCGCCGCGTGGTGGCGCTCATCCCGGGCACGACCACGTCCTTGACTTGCAGGAAACCGTTCTTCGGGGCGCCGAAGTCGACGAACGCGGCGTCGATGGCGGGCAGGATGTTGTCGATCCGTGCCTTGTAGATGTTGCCGGCGATGGAACCGGCTCCCCGCCGCTCGATGTAGGTCTCGACGGTGCGGCCCTCCTCGAGGACGGCCACACGCAGTTCGGACAGGTCGACGGAGATGAGGATGGTCTTGATGGTGTTTGCGATTACGGTCACGTATGTGCTCCTACCGCGGCCTCGCGCAGCACGATCTGCGTGCGAACGATCCGGGTGATGGTCGGGGTCGCGCCGAGGGTGGCTGCGACCGCTGTTGCGACTTCCTCCGGCCGGGCGGTCCCGGCGTCGGTCAGGTCGATGTCTGCCTCGAGGCCGGCGGGGATGGGGCGCACGCTGCCGCAGAAGCGCCGCACGTCCACCGGCTTGTCGGGTTTGTTGGGGGCGGTGCGTGTGACGATTGCCTGATCGGCCTGGAGGTACCGGGCGACGGCGTCGTCCCAGTCGACGGCGTCATCCGTCTCGATCAGGTAGCGCACGGCGCGCACGCGCGATGCGGCCTGCTTGCCCTCCGCGGGCTCGATGGCGAGCAGCTCGAAGCCGGCGGGGAGCTGCGGTGCAAGCCGCTCGCGCAGCTCTGCCGGGTGGGGTGCGCTGGTCAGCTCGATGTCCGCCAGTTCGCCCTCGCTCTCGACTCCGACCGCGCGGGGCAGCGCCAGCGCGATCACCGGTCGCGGCTTCATGCCGCGCGAGAGCGCAACCTGGTATCCGGCCCGGCGGATCGCCGAGAGCAGTGTGTCAACGGTCTCGAGGTGCGAGAGGAAGCGTGCCCGGCCCCGCACCGCGAACGTGAAGCGATATGTCAATGAACGAACTCACTTGAAGAGGAAATCTCGGTCCTGGAGCGGCGCCTGGGGCTCGACGACCCCGGCTGCGGATCGCTCCGTCTGGTACCCAGTGTAGCGGGAGGGTCGGTCGTGGGGGTGCGACGCCCTAGTTCACGAGGATGTTTCGCACCGGCCCGAAGCACGCCCCGCAGTCGGCGCAGCCGTCCCAGCGGCAGTCGCCGGTGGCCACCTCGGCCTTGCTCTGCCACCACTCGTCGAGCAGGAACTCCTTCGAGACGCCGCTGCGGACGTGGTCCCACGGCAGCTCGTCCCACTCGCCGTACTCACGCGTCGCCTGGTCGTCCATCGTGGTGCCGGCGGCTGCGAACGCGTCGTGCCAGGCCTGCTCCTGGAACATCTCCGTCCACGCATCGAAGCGGGCGCCGGCCCGCCATGCGCGCTCGATCACGTCGGCGGTCAGCTCGTCGCCGCGCGACAGCGCGCCCTCGAGCATCGACGTGCGCAGGTCGTGCAGCGACAGGCGGATCTGCCGCGTCGGCATCGCCCGGCGCATGTAGGCCTGCTTGGCTGCCAGCTGGTCGCGCGGGGCCATGCCCTCCCACTGGAACGGCGTGTGCGGCTTCGGCACGAAGTTCGACGCGCTGACGTGCACCGAGAAGCGGCCGCCGACCGAGCGACCGATCTCGCGGGCCCGGATGCCGAGGTCGACGATGCCCTGCACCTCGTCGTGCGTCTCCCGCGGCAGGCCGATCATGAAGTACATCTTCAGGCTCGAGTAGCCGGCCCGGAACGCGGCCTCGATCGCGCTCTCGATCATCTCGTCGGTGATCGTCTTGCAGATGATGTCGCGCATCCGCTGCGTGGCGGCCTCCGGGGCCAGCGTGATCGACGACTGCCGGGCGTTGGCCGCGGCAGTCAGCGCAACCGGCCCGGTGTCGACGCGGTTGGACGGGAGCGACAGGTGCAGGTCGGGGGCGAGCTGCTTGATCCCCTCGATCGCGGCGACGACGTCGGTGTAGTCGCTGGTTGCGAGGCTGGTGAGCGAGAGCTCGTCGTACCCGGTGCAGCCGAGCTGCGCCATGCCGGCCTCGATCACCTGGTCGGCCGGGCGCTCGCGCACCGGGCGGTACCAGGTGCCGGCGTGGCAGAAGCGGCAGCCGCGGGTGCAGCCGCGCATGACCTCGACGGAGGCGCGCGAGAAGATGGCGGACGAGTACGGCACGACCGGCGCCGTCGGCTGCGTCTCGATGCCGAACTCCGTGTAGATCGCGCGCTCGACGGGCGTCCGGCCCCGGGACGGGACGTACACGTACGGGATCTCGCCGAGACGGTCGAGCCGCGTTGCCCGGTCGGACGACGAGTCGATCGCGTCGAGCACCGCCTCGAATGCCTCCTCGGACTCGCCCATGAAGAAGGCGTCGAAGAAGGGCGCCATCGGCGCGGGGTTCGAGGCGCTCGGCCCTCCGGCGATGACGATGGGATCGGACGGGCCGCGGTCGGCGGCCCGGACCGGAATGCCGGCGAGGTCGAGCACCTCCAGCACGTTCGAGTAGGTCAGCTCGGCCTGCAGGGTGATGCCGAGCAGGTCGACCTCGCGCACCGGGCGCCAGCTCTCGAGCGTGAACAGCGGGATGCCCTCGGCGCGCATCGCGTCGCCCATGTCCGGCCATGGGCAGTAGACGCGCTCGGCGGCGAACGCCTCCCTGCGGTTGACCTGGGTGTAGAGGATCTGCAGCGCCTGGTTCGAGATGCCGATCTCGTAGGCATCCGGGTAGCAGAGCGCGACCAGCCGCGTGGCGGAGGGCTTGGAGACCTGGTTGGCCTCGCCGCCGATGTAGCGCGACGGCTTCTGCACCGTCTCGAGGACAGCCTCGATCTTCTGGTCGAGGAGCGAGGGCATGGGCGAGATGGTATCGCGGCCGCGTTTTCTGGGGTCAGGCCTCTGGCCTGACCCCGTTGCCGGCCGCGCCAGGGGTCGTGCTTCAGCAGGAC
>DASSEV010000077.1:0-21375 GCA_035695105.1 Gaiellales bacterium
CCGCCGGCGCCGGCGGCGAGGTCGGCGCGCATGAAGCCGGTCGGGTGCTGCCAGGTGTAGCCGGGCAGCCCGAGCAGCGGCTCCTGCAGCCGGAACCAGTCGCGCTGTGCGGGGTCGACGAAGGAGAGGAATTCCTCGCGGTCGCCGATCTGGACGTGCACGTCGCAGTCGATCATGCCGCTTCCTCGAGCAGCCGCAGGAGCAGCGCGTTGATGTCGTCGTGGCGGTGCCCGAACCACGAGGCGTGGCCCATCTCCTCGAGCAGGTGGAAGCGGGCGCCCGGGATCATGCCGGCCAGCTCCTCGCCGTCCTGTGGCGGCGCCTGGACGTCCTCGGTGAAGGCGATCACGTCGACCGGCACGGCCACCTCGTGCAGCCGGTCGCGCTGGTCGTAGCGCAGCGACGCCTCCCACTGCGGGATCAGCGAGCGCTCGTTCTCGCCGGAGTCCATCCACTCGAGCAGGATCTCGCGCAGCTTCGGCCACAGGTCGCGGTCGCCGAGCGCGCGGGCCGGGTAGCACATTGCCGCGTAGTGGGAGACGCCCATCATGCCGTCGAGGCTGCCGCCGGCCCGGCGGAACTCGATCTCGGCCTCCTGGTAGTCCCAGCCCCAGCCGGTGCTCCACGCGCCGGTGCCCATCACGATCGCGTGCCGGGCGATGTGGGGGTGGTCGAGCAGCACCTGCTGGACGATCGCCGAGCCGAGCGAGCTGCCGATCAGCGCGACCGGCGGGGTGCAGACCGCCTCGACCAGCTCGGCCACGTCGCGGGCGAAGTCCTCGAGCGGCCACGGGCCGGGCGCGTCGCACTCCGTGCCGCCGATGCCGCGGGAGTCGAAGGTGGTCGACCGGTGGCGGGCGTCGAAGGCCGGGGTCTGGAAGCGCCGCCAGTCCTCGCCGCGCGACCCGCCGCCCGCGACCCAGACGAGATCCAAACCGGTGCCGGACTGCTCGTAGGCGATGCGTGCCTCTGATCCCTGGTGGTATGGCATTGCGCCCTTCCGGTAAACTGGACAAATGTCTAAACTCGTGTCCGGCGATGGTACCCGGCGGCGACGCGGGCGGCAAGCGGGAACGCAGCGCCGCACGCGCCACGACGGGCGCCAGACGCGGGCGGCGATCCTGGCGGCGACCCTCCGCGTGCTGCGCGACGAGGGCATCGGGTCGCTCACGCACCGGGCGGTCGCCCGAGAGGCCGGCGTGTCGCTGGCGCTGACGACCTACCACTTCGCGACGAAGGAGAACCTCGTCGCCGAGGCGCTCGACCTGGCGGCCTCGGAGACGCTGGACGGCCTGCGGCAGGCGGCCGGCGAAGAGCGCGAGCGCCTGACGCCCCGGTCGGTGGCCGAGCGGCTGTGCGACATGACGATGGAGCGGCTGGGCGACGAGCGCCTGGCCGTGTTCGCCGTGGTGGAGCTGTCGCTGGCGGCAGCGCGGCGGCCGCAGCTGCACGAAGCGGCGGCTGCGTGGAACGAGGAGTACCACGCACTGGTGGCGGGGCTGCTCGAGCGGGCCGGGGTGCCGTCGCCCGCTCAGGCCGCTCGGCTGGTGGTGGCGACGCTCGAGGGGCTGGTGTTTCTGCAGCTGACCGAGGCGGATCCGCGGTTCGAGCAGGACGTGCTGCGGCCGTCCATGCGGGCGCTGGTCGGTGCACTGGCCGCCCGGTGAACCTTTGGTGCCAGGCACTTTTGGTTCACCGCGCGCGGTGTTGCAGGTCCGCGATCGGTCGTCACGGGCTTGTGGCAGGGATCAGATCAGCTCGGCTGGGACGCGATCGTGCTCCACATCCCCGGGGGCCCCGGTCGGCGCGTTGCTCGTCCGCAGCGGCACCTCCGGCAGCACCCACGACAGCAGGAACGGGATCACGGCAAGCCCCGTCCCCAGCAGGAACACCCCGTGCAGGGAGTGCGCGAAGGCCTCCAGGAACGCCGAGTGCACCTGCGGCGGCAGCGCTCTCGCCTGCGCCGGGTCCAGGTGCACACCGCTTCCCAGCCGCGACGTCACGGCCGCCGGCAGCTGCGCCAGCTGGTCGCTCAGCCGCGACGCGAACACTGACCCGAAGATCGCCACGCCGAACGAGCCGCCGACCGACCGGAAGAACGTCGCCGTCGACGTCACCACGCCGATGTCCCGCGGCGCCGCGTCGTTCTGGACGACCAGCACGAGCACCTGCATGACCAGGCCGATGCCGACGCCGACAACGACCATGTCGACCGACGCCACCCACGGGGCCGTGTCGACGCCGAGCCGCGACAGCATGAACATGCCGACGGTCAGGATTGCCGTGCCCGCGATCGGGAATGCCCGGTAGCGCCCTCGCCGGCTGATGAACTGCCCCGACGCCACCGACGCGACGAGCAGGCCCGCCATCAGCGGCACCATCCGCAGCCCCGACCCGGTCGCCGTCGCGCCGTACACCAGCTGCAGGTAGAGCGGGATGAAGACGATGGCGCCGAACATCGCCATGCCGATCGCAAAGCCCATCGCGGTGGCCACATCGAACACCTTCGACCTGAAGATCTGGAGCGGGATCACCGGCTCCGCCGCGCGCCGCTCCTGCAGCACGAACAGCACGAGCAGCACCAGGCTGAGGGCGGCGAGCCCGATGATCGTGCTCGACCCCCAGGCGTACTGCGTGCCGCCCCAGGTGGTGACCAGGATCAGCGCGCCGACGCCGCCGGCCAGCAGCGCCGCGCCCAGGTAGTCGATCCGGTGGCTGATCGCCGGCGTGTGCAGGTGCAGCCGCGTGATCACGATGATCACGGCCGCGATGCCGATCGGGACGTTGACGTAGAACACCCAGCGCCAGGACAGGCTGTCGACGAAGAACCCTCCGAGCAGCGGCCCCGCGACCGATGCGACGGCGAACACCGATCCGATCAGGCCCATGTAGCGGCCGCGCTCACGGGGCGGGACGATGTCGCCGATGATCGCCTGCGCTCCCACGATCAGGCCGCCGGCGCCCACGCCCTGGATGGCGCGGAACGCGATCAGCTGCAGCATCGACTGGCTCAGCCCGGCCAGCATCGACCCGCCCAGGAAGATCAGGATCGCGGCCAGGAACACCGGCTTTCGGCCCATCATGTCGCCGAGCTTTCCGTAGAGCGGCGTCGAGACCGTCGACGCGAGCAGGTAGGACGTCACCACCCACGACAGGTGGTTCAGCCCGCCAAGGTCGCCGACAATCGTCGGCAGCGCCGTCGACACGATCGTCTGATCGAGCGCCGCGAGGAACATGCCGAGCATCAGCGCTGCGAACACCGTCCGCAGCTGCCGGCCGCTCAGCTGCCCGCCGGCGGCGGGTGCGGTGCCGTTGGCGTTCTGCGCGCTCACCGGCGCGCCCTCGCAATCCGCGTCACCTGCGCCCTTGTCATCGGCTCGACCGGAAGCGGCGTTGCCGCCTCGGCCCGCAGGCCGTCGAGCAGGATGCCGAGATGCCGCCGCCAGATCTCCGGTGCCACGTCGCCCGCGGCGTCGATCACGCGGTCGCACGACCAGAACACCAGCGGCATGTCCTCCAGCGCGAAGTCGTCGCGCAGGGAGCCCTGCGCCTTCGCGCGGTCGATCAGCGCGCGGAGCAGCGGACGCATCCGCGCCCGCATGGCCTCGGCCCGCGGGCGCGCGCCCTCGCCGGCGGCGACGCCCTTCAGCGCCCGGTTCGCCACGTGCAGCGCCAGCGCCCGCTCGAGGTACTCGCAGAACCCGACCCAGGCGTCCGGCTCGGCGAGCGCCTGCCGGAGAGCCTGCGCCCACTCGCCGTAGGCGTCCTCCAGCACCGCGTCGAGCAGCTCGTCCTTGTTGGAGAAATGGCGGTAGAGCGTTCCCATGCCCACTCCGGCGTCACGGCGGATCTCGTCGACGCTGACATCGGCGCCCCGCGCAGCGAACAGCCGGCGGGCGCTCGCGACGATGCGCTCGCGGTTGCGGGAGGCGTCGCTTCGCAGCGGGCGCGAGGGCGTCTTCGTGCTCATGAATCGCAGGGTAGCAGCAAAGCGGAGCGACCGCTCCGGTTATCGCCGTTACCCACCATCGCCATGCGTTGTTACCCAATCGCCATGCGTTTCTTCCCGCGCAGCCCTAAGGTATGTGTGATGCGCTCGCTTCGAGCAACGGTGTGCGGTGCCATCCTGCTGTGCGTGGCGGTCACGGGCTGCGACGGTGCGTCTGCTGGGAGCGGGTCCACGCCGCGGGCGAACGCGCCGTCGGCCCCCGCCGTGAGCGCCGCTCGGATCACCATCAAGCCGGCCGGTGGACGTCATCGCGCGCACCCCGAGCACGGTGTGGTCGTGCGGGCGACGAGTGGAACGCTCACCAACGTCACCGTGACCGCGGCCGGCCGGTCAGTACCTGGGCACCTCACCCACCACCAGACGGTGTGGAAGACCGACGGCGTGCTCCACACGAACACGACCTACGCGGTCGATGCCTCCGCCGTCGACGCGACGGGAGCGCCCACGACCCGTTCGGTGACGTTCCACACGCTGAAGCCGCGCCGGGTCGAGGACACGACCATCTTCGAGGCGAAGGACGCCACGTACGGCGTGGGCATGCCGGTCATGCTCAGCTTCAGCACGCCGGTCGTCTACAAGCGCGCGGTGGAGCGGGCGCTGACGCTGCGCTCGTCGAAGCCCGTCGTCGGTGCGTGGTACTGGGACGGCGACAGCAGCGTGCAGTTCCGGCCGCGCGGATACTGGCCGCAGAACACGGTCGTTCGCTTCCAGGGCAACCTCGACGGCGTCGAGGTCGCGCCCGGCGTCTACGGCACGCACACGCTGACCCAGCGCTTCCGCATCGGCCAATCGGTGATCGTCGTGGCGAGCACGGCCACGCACGACCTGCACCTGTACGTCGCCAAGAAGCTGTTCGCCACCTGGCCGATCAGCACCGGCAAGCCCGGCGACGACACGCCCAACGGCACCTACCTGACGATCGAGAAGGGCAACCCGGTCGAGATGAAGGGTCCGGGATACGACCTGATGGTGCCCTGGTCGGTGCGGTTCACGTGGTCGGGCGACTACCTGCACGACGCGTACTGGTCAGTCGGCGAGCAGGGCTTCACCAACGTCAGCCACGGCTGCGTCAACCTGTCGCCGGCCAACGCCGAGACCTACTACAAGATGGCCGTCCCCGGCAACCCGGTGACGATCACCGGCAGCCCCCGCGCGGGCACGTGGGGGAACGGCTGGACGGTCTGGTTCCTGAGCTGGCACGACCTCGTGCGGGGCAGCGCGCTGCACCAGGCGGTGCGGGTGAACGCGCACGGCAGCACGTTCATCCACCCGGGCGACGTTCGCCGGCATCCCGGCTCGTCGCCGCTGCACGGGCCGGCGCCGGGGAACTTCGCCGCCGCCTAGATCGTCTCGATGAGTTCGCGGCCGCGGCGCGGTCTACAGGGAAACGGCAGAGGAGGAGCTCGACATGCACGACATCACGCCATGCCTGTGGTTCGACACCGAGGCCGAGGACGCCGCCAATCTGTACACGTCGGTGTTCCCCAACTCGCGCATCACGTCCACGTCGCGCTACGGCGAGGCCGGGCCGCGTGAGGCGGGCCTGGCCATGGTCGTCGCCTTCGAGATCGACGGCCGGCCCTTCACCGCGCTGAACGGCGGCCCGCAGTACACGTTCAGCGAGGCCGTCTCATTCCAGGTGATGTGCGACGACCAGGAGCAGATCGACCACTTCTGGAACTCCCTGACCGAGGGCGGCCGGCCCGGCCCCTGCGGCTGGCTGAAGGACCGCTTCGGCGTCTCGTGGCAGATCGTCCCGCGCCGTCTGACGGAGCTGCTCACGTCATCGGATCCCGAGACGTCCCAGCGCGTGATGGCCTGCATGATGCAGATGGGCAAGCTGGTGATCGCGGAGCTGGAGGAGGCGGCGGCGGCGACCGTCTAGGGGGCGCTCGCTGGTCGCCATGGTTGCAACAGCCTTGGAGCCTGGATTATGGTCTGCCCATGCCGCGCTATCTGGTCGAACGCACCTTCAAGGTGACCATCGAGGAGATGCCGCCGGTTGCGAGCCGCTCGAAGCGGATCGTCAACACGGAGTTCCCGGCCATCACGTGGGAGCACAGCCACGTCGTCGTCGGTGACGACGGGCGCGTCCGCACGTTCTGCGTGTACACGGCGCCGGACGAGGACATGGTGCGCGCGCACGCCAAGGAGCTCGGGGAGCACGTGATCGACGTCATCCACGAGATCGTGGGAGACGTCAGTCCGGAGGACCTGCCGGACTCCTAGCCTCGACGCCGGCGCCGGGCGACCGCTCGACCGGATCGAGGTGGAAGTGGGTCTGCCAGACCACGCCCAGGCGCCCGCGGATCTCGCGCCGCGCCTCGGCGTCGTCCTCGGGCACGAGGGCGAGCGCCTCCTTGTAGAGCGCCTGGGCGTGATCCATCGCCCAGCCCCGCTCCGCTTCGGCCGCCGCCTCCAGGAAGTACCGCACCGCGCGCTCGCCCTCGCCCGCCTCCCGCCAGTGGCGCGCCATCTGGGCGACCGCCTCGCCCGTCTCCGGTGCCGCCTCCTCCAGATAGCGAGCCGTTTCGGCGTGCAGCTGCTGACGGCGCGCCCGCGGCAGCATCTCGTACGCGGCGTCGCGGATCATCATGTGGCGGAAGGTGTACTGCTGCTCGCCTGTGATGGCCGAGACCACCTCACGACGGATCAGGTCGCGGCGCTCGAGCGCTGCCAGCGTGTCACCGAGGTCGGCGATGTCGTCCGCGACGCGCTCGACCGGCCCGCGCCAGAACACCTTGCCCATCACGGCCGCGGCGAGCAGGGCGGCGCGCTCATCCGCCGGGAGGGCATCCAGGCGCGCCGTCACGATGCCGCGGATCGTCGTCGGCATGGCGTCGGAGCTCTCGGCCGGCCGCTCCGCCAGGGTTGCGGCCAGCTGCTCGATGAAGAGCGGGTTACCCTCCGCCATCTGAGCGAACATCGCGGCGCGGCGCTGCCGCTCGCTCTCCTCGATGCCGCGAAGCACGTTGAACGCGAGCGCCTCGGCCTCGTCGCCGACCAGCGGCTGCAGAGGCATCGAGATGTAGCCGGGCAGCCCGCCGCCCCAGCCCGGCCGGCTGTCCAGCAGGTCGGGCCTGGCCAGCGTCAGCAGCAGCACGCGTGAGCCGTGCATGCGGCCGGCCAGCTGCTCGATAAGGTCGAGCAGGCCGCGGTCGGCCCAGTGGATGTCCTCGAAGACGAGCACCGTCGGCTGCTCGGACGCGATCGCCTCGATGAAGCAGCGCACCGAGAAGAACAGCGCCTCGCGGTCCTCGGCCACCGCGTCGGGGTCGATCCCGAGGATCAGGCCGAGGTGGCCGGCGACCACCGCCGGGTCGGGAACCGCCAGCCGGTCGCACTCGGCGCGCAGCTTCTGCCCGGCCTCCGCCGGCTCGTCGTTCTCGAAGATGCCGGCGAACTGCTTCACCTGGGTGGCGAAGGCGCCGTAGGCGCTGCTCTCGCGGTAGGGCAGGCAGCGGCCGCGCACCACACGTCCGCCGTCGCCGGCCACGATCCGCCGGAACTCGGTGGCGAGGCGCGACTTGCCGACGCCGGGCGGCCCGAGCACGGTGATGACGTGCGGGCTGCCGGCCGCGGCGCGCTCCCAGATGCCCTTCAGCATCGCCAGCTCGCCGACTCGGCCGACCATCGGCGTCCCGGGGGTTCCGTCGTCCGTGGCCAGCCGTTCGGCCAGCCACACCTCGATCGGCGCCTCCTTGCCCTTCGCGGTCACGGGCTCGGCCTGGGCGTACGAGACGGCGAGGTTGGTGCACCGGTACGTCTCGCCTCCCACGAGCACCCCGCCGGCCGGTGCCGCGGACTGCAGCCGGGAGGCGGTGTTGATCACGTCGCCCGCGACCATCGCCTCGCCCAGCTCGGGGCGGGCGCCGATCGTGACCAGCGCCTCGCCGGTGTTGACCGCGATCCGCACCTGGGTTCCGAGCGCTGCGCGGACCGACAGCGCGGCGCGCACGGCGCGCTCCGGGTCGTCGCCGTAGGCGGTGGGCGCGCCGAACACGCCAACGACGGCGTCCCCGATGAACTTCTCGACGACGCCCCCGAACGACTCGATCTCGACCCGCACCCGGTCGTGGTAGGGGGCGAGGATGGCCCGCACGTCCTCGGGATCGAGCGTTTCCGCCCGTGAGGTGAACCCGACCAGGTCGACGAAGATGACCGTGACGATCCGCCGCTCCTCGCGGGACGCACCCCTCGCGCCGGCCAGCGGACGGCCGCACGCCAGGCAGAACTGGGCGATCGGCGGGTTCTCCTGGGAGCATGACGCGCAGACGGTCATGGCTCGAGTCTACGACCTGTTCGGCGAAGCGGTTTGTCGGCGCCGCGCCGCAGCGCCGGCAGCACGGCCTCGACGACGGCGTCCGGCTGCAGGAACGCACCGACGTGGCCCGCGCCCGGGACGCGGGTGCTGGTGGCGTCCGGCATGGCGGCGGCCATCTCGTCCTGGGTCCGGTCGGGATCCTCGAGCGCGCCCGCGACCAGCGCGACGGGCACCCGGATCTCGCCCAGCCGCGGCCACGGATCCGGCTCCGCGGCCCATCCCTCCAGCGTCAGCCCGAACTGCTGCGGGTCGGTCGCACCGAAGTCCTCGCGCAGCCAGCCGGGCAGGGTGAGCCCCTCTCCCTGCTCGACCGCGTCGACCAGGCCTTCCATCCCGTCCTCCATGACTGGCGCGGCGTAGTCCGAGGGCAGCGCCTGCTCGTCGGGCGGATCGAACACCGTGCCCAGCACGGCCAGCGCGCAGACCCGCGGGTCGCGCAGCGCCAGCAGGTAGCCCACGGCCCCGCCGAACGAGTACCCGAAGAACCCGTAGCCGGCGAGGCCGAGCTCGTCTGCCAGCGCCATCACGTCGGCGATGTAGTCGTCGGGCGCGTGGGACGCCCGCTGAGGCGGGCGGTCGCTGCGGCCGCGTCCGCGGTGGTCGTACAGGATCACGCGGAACTCGCTCAGCCGCTCGACGTATCCGCCGTCGCGCCACATCGCACCGCTGCCCGCCCCTCCCGTGTGCAGCACGAGCGGGGCTCCGGATCCACCCTCGTCCTCGTAGTGCAGCCGCACGCCGTCTCGGATGAGGTTGGGCACGCCCGGCCTACTTCGGCTGGACGGTCGCGGGCGGCTGGGCCGCCACCTGGGCGAGCGCCCGCCGGCGCCAGATCGGCTGCAGCACCACCCACCACAGGCCGCCGGCGATCAGCAGCGCGGCCAGGCCGGCCCACCGGTCGAGCAGCAGGAATCCCGCCAGCGCGATCAGGCCTACCACGCCGGTGCCGAGGCGTGCGAACACGCGCATGCGCTGGTCGAACGCCGTGAGGGCGGCGCGCTGCTCCGGCGAGAGCGCGGTCTCGTAGACCCGGCCGCACTGGCACGTGACCTCGTCGCCGGCAAGGGCCTCGGTGACGTGTCCGCACTCGCACTTCACCGTGATCGGAACGCGCATGTGCGTATTGTCGCCTCGCCCCCTATGCGACCGCCAGTCCGACCGGTAGGATCGTGCCCTCTGTTCCGTTCTTCTGGGAGGTGAGCATGGCGGAAGTTGCGGTAGACGACCGGAAATTGCTCAAGACGATGCGCTGGTGGGACGGCTTCGTCGTCGGTCTGTGCAATCCGGGGTTTCTCCTCGCCGGCCTGGCCGGCTCGGTGGACACGCTCGGGCCCAAGTGGGCCTCCATCATCTGGTTCTCTTCGTCGATTGTCGGCGCCCTGCAGGCGTACATCTATGCCGAGCCGGCGACGATGTTCCCCGACAAGTCGGGCGGCCTCTCGATGTACGCGAAGGAGGGGTGGCGGAAGTACTTCTCGCTGGCCGGCCCGCTGGCCACCTTCGGGTACTGGTTTGCCTGGTCGAGCGTGCTCGCCATCTACGGCGGCATCATCGGCACGCTGCTGATCACGCGCTTCTGGGCTGGCGACTGGATCGGCACCTTCACCTGGCACATCGGGTTCTTCGACGTGTACGGCTACCGGCTGATCGGCCTGGTCTGCATCCTCATGTGCTTCATCTTCAACGTGCGAGGCATGCGACCGGCCGTGTGGTTCAGCTACGTCACCGGCGCGCTGATGCTGATCCCGGTGCTGTCGCTCGCGATCATCCCGTTCCTGAACGGGGACATCAAGAACCACGCCCTCAACCAGGACTTCGTGTCCGCGTCGGTCTCGTTCTACGGCGGCACGCCGAGCAACTTCCAGACGGTGGCGATGCTGATCGTCTGGTTCTGGGTGATCGGCTGGTCGTCCTACGGCCCGGAGGCGCCGGCCACCTTCGCGCCGGAGTTCGTCGACACGAAGAACGACACCCGCAAGGCGCTCGCCTCCGCGGGCATCCTCAACTGCTTCCTGTGCCTGCTGCTGCCGCTGACGCTCGTGGCCGAGCTGGGCACCGGGGCGATCGCGAAGGACACGACCTACATCGCCTACCTGACCACCGCGCTCGACAACACCGTCGGCACGACGCTGGGAGGCCTGTTCGTCGTGTTCCTGAGCGCGGGTCTGCTGCTCTCCATGAACACCGCCACGATGGACGGCTCACGGGCGCTGTTCGGCATGGCTCGTGAGGGGCTGACGGTCAAGCAGCTCGACCGGCTGAACCACTTCCACGTGCCGGGCCGCGCGATGATGCTCGACTGCGTGCTCAACATCTGCCTGCTGTTCTTCGCGCCCAGCCTGCTCTTCATCCTGGTCGCGGGCAACATCGGCTACGTGCTGTCGCACGTGTTCGCGCTCTCGGGAGTGCTGCTGCTGCGGCGCGACCGGCCCGACTGGCCGCGGCCGTACAGGCTGGCCTCCTTCTGGATCCCGATCTGCTGGGCCTGCCTGATCATCAACCTGGTGGCCACGGTGTTCGGCGTGATCTGGATCAAGTACACCGGCTACCTGATCAAGGGGACGGACGTCAGCGGGTACACGACCGCTGCGATCATCGTCGGCCTGCTCGCGCTGGGCGCGGGCGTCGCCGGCTACGTGATCGGCCAGCACCAGCACGGCAAGAAGTTCAGCTGGAAGGACCCGAGCGACGAGTCGCCGTCACCGGCGGCCTACGAGCTCATGGGCACGCCCGCTCCGGCGATCGCCGGCGACTGAGCCCAGGAATGCGAACGGGGGCCCGGCCGGCGGCCGGGCCCCCGTTGTCGTCTCCGGCTACTCGCCGAGCTCCCAGGTGATCTGCTTCGTCTCGGTCATCGCGTCGAAGATCCAGCCGGCCAGCTCACGGCCGGACCCGGACTTCTTCGCGCCGCCGAACGGGGCGAGCTGATCCCAGTAGTTGGTCGTCTCGTTGATGTGCACGGTGCCGTGGCGGAGCTCCTCGGCGTAGCGCCAGGCGGCCCGCAGGTCGTTGGTGAAGACCGCCGCGGTGAGGCCGTACTCGGTCTCGTTGGCGACCCGCAGCGCCTCGTCGTCCTCCTCGAAGGTCATGATCGGGGCGACCGGGCCGAAGGTCTCCTCGCGGGCGATGCGCATGTCGCTGGTGACGCCGTCGATGATGGTCGGCTCGTGCAGGAGCCCGTCGGCGCCGCCGCCGAGCACGACCGTGGCGCCCTTCTCGACGGCCTCGGCGATGTGCTGCTTCGTCCGGTTCAGCACCGCCTCGGTGCGCACCGGGCCCATGTCGGTCTCGTCGTTGGTGGGGTCGCCCACGGTCAGCGCCTCGGCGCGCTCACGCAGGCGGGCGATGAACTCGTCCTTGACGGAGCTGTGCACGAGGATCCGCTCGGCCGCTGTGCAGCACTGCCCGGCGAGGTAGAAGCAGCCGGTGATGGCGGCGTCGGCCGCCTTGTCGAGGTCGGCGTCGGCCCGAACGATCTGCGGGCCGTTGCCGCCCAGCTCGAGCACGCGGTTCTTGAGCGCGGCCTCGCGGGCCACCGCCTCGCCGGTCTCGACCGAGCCGGTGAAGACGACGCAGCCCACGTCGGGGTGTTCGACCAGCGCCTTGCCGGCGTCGCCTCGGCCGTGGACGAGGTTGACCGTGCCCGGCGGGAAGCCGGCGTCGTGCAGCAGCTCGACGAACTTCTCGGCGCAGAGCGGCGAGAACTCGGACGGCTTCCAGACCGTGGTGCAGCCGATGGCGAGGCCGTACACGATCGGGATGCCGGCGATGTCGACCGGGAAGTTCCACGGCGTCACGGCGGCCACCACGCCGATCGGCTCCTGTACCACCATGATCCGCTTCGTGCCGGTCGACTCCTGCGTCGAGGGCAGCACCTTGCCGGCGTAGCGCAGCGCGTCCTCGGAGGCGCGGCGGAAGTGGTCGACGGTGAACTCCTCCATCTCCTCGCGCGCCTCGCGGATGGTCTTGCCGACCTCCCGGGCGATCAGCTGCGAGATCTCCTCGTTGCGCTCCATGCAGAGCTCGAACGCGCGCCGGCACAGCTCGACGCGATGCCGCAGCGGCGTCTTGCGCCACGCCGGGAAGGCGTCGCGTGCCGCGGCCACGGCGCGCTCGATGTCGGCCGGCGTTGCCGCGTGGACGCTGCCCACGAGCGAGCCGTCGTAGGGACTGTGAACCTCGATCTCCTCGCCGTCACCGGCGATCCACTCGCCGTTGATGAACGCGCTGCGCGCGGTTGCGATCGCCATGCTTCGCCTCCCGATGTGGCGGTGTGTGAGAGCCTGACTCTACTCCAGCGCCGGCGGCAGATTTGTGACAGCTGCGGGCGTTCGTTGCTGATCCATGTGGGAGCATGGCGCCGTGAACGACGCGGCGTCCCAGGGTGTGATCCTCGCCGTCGATCAGGGCAGCTCGAGCACGCGCTGCGTGGTGATGGACGCCGCCCTGCGGACGCTGGCATCCGCTTCGGCTCCTGTGGCGACCTCCCGCCCCGCGCCGGGGGTGGTCGAGCACGACCCGTCGGACGTGGCGGCCGGCGTGCTTGCCGCGGCCGGCGAGGCGCTCGCGTCCGCAGGTGACCCCGACGTTGCCGCGGTCGGCATCGCGACGCAGACCGAGACGTTCGTGCTCTGGGATGCGGAGAGCGGTGAGCCCGCCTGCCCGCTGATCAGCTGGCAGGATCAGCGCGCGGAGCCGCAGGCGCGAAGGCTCGACCCGCACGCGGAGGCGATCGCCGCTGCGACCGGCCTGCCGCTCGATCCGACGTTCTCAGCGCCGAAGCTGGCGTGGCTGTTCGAGCGCGATCCCGCCCTGGCCGCGCGAGCCGAGTCCGGCGAGCTGCGGTTCGGCGACGTCGCCTGCTGGCTGGCGTGGCGGCTGAGCGACGGCGCGGCGCACGTCACGGAGCCGTCCAACGCCTGCCGCTCGCTGCTCCTCGACCTCGGCTCGCTCGCGTGGAGCCCGGAGCTCTGCGGCCTGTTCGGCGTGCCCGCGGCCCTGCTTCCCGAGATCCGCCGCTCCGACGACCCGCGTGTCCGGACGTCCGCGGGCGTGACCGGGTTCGAGGCTCCCATCACCGCGATGCTGGGCGATCAGCCGGCGGCGCTGCTCGGGCAGGGGTGCACCCGTCCGCGGATGGCGGCCCTCACGCTCGGCACGGGAGCCTTCCTCTGGCTGAACGCCGGCCCGGGCCGGCCGCAGCCGCCTCCCGGCGTGCTCGCGACCGCCGCCTGGGATGCCGCGCGCGGCCGCGCGTACGCGCTCGAGGCGTTCGGTGCCAATGCCGGCAACGCCCTTCGCCTGCTGCGGGATCTGGGCCTGCTCGGCGATCCGCCCTCGCCGATGCCGGACTGGGGCCGGCCGCACCCGGTGCTCGTGGCCGCTCCGGCCGGGCTGGGCACGCCGCGCTGGCACGGCGCCGACCGGATCACCCTGCTCGGCGCGGGCAGCACCACCACGCGCGACGCGCTCGGCCGGGCGGCGATCGCCGGCATCGCCCATCAGATCGCCGATGCCCTCGAGGCGCAGGATGCGGAGCGCAGCATGGACGTGATCCGCGTGGGCGGCGGCCTGTCGGCCGACGCCGGCCTCGTGCAGGCCGTGGCCGACCTCTCCGGCCTCGAGCTGGAGGTCTCGTCGGTCACCGAGGCGACGGCTCGGGGCATCGCGCAGCTCGCCGCCGAGGCGGCGGGCCTGCGATGCGCGGAGGACGATGCGCGCGAGGTGGCCCGTACGGTGGCCCCCGGGCTCGACGCCGCCGGCCGCGAGCGGGAGCGTGAGCGCTGGCGGCGCGCCGTCGACATCCACGTCAGCGACGGGGCGGCCGTATGACCGAGGGCAGGCTGGGCCCCGAGGAGCGCGATCGGGCGCTGGAGCGGTTCGCAGGCGAGGTGTTCGACATCGCCGTCGTCGGAGGCGGCATCACGGGACTGGGGATCGCGCTCGATGCCGCCACGCGCGGCCTCTCGGTGGCGCTGGTCGAGGCCGGCGACATCGCCGGCGCGACCTCGAGCCGCTCCAGCAAGCTCATCCACGGCGGCCTGCGCTACCTCGAGATGCGCGACTTCGGCCTCGTCAGGGAGGCGCTGACCGAACGCCGGCTCCTGCTCACCCGCATCGCCCCGCACCTGGTGCGGGCGGTGCCGTTCCTGTTCACGCTGACCAGGCGGGTGTGGGAGCGGCCGTACGTCGGATCCGGGCTCCTGCTGTACGACTCGATGGGCGGCGCCCGGCACGTTCCGCGGTCGCGCCACCTCTCCAAGGCGCGGGCGCTCCGGGCCGCGCCGGCGCTGCGGCCGGACGCTCTCACCGGCGCGGTGCTGTTCCATGACTGCCAGGAGGACGACGCCCTGTTCGCCGCCTACGTGGCGAGGACCGCCGCCGCCCACGGGGCCGCGATCGCGACGCGGATGCGCGCCGAGGGACCGCGGTCTGCGGGTGGGCGCGTCGAGGGGCTCGAGCTGGTCGACGAGGAGTCGGGGCGAGCCCACACGCTGCGCGCCAGGCACGTCATCTCGGCGGCGGGCGTCGGCACCGACCGGTTCCTCGAGCGGATGACCGGCCGGCCGTCCTCCCTGCTGCGGCCGTCGAAGGGGATCCACCTGCTGGTGCCCCGCGAGGCGATCGCGGCGCGTCCGGGCATCTTCATGCGCACGGAGAAGAGCATCTTCCACGCCATCCCGTGGGGCGACCGCCACTGGCTGCTGGGCGACACGGATACGGCCTGGGACGGCGGCCCGGACGATCCCGTCGCGAACGGCGCCGACCGCGATTACGTGCTCGACACCCTGAACGGCGTGCTGCGCACTCCCGTGGCCGCCTCGGATGTGGTCGGGGTGTTCGCGGGGCTGCGCCCGCTCGTCGCGGCCGGATCGGGAGGCGACACGACCCGGCTGTCGCGCAGCCACCGGCTGTTCCAGCCGTTGCCTGGGCTGACAGCGATCGCCGGTGGCAAGTACACGACCTACAGGGTGATGGCGCGCGACGCGGTCGATGCCGCCCTTGACGACCTGGGCGGCGGCCCGCCCTCGCGGACGCAGGACGTGCCGTTGATCGGCGCCGCGGCTCCGGCTGTCGCAGCCGCCGGCGAGGAGGGTGCGGCCGCGCTGCTGCGGACGCGGCATGGAGGCGGAGCTGACGAGATCCTGCAGCTGGCGGCCGAGCATCCGGAGCTGGCGCGCCCGATCGAGGGCGCGGAACGGTACCTCAGCGCGGAGGCGGTGCACGCGGTCACGCATCAGGCCGCGCGCGACCTCGACGACGTGCTCTCCCGTCGGATGCGGATCGCGCTCGAGGTGGCCGACCAGGGGCGTGCGGCGGCCGCCGACATCGCCCCGTTCGTCGCACGGGAGCTGGGCTGGTCGGAGGCGGAGGCGGCCAACCGGGTCGCGTCGTACGTGCGGCTGCGGGACGCCGAGGCGGCCGCGCTCGAGACGCGGCGCGACGCCGACGCCAGGGCGCGCTACGCCGACGTCCTCGCGGGGGAGCCCAGATCCCCCGAACGCTCGTAGCTATTGGCACCAATGGCCCGTATCGTTGATGGCATGAGGGGTCTGGTGGTGCGCATGGCCGTGCTTGCGCTGCTCGTGACGGGCGGCGCGTCGGCGCACGCGGCGCAGGCCGTCGTGCATCCCACCCGTGCGCACCGCGCGCCGGCGGCCGTGCCCGGCCAGCTGCTGGTCGGCTTCGGTGCGCACACAACCGTCGCGCAGCAGCGGGCGATCGTGCACGCGGCCGGCGGCGCCGTGGTGCACCGGTTCGCGGCGCTGCACATCGCGCTGGTGCAGACGGCAGCGAGTGGCAGGCTGCGGGCGAACGTGTCAGGGAACCCGCACGTGCGGTTCGTGGAGCCGAACGCGATCCTCCACACCGATGCGGTGCCGAACGATCCGTCGTTCGCCAGCCAGTGGGGCCTGCAGAACACGGGCCAGGTGGTCAACTTCTCGGCCGGCACGCCGGGCGACGACATCCACGCGCCGAGCGCCTGGGATGTGACGACCGGCTCGCGATCGGTGACGGTGGCGGTGGTCGACAGCGGCATCGACGCGACCCACCCCGACCTGGCGCCGAACGTCGACGCCGCGGACGGCTGGAACTGCCTGGCCGGAACCGGCAACACGGCCGACGACAACGGCCACGGCACGCACGTGGCCGGGATCATCGGCGCGGCCGGGAACAACGGCACGGGAGTGACTGGGGTGAACTGGCGGGTGAACCTCCTGCCGGTCAAGTTCGTCGGCGCGGACGGCTCGGGAACGACGGCCGACGCGATCTGCTCGATCCAGTACGCGGTCAATCATGGCGCGAACGTCATCAACGCCTCCTGGGGCGACACCGACTACTCGCAGGCGCTCTACGACGCCATCGCGCAGGCGGATCAGCAGGGCGTGCTCTTTGTCGCCGCCGCGGGCAACGACAGCGCGAACAACGACAGCACGCCGCACTACCCGGCGTCGTACAACCTCCCGAACATCATCTCGGTGGCCGCGACCGACTCCAACGACAACCTGGCGTGGTTCTCGGACTACGGCGCGGGCAGCGTCGACATCGGCGCGCCCGGCCAGAGCATCCTCTCGACGTGGCCCGGCGGCGGGTACAAGTACGAGGACGGCACGTCGATGGCAACGCCGTTCGTAGCCGGGGCGGCGGCCTTGGTGAAGGCGGCCGATCCGAATGCGACGGCGGTCGGCATCAAGGCGCTGCTGATGGGAACGGCCGACCCGGCGTCCGATCTGGCCGGCGTGGTGGCGAGCGGTGGGCGGCTCGACGCGTCCGCGGCGGTGCACTGCGCGAACGCGGGCGAGGTGCAGATCGACTCGCCCGGCCAGGGATTCGTCGCGGCAGCGGGGCAACCGCTGCCGGTGCGGGTGATCGGGTCGGATTGCGCGGATGCCGGGGGAGTGACGGTGTCGGCGGCGGCGAACGGCTCGTCGATCACGCTGACGGCGCGGGGCGATGGGCTCTACACGGGCACGTACGTGCCCTCGACGAGCGGGGCGGTGACGATCCAGGCAACGGCGACCGCCGGCACGACCGCGACCGCGAGCGTGTCGGGGACTGTGCCCCAGTCGATCGTGCCGGGTGGCGCGCCGGTGACGGTGTCGATGCCGAACGCCGGGCAGAAGGCGCTGCTCGCGTTCGCGGGGACGGCCGGCGAGCGGATCAGCGCCGCGGTGACGGGCGCGACGATCCGGCTGGCGTCGATCTCGATCCAGAACCCGGACGGCACGACGCTGGCGCCGTCGACGATGTTCGGCACGAGCGGCGGGTTCGTCGACACGCGCACGCTGGCCCAGACCGGCACGTACACGATCACGGTGGCGCCGTATTCCACGTATACCGGATCGGCAACGGTGGCGCTGTACGACGTGCCGGCGGACCTGAGCGGGCCGATCCCGGCGGACGGGTCGACGACGAGCGTCTCGCTGGGGACGCCCGGGCAGAACGCGCGGCTGACGTTCGCGGGAACGGCAGGCGGACGGGTGAGCCTGAACGTCGGCAGCGGGACGATCGCGTCGGCCTACGTGTCGATCCTGAACCCGGACGGGACGAGCCTCGCGTCGCAGACGATCTTCGGCACGGCGGGGACGTTCGTCGACGCAAAGGCGCTGACGCAGACCGGGACGTACACGGTGTTCGTGAACCCGAACGGGGCGTACACGGGGTCGACGACGCTGAACCTGTACACGGTGCCGGCGGATCAGGTGGTCTCGGGCAGCGCCGGCGGCCCGGCGGTGGGGCTTTCGCTGACGGTGCCGGGACAGAACGGCCGGGTCACGTTCACCGGAGCGGCCGGCCAGCGGGTGAGCGTGCAGCTGACGGCGGACACCATCCGCCAGGCGAACGTGTCGATCCTGAAGCCGGATGGGACGGCGGTCGGATCGGCGACGCTGATGGTGTCGGGCGGCGGGTTCGTCGACACGCGGACGCTGCCCGTCGCAGGGACGTACACGGTGCTGGTCGACCCGGGCACGACGGCGACGGGCGGCACCCAGGTGACGATCTACGACGTGCCGCCCGACGCCTCGGCGTCGATCACGCCGGGCGGCGCGCCGGTGACGCTGACGACGACGGTGCCGGGGCAGAACGCGGTGGCGACCTTCGCCGGGACGGCCGGGCGCCGGGTGAGCCTGAACCTGAGCCCGGTGACGATGTCGCAGGTGAAGGTGACGATCCTCAATCCCGATGGATCGACGCTCGCCCCGGGGCAGCTGCTGGGGACGGGCGGCGGCTTCGTCGACGTGCGGACGCTGCCGGCGACGGGGACATACCAGATCCTGGTCGACCCGCAGAGCACGTACACGGGGCAGGCGCGGCTGACGCTGTACGACGTGCCGGCAGACCCATCGTCCGGCGTGACGGTCGGCGGAGCGGGGGCGGCTGTGTCGACGGCGGTACCGGGGCAGAACGCCACGGTGACGTTTTCGGCGGCCGCCGGTCAGGCGCTGACGGTGAGGCTGACGGCGTCGACGTACTCGCTGGCGAAGGTGACGCTGCTGAATCCGGACGGCTCGACGCTGGTCGGGGCGCGGTACTTCGGCACGGGCGGGACGACGTTCACGGCGACGGCAGGCGCCGCGGGGACGTACACGATCGCGATCGACCCGCAGCAGGCCTACACGGGCGGCGTGACGGTCGCGGTGACCTCACCCTGATCCCCGCCTCAGAGGCAGCGACAGATCGCGTGACGCAATCGTGGCGTCGCCGCGCGCTGGCCAAGACAATCGCCACACCTGCCCGGCCCGAGCGTCCGATAGCGGCCCGAAAACGCCTCAGAGGCAGTGTCGGCCCGCGTGACACAATCGTGGCGTCGCCGTGCGCTGGCCAAGACAATCGCCACACCTGCGTGGCCCGAGCGTCCGATAGCGGCCCGAAAACGCCTCAGAGGCAGTTTCGGCCCGCGTGACGCTCTCGTCACTGGTCGCTGAGCGGCCACAGGGTCGGAGACCTGACAGGGCAGCGCCGAGCATTCGTTGCACTCTTGCGACGGCAGTGACGGGCTTGGTTCCGTCCGGGTGGCGCAACCAGGCCACGGGCTGCAGGGACCTGGTCGGAGACCGGACGGCCTGCCGCGGCGTATCGAGGCGATGTCGTGAGCGATTGTGGCCGACCCGGGTCACCGGCTCCCTGGCCGCTCTGGCTCTCCGGGCTCTGGGCGATCGAACTCATCTTCAGGGATGTCTACGTACGGCGGACGATCACCGAGGACCATGTGCGGCATGGGATCGACCGGCTCTCCCACACGCCTGATCAGGCGCGGGCGCCGGGACCGTACGCGAGGCGCAGGAGCCGGCCCTCCGCGAACCGCTCCGCGCGCAGCTCGGTGACGTCGATCGGCGGCGTCCGGCCCGTGACCTCCGCGGCCACCACCTCGCCGACGGCCGGCGACAGCTTGAACCCATGTCCGCTCCAGCCGGTGGCGAGGTACAGCCCCTCCACGCCGGGGCATGGCCCGATCACCGGATTCCAGTCGGGCGTCACGTCGTACGGCCCTGCGAAGCCGCGCACCAGCTCGAAGTCCGCCAGCCGCGGGTAGCGCTGCTCGAGGCCGGCGCGGACGGCGTCCAGATACCCGTCGGTCAGCCCGTGGTCGCAGTCGTCGGCACGCTCGAGCACGTCCTCGCCGGCGTAGGCAACGGCGCAGAACCGGTGCCCGCGATCCGGCCGCACGACCACGTTCGTGACCGCGTCCGACACGACGGCCGATGGCAGCGGGCCCCCGGCCCTCGTCCGCAGCACAGCCACCTGCAGGCGCCGAAGCTCGATCGGCACCACCGCGCCGAGCGGCGCCAGCAGGTCGTTCGCCCACGCCCCGGTCGCCACCACGACCCGCTCGGCCCCGACCACACCCTCGTCGGTCTCCACCCCGCTGACCCGATCGCCGTCGGCCACGAGCCGCCGAACCCGCGTGCCCAGGTGATGCCGCAGGCCTCGCGAAGCGGCCGCCGTGAACCAGCCCAGGCACATCTTCTGCGCGTCGGCGAACCCGCCGTCAGGCTCGTGTGCCGCCCCGGCAACGCCCTCCAGCGACAGCTCCGGCTCCACATCCGGGATCTCGCCCCGCTCCAGGTACCGCGTGTCCAGCCCCAGGCCGGCCAGCATCTGGACGTTGCCACGGCAGGCGTCGACCAGGCGCTCCGGCACCGTCAGCAGGTAGCCGCAGCGCACGAACCCGGCGTCGGCGACGCCGACCTCATCCTCCCAGTTCATGATCGTTCGCGACCCCGCCATCGCCAGCCGCGCCACCACCGGGTTCGAGTAGTGGCGCCGCACCATCGAGAACGAGCGCCCGGAGTCGCCCGACCCCGGCCACGACAGGTCGAAGATCGCCACGGACGCGGCGCGGTCGCGCGTCAGGGCATGCGCCGTCGCCAGCCCCGCGATGCCGGCGCCGACGATCGCGATGTCCACCCGGTCGGGCACGCTCCAAACCTACCAGCCCGCGAGGGATACCGAATCGAAATATTTGACATTTGGTATGGGATTCGGTACGTTCGGGAGTGATGCCGCCGAGCTACGACTACGGCTTCTTCTCCTACGAGTCCAAGGACGACTTCCTCAACCGCTCGCGCGAGTTCTGGAATCCGGACAAGACGGACTTCTGGCAGGACGCCGGCGTGGACCTGGTCATCGACCGGCGCGAGGGCTACTTCTTCTGGGACATGGCCGGGCGCCGGCTGATCGACCTGCATCTCAACGGCGGCACCTACAACCTCGGCCACCGCAACCCGGAGCTGATCGCAACGCTCGAGCAGGCGATGGCCCGCTTCGACATCGGCAACCACCACTTTCCGGCGCTCGCGCGCACCGCGCTCGCCGAGGCGCTCGTGAAGACCTGCCCGCCGAACATGCGCCGCGTGATCTACGCCGCCGGCGGGGGCGAGGCCACCGACATCGCCATCAAGACCGCGCGGCACACCCGCCAGCGCCGCAAGATCGTCTCGATCGTCAAGGGCTACCACGGGCATACCGGCCTCGCCGTTGCCACAGGAGACGACCGCTTTTCGAAGCTGTTCCTGGCCGACCGGCCCGAGGAGTTCGT
>DASSEV010000078.1:0-4181 GCA_035695105.1 Gaiellales bacterium
CGACACCGGCGTGTGCCTGCTGGAGGCGGTCGCCTGGTGGGCCGGCGAGGACCACAGCGACCAGCCGGACTGCGTGTCGGTCGTGCTGGGCACGTTCGGCCGGAACCTGAACGATGTGCTGCCGGACGGGCGACGGCAGGAGCTGGTGCGGTTCGTGCCGCTACTGCCGGGCACCCGCGGCGACGGGCGGGACGAGGACCGGTCGTACCTGGCGCTGGACTGGCTGATCCGCACCTACACGCCGACGTGGCTGGAGCTCCGCCCGGAGCTGGCCGACGTGGCTGCGGAACTGCGGTCGCTGCGGCGGATCGTGGACCTGACTGCGGCGCAGGCTGCGGGGCCGATCGTGCGGAACGCGCAGGAGAAGGCGCGCGCCGCCGGGGCCGCCGCCTGGGCCGCCGCCAGGGCCGCCGCCTGGGCCGCCGCCAGGGACGCCGCCAGGGCCGCCGCCGGGGACGCCGCCAGGGACGCCGCCTGGGACGCCGCCGGGGACGCCGCCAGGGACGCCGCCGGGGCCGCCGCCAGGGACGCCGCCAGGGACGCCGCCTGGGCCGCCGCCAGGGACGCCGCCAGGGACGCCGCCAGGGCCGCCGCCAGGGACGCCGCCAGGGACGCCCTGCAGCCCACCGTCGACGCCCTCCAGACGTCCGCGATCGACCTGTACGCCGCCATGATCCGCCCGGCACCCCACACCGGAGAGGAGGCGGCGTGAACACCCGAGACAGGCTCGCGGAGGTCATCGCTGACCACACGGTGCACGTCAAGCCCACCGGCAGGGGGCGCAACTACGCCCGCTGCTCCTGTGGGTGGATAAGCCCCGCCCTCATCTACATCGACGCCACCTACGAGGCGCACCGGCTGCACGTCGCCGACGCCCTCCTGCCAGTGGTGGACGCCATCGCCGCCGAACGCGCGGCGGAGGAACTGGAAGCAGCGGCGGCCAGCACCAAGAGCTGGCCACGCTCCGTGATGTCGGACTCCGTCGGGGCCAAGCTCCGCTCCCGTGCTGCTGGGCTCACCGACAAGGACGGCCAGCGGTGAGCACAGGGATGCCAGCCGGGATCTGGCTGCAGAAGTTCGGCGTGATCGTCCGCGACTACTTCGGCCACGTCCCCTACCAGGTCGGCTCGTCGCTGACCACGAAGGACTGGCGCGACGTCGACGTGCGCCTGATCCTCCCCGACGACGAGTACGCCGAGCGGTTCGGATCCGTGCACGCCACCTACGTCCACAAGGGGCTGGCCGCGATCACGCTCGCCTTCGCAGCGCTGGCGAAGGAGATGACCGGGCTGCCGGTGGACTTCCAGATCCAGCCCCAGAGCTGGGCGAACGAGCACTACGGCCGCCACCGGCGCAGCGCGCTCATCGAGATCGCACCGACGCCACGCGACTGCGAGGACGACGAGTGAGCGGCGAGGAGCGGTGCTCCTGCCGACCCATCGTGAGGGCGGCGCACAAGCACTCGCAGTACTGCCCGCGCTGGGTGTCGATGGATCCGACCGACGCGGAGATTGCAGCCGCCTCCTCTGCCGCCCGGGACGGCGGAGACCGTTGCGGCGCCCAGGCCAAGGGTGTGCTGGACGCGCTGCTCGTCTGCGAGCAGCGCGCGGGCCACGTCGGTCCTCACGTCCAGGGCCGCACCTACTTCGACTCCGTCTCTGCTGCCCGGGACGACGACAACGACAGGCTGAGGGATGCGCTGCTCACCCACCACCCGATCATGCGGAGTGAGACCGGCCCGCTCTCCGGCTGCCGCTGCGGCGGGGTGAAGCTCGGGCAGGACGTCATCGAGCACGTGCTCGGCGAGTTAGCTGACGGTCTCCTCGCCGGGCCGTTGCGGCAGCTCACCGCCGAACGGGACGAAGCCGTCGCAGCAGTGCAGCGGGTGCGCGCCTGGGCGGCGATGAACGACGACATGGCCCGCGAGTACGACGAGGCGGCCGAGGCGGTCACCGACTCCGCGCTCGTCTTCGGCGCCCGCGAACGCGCCGAGGACTGCCGTGCCGTCGCCGAAGGTGTCCGTCGCGCCCTGGACGGTGAGCGGTGAGCAAGCTGGAGGACCGTCCCGGGGAGCTGATCCACGACCCCGGCGAAACCACCGAACGTCGCCGCCCCACCCCGCTGGAACGCGAAGTCCTGTCGCTGCTGGGCATCGGCGCCGGCCAGCAGTGGGTGCGGCTCTCCATCTCGGCCTGGGACCGCGTCGAGCGTGTCGCCGCTGCCCTTCACGACGCCCGTTCCCACAACCCCGTCCCCATGCCGCGACACAGCCTCGAGGAGAGCGCGTGACCGCCTGCGTCATCACCGGCAACGACGAGCACGAGGCGGACGCCGGCTACCTCTGCGACCGGCATCTGCAGAAGCTCGCCCGCATGTTGTGGGAGGTCGAGGACGAGTCGCTGCGGCTGGAGATCCGCCCCAGCATGGCGATCGGCTACGAGCACTCCGGTCACGGTCTCGCCTTCGAGCAGGCCCCGGCGCGTCTCGTGCCCATCGCCTTCCGCGACCCGCGCACCCGAGCCTGGGAGCCGTGGCCCGACGAGGAGAAGTATCAGCCCGTCGCAGCGAAGGCGATCGGCCCGTGGTGCCTGTTCTGCGACCACGAGACGTGCACCGCCTGGCGCGCAGGACGACGGCGTGACCTGCACGACGACGAGCACGACGCCGGGTCGGCCGAGATCGCATCCATCCTCTACGAGCTCCACAACTGGGCGCGGCTCATCCGCGAGGAACGCGACCTGTCGGCCCCCGAGCACGTGACCATCACCGGCGAGCGGGACGCGCTGTCCCGTCACCTCGCGTGGGCGGCCGAGCAGCCGTGGGTCGACGACATGTACCGCGACGTCGCCAAGCTGCTGCGGCAGATCAAGCGGCTCAACAACACCCTCGAGCTGCCCGTGGGCCGCTGCGACAGCCTGATGCCGAGCGGCAAGCTGTGCGACGGCAAGGTGTGGCACACCGAGATCCGCCACGAGAACGGCCCCGATGAGCCCGGCTTCCGCTGCGGATCCTGCCGGCGCGTGTGGACCGGCACCGAAGCCGTGCGACTGCGGGACAGGATGTGGCGCGACGAGCAGGAGAGGAAGGCTGCGGGATGAGGACCGAAGCTCACGACACCGAGATGGTCACCAAGGCCCGCAGCATCGCCATTCGGGCACATCGCGGGCAGCTGGACAAGGCGGGCGAGGACTACTTCCGCGCCCACGTGCTCGACGTCGTGACCCGCGTTGGCGAGGACCCGGCGCTGCGAGCCATCGCATACCTCCACGACGTCGTGGAGGACACCGAGTGGACGCTGCTCAATCTGCTCAACCAGAACGTCCCGACCTTCGTCGTGGACGCCGTTGCTGCGATCACTCACCGCCCGAATGAGCCGCGTGACGACTACTACGCCCGCGTCAAGGCAAACCGGCTCGCCCTCGCGGTAAAGCTGGCCGACATCGAGTCGAACACCGACCCCATCCGAATGTCTTGGCTCGACGAAGCAACCCGCGATCGGCTGACCCGCAAGTACGAGCACGCACGGGCGGTTCTCGCGTGACCATCCTCCTGCTCGACACCGCGGATGAGTGCTCCCGCTGGCTCGTCCGCTACGGCGTCACTCCACGGCAGATCCGCGACTGGGCTCGACGCGGCAGGATCACCCGCTACGGCGACCTGTTCTGCGCGGCCGAGATTGCCGACTACCTCGACAACCGCTCCAACGCGAATCATCGACGCGCCGTGGTGAGTCACTTGCGTTCCGGTAAGAGAACTGCCACCATGAGGCCACGCGACGCATCCCCGGAAACGGGTTGAGGCGTCGCGTTTCTCATTCCCGCTCAGGCGGAGGCTGTTATGGCACGCGGCCCGAACGCCGAACTCACCATCGCCTTCGCTGCCCTTGTCCTCGCCGGTGCTCTCGGTGGTGTCATCAGCCAGCTATGGCGCGACCGCCGGCCATGACGGTGCCGCAGCCTCGAAAGCCGGTTTGCACCGCCCATCACGTCGCAATGGCGAACTGCCCGGCCTGCATGGCACGGCTACGCGCTGAGCAGGACGCAGCGAAGCAACGGCTCGAACGGAGCAAGTGATGGCGCGGATGCTCGGCCGCCTCGGCTGGTTCGGCCAGTGCGCCTGCTGCAACGCACCACGCGGCAAGCGCGAGATGCGCCGCTATGAAGACCGCGAATGGCGCCGCG
>DASSEV010000079.1:0-56592 GCA_035695105.1 Gaiellales bacterium
GCGCAAGCCAACGGCTTGCGCCGGTCACGACCAATCTGCGATCACGCAGATTGGGAGTGGGTCGGTAGGCAAGCGGCGCAAGGATCGAGGGAGGGCCGATATCGGGAATATCGGCCCGACCGAGGACGCAGCAAGGTGCAAGGCCGCAGGCCTTGCACCGGTCACGACCGATCTGCGATCACGCAGATCGGGAGTGGCCGCCTAGCGGTCGCAGCGCCCCGACCGCCGGTCGTTTCGTAGCGTCAGGCGGTCAGAGGTGCGGGGCCGTGGAATCAATCATCCAGGAACCGGGAGCGCCCCTCCGCCGGTCATACCTCCGCAAGCGGATCACGACGGAGGTGGAGGAGATGCTCTCAGGACGATGGCTGATGGTGCCGGCGGCGGCGGTCGGAGCGCTGGCCGCGGTGTCACTGGCCGGACACGGCGGAGCCGCGCCGCCCGAGCCCGCCCAGGCGGCGCAGGCTGCCCCGCCGGCCTCGCTCGCGCGGTACCTCCGGTTCACCGGAACCGGCACCGTACGCGTGAAGCCGGATACGGCCGGGATCTCGTTCACCACGAACGGAACCGGAGGATCGAAGGCGGACGCCGTGTCCGAGGCGGGTTCGGCGATGCGCCGCGTGATCGCGGCGATGCAGAGCCACGGCGTGTCGCGGTCCGACCTGCAGACCTCGAGCGACGTCTACCTGGACACCTCGTCGGGCGTGTGGCAGGCGAGCGAGTACCTGCAGGTCACCGTCCACGATGTCCACGCCGCCGGGCGGCTGATCGCCCGCGGGCTGTCGGCCGGCGCGGACAGCTCGTCGGGCCCGGAGTTCTCGCTGTCCGATCACAGCACCGGCTATGACGCGGCGCTGCGGGCCGCGATGGCAGACGCGCGCGCCCATGCCGATGCGGCGGCGGCGCTGATCGGGTCGCGGGTGACGGGGGTGATCTCGGTCGACGATGCGACCACCGGAACGGCACAGCCGCTGTACGCGCCCGGCGCCATGGACAGCGTTCAGTCGGTGCCCGTGATGCCGGTCCGGCACGGCATGCAGGACGTGACGGTCGCAGTCACGGTGACGTTCAGCTACGGCACCTGAGGAGGCTCACGACGACGGATCCGCACCGGTGGCGGCCGCCGACGCGTCGTGCCGCGGGAGCCCGTCCTCCGGCAGGTCGTACCAGTCGCCCTTCTGGCTGACGTACCAGTGGGCTGCGGTGCGCACACCGGTAGCCCCATCCACCGTCCCGGCCGCGATCGCCACGTAGTCGCGTCCGGGAGCGTCCCAAAAGAGGCTCGACCCGCACTCGCCGCAGAACCCGCGCCGCGCATGCGCGTCGCTGCGCGGGCTGTCGACCCACCGCAGGCCGCGCTGCTCCGTCAGGTCGAGGCGGTCGCGCGGCGCCGCCGTGCTCTCCGCTGGTGCGCCGTGCCAGCGCCTGCACTCCTCGCAGTGACAGACGAGGACGCTGCGCAGCGGCCCGCGCACCTCGTAGCGCACCGCGCCGCACAGGCAGCCGCCGCTGTGGGCCTCGGTCACCCCGCACCCGCCAGGTCGAGCACGACGCGGGTTGCCTCGCCCGAGCGCACGGCGTCGAATCCGCTCTCGACCTCGTCGAGCGTCAGGCGGTGGGAGATCAGGCGGTCGAGCGGGAGCGTGCCCCGGCGGTAGGCCTCCAGGATCAGCGGGAAGTCGCGGTCGGGGCGCGCGGACCCGTAGATCGAGCCGAGCACGCGCCGCTCCATCCTCGGGATGGAGAGCGCCGGGACCGAGAACTCGGCGTCGGCGCGCGGGATGCCGGCCATCACCGCCGCCCCCCGCTTGCGGGTCGAGAGGAAGGCTGCGCGCATCGGCCCCGGCCGCCCGGTGCACTCGATCGCGTAGTCCACGCCGCCGCCGCTGGCCTCGACCACCGCCTCGGCCACCGCCTCGGGCTCACCGCGAAACGGCACCGCCGCCGTGGCTCCGAGCGATCGCGCCTTCTCCAGGCGCTCCTCCCGCCGGTCGACGGCGACCACCACTGAAGCGCCCGACGCGACCGCGCCCATCACGGCCGAGAGGCCGGTGCCGCCGGTGCCGATCACCGCCACCCGGTCACCCGGCCGCACCCCCGCCGTCCGCCAGACGGCGCAGACGCCGCTCGTGACGGCGCACCCGAGCAGCGCGGCGACCTCGAAGGGCACGTCGTCCGGTATGCGGATGCACGAGCGGGCCGGCACGACCGCCCGCTCCGCGAAGGAGGACAGGAAGCAGTAGTGGTGCACCTCGGCGCCGCCGAACCGCAGGCGCGTGCTGCCGTCGAGCAGTCCGCCGGCGAGCATCATCGGCCATGCGGTGCTGCAGAGATGCGGCAGGTCGCGCAGGCACTCCTCGCAGGTGCCGCAGTACGGCGCCCACGAGAGCGCAACGTGGTCGCCCTCCACGAGATCGGCGACGCCCTCGCCGACCGCTTCCACCACGCCGGCGCCCTCGTGCCCAGGCACGATCGGGGACGGCACGTGGACGGTGCCGTCGAGGACGTTCAGGTCGTCCTGGCAGACGCCGCTGGCATGCAGCCGCACCAGCGCCTCACCGGCGCGCGGCGGCTCGAGGTCGAGCTCGACGACGCGCAGCGGCGTCCCGGGAGCGGGCAGCATCGCCGCGCGGACGCCGTGCGCGCTCACACCGCCACCAGCCGCTCGAGCTGGCGCTCGAGCCCGGACTCGCCGGTGTCGACGATCTCGAGCGGCAGCTGCAGCAGCGCCGCCGCCCGGCGCGCGGACGCCTCCAGCTCGGGCGTGCGCCGCTGCGCCAGCCAGATCACCCGCGTGTACGAGTGGAAGTAGTCGTCGCGGAGCTCCGGATGGCGGTCGAGGCCGAGCGAGCGCCAGACAGTGCGCTCAAAGGTGCGGGCGAGGAAGTCGGTGAGGAAGTAGGTGCCGGGCTGCTCGGCGAGCGCCTCGGCGACGCCCGCGCGCGCGAACACGTCGTAGCAGTGGCCGCCGTCGAGACGCGCCACGCCCCGGTCTGCGAGCACGCCGTCCAGGGCGCCGTAGCTCCCGCAGTCGGCATAGGCCACTGCGAGCCGGTCGTAGCGGCCGTCGAGGCCGTCGAGCAGCTCCGCGACGGCCGGCGCGATCCGTTCCGGTCGGTTGTGGAGCTCCGGCGGCAGGGGGTGCACCTCGACGTCCCATCCACGGCGCTCGGCGATGGCGCTCACGTGGAGCGCCAGGGCTCCGCAGGCGACGACGCCGGCCGTCATCCCGGGAACCCCAGCTGATCCATGAACAGGTCGTTGAAGTCGGCGCGGCCTGACAGCTCGACGTACTCGACCTCGTCCAGGATGGCATCGGCCGCGGCGCGCTCGCGAAGCGAGAGCGCGGCCATCTTCGCGCCCTCTCCGGCGACGTTGCCGGCCGAGATGATGCGCGGCAGCGCCATCTTCGGCACGAGGCCGATCTTGACGGCGCTCGACGGCGACAGGTAGGAGCCGAAGCTGCCGGCCAGCAGCACCTGCCCGATGTCCTCGACGGTGATGCCGAGCTCCTTCAGCAGGATCGTCCACCCGGTGGCGATCGACGCCTTGGCGAACTGCAGCTCGCGAACGTCGCGCTGCGACAGGTAGACCGAGTTGGCCGGATCGTCCCCGCGCCAGGCCAGCACGAAGACGCGCTCCTGGCCGACGGCAACGAGGCGCTTCGCCAGCTCCGGGTGCTGCTCCGCAGCCTGCTCGTCCGGGATGAACCGGCCGCTGTGGTCGAGCAGCCCCGAGGCCACGAGCTGGGCCACCGCGTCGACCAGGCCCGACCCGCACATCCCGACCGGAGCGGCGTCACCGATCACCTCGAGCAAGAGCTCGTCGCCGGTGATGGCAACACCCTCGATCGCCCCCTCGGCAGCTCGCATACCGCAGCGGATCTGCGCCGCTTCGAAGGCCGGGCCGGCGGGGGCGGCCGTGGCCACCACGCGCTCGCTCGAGCCGAGCGCGATCTCCGAGTTGGTACCGACGTCGATGAACAGCCTGATCCTGCGGTCGCGGGTGAGGCCGGTCGCAAGCATGCCGGCGACGATGTCGCCCCCCACGTAGGCCCCCAGCGCCGGGAACACGGCGGCGGGCGCGAGTGGGTGCACCTTCACCCCGAAATCGGAAGCACGGGACGGCGGCAGCCGTCGCGCCGTGATGATGAACGGCGACATGCCGAGCGGCTCGGGGTCGATCCCGAGCGCGAGCTGCATCATGGTCACGTTGCCGCAGACCACGATCTCGTACACCTCGCCCGGCGGCACGTCCGCCTCGTCGCACACCTCCGTGGCAAGCTGGCTCATCGTCTCGTGGGCCCGCTGCTGGAGCATCTCCAGCGCGTCCGGATCCATCATCGTGGCGGACACGCGCGAGATCACGTCGGCGCCGAACGGCTGCTGGCGGTTGAGTATCGAGCGCACGGCCAGCGGCTGGCCGGTGGCCAGATCGAGCAGCGTCGCGACGACGGTGGTCGTGCCCAGGTCGAACGCGATGGCGTGGCGGCGCTCGGTCGTGTCACCCGGTTCGACGTCGAGCAGCACGTCGTCGCAGATCACCGCCGTCACCTTGAAGTCCGCCTGCCGGAGCGTCCGGCCGAGCCCTCGCGCGGCGCCCAGCTCGGGCCGCAGGTCGAAGTCGTCGACGGCGGCGATCACGCGCTCCAGATCCGAGGTCTGATCCTCGAGCGAGGGCTCGTCCAGCTCCAGGTAGCGCTTCTGGACGGCGGGCCGCAGGATCACGTGACGGCCGACGCCGACGAGCGCCGCCTTGGGCCGCGTCTCGAGCGGCGGCACCTCGATCTCGAGGTCGTGGGTGGCGAGCGCGCGGCAGGCCAGCCGCCACCCCAGGTTGAGCTGGTCGGGGGTGAACGCGCGGGGGTCGAGCGTGTCGATCGGGACGTTGCCCGAGGTGATCCGCACCTTGCACTTCCTGCACGTGCCGTGGCCGCCGCAGGTGGAGTCGATGGCGATGCCGTTCCAGCTGGCGCCGTCGAACACCGTCGTGCCCGACGGGACGCGGACCTCACCGCCGTCCGGCTTGAACGTCAGCCGTACGCGGCCTGTTCCGGCCTCAGGGGTGTCCGGCTCAGCTGCCACGCCCGGCTATCCCGCCGCGGCGGCAGCCTGCTTGGCGCGGTGGTCGGCGATCCATCGGGCTCCCCACTCGTCGTCTCCGAGCAGGAAGTCGGCGGCGCGCACACCCTCGACCACCTGCGATGACCGCGCGTCCATGATCGCGCTCGTAAGCCCGTGGCTCTTGGCGATGCCGAGGAACATTGCGTTCAGCGCGTGGCGCCCGGGCAGGCCGAACGACGTGTTGGACGCGCCGCAGGTCATGTTGACGCCGAGGTGCTCCCGCACGAGCCGCACGCTCTCGATGAACAGGGTCACCGCCCGCGGCTCGGCGCCGACCGGCATCGCCAGCGGATCGATGACGACGTCCTCCGGCGGGATGCCGTGGTCGCCGGCCGCCGACACGATCTTCTTCGCCACCTCGAGCCGCCGCTGCGCGTCCATCGGGATCTCGTCGTCGTTCGCCAGGCCGATCACAGCCGCGCCGTGGCGGGCGACGATCGGCAGGATCAGCTCCAGCCGCTCGTCCTCGCCGGTCACGGAGTTCACGAGCGCCTTGCCCTGGTACACCGAGAGCCCCGCCTCGAGCGCCTCGATCACCGACGAATCGATGCAGAGCGGCAGGTCGACGAGCCCCTGAACCAGCGGCACCGCCTGCCGCATCAGCTCGATCTCGTCCGCCAGCGGGTCGCCCACGTTGACGTCGAGCACATCCGCCCCGCCCGCCACCTGCTCTGCGGCGTCGATCTCGATCTGCGACAGGTCGCCCGCCTGCAGCTGGGCCTGGAACGCCTTGCGCCCCGTCGGGTTGATCCGCTCGCCGATCACGCAGAACGGAGCACCGTCCCCGATCACGACCGTCCTGCTGGCCGACTCAAGAACCGTCCGCATGCCCGTCCTTCCCGTTCGAATGTCGTGCGCCGCTCATGCCGGAATCGACGCCTCGGCGCCGCGGATCTCCGCCAGCCACTCCGCCGAGCGCTCCACCCCGCCGAAGGGGAAGATGTGCAGCCCGCGGATCAGGCTCTCCGGATCGTCGATCGTCGACTGCGCGATGCCGGCCGCCACCTCGTCGGGCTTCCACAGCCGGGTCGTGGCCAGCTTGATCAGGCCCCCCGACTTCTTGCGAAGGACGTTCACGGACGGGCCGACGCCGCATGCGAGCGCGTACTTGAGCAGCGTTGCGGGCGACGTCACGCCGGGGATCCCGGCGATCACCGGCAGGCGATTGCCATGCTCCCGGAGCTGCCGCTCCCAGGCGACGTAGGGCGCGCTGGCAAGGGCGAACTGCGACACGATGCGCAGCTCGATGGGCGAGGAATCGGCGAACGCGTTCTTGTCGCGGACTGCCTGCAGCGCGGCCTCCGGCGGGATGTCGGGGCTGCCCTCGGGATGGCCGGCGACGCCGGCGCTGACGATGCCGTGCCGCTCGAGCAACCCGGAGCGGAGCACGTCCATGGAGCTGGTATAGGCGCCGGCGACATCCTTGGCGCCGCCCGCAATCACGAGCACGTCGTCGACGGCCGCTGCGTCGACCAGGCGGCCGAGCAGGCTGTCGAGCTCCTGTGGCCCGGCGATGGCCCGGGCGGTGATGTGCGGCACGGGCGTGTAGCCGGCGGAGCGAACGGCGGCGGCGCCCGTCACGAGGTTGCCCAGGTCGGCGCCGGGAAGGGCGGTGATGTACACGCGGGTGCCCCCGGGGAGCACGCCGGGAGCGAGCTCCGAGGCGTGGCGCGGCGTCACCTCGACGCTGGTCGAGGCGGCCAGCTCGCGCAGCCGGTCGGCGGCAGCGGTCATGCGGTGGCCGCCGCCGATCGGCGGTTCTCGATCAGCGACTTGGCCAGGCGCACGGCGGTCGACGCATCGGCGGCATAGCCGTCGGCGCCCACGGCGTCCGCGTACTCCTGGGTGACGGGGGCGCCGCCCACCATCACGATCACCTTGTCGCGCAGGCCCGACTTCTCGAGCGCGTTGATGTTCGCCTTGAACATCGGCATGGTCGTCGTCAGGAACGCCGAGAAACCGACGATGTCCGGCTCGTGCTCCTGCACCTGCTCGACGAACTTCTCGGGTGCGACGTTGACCCCCAGGTCGTACACGGTGAACCCCGCGCCCTCGAGCATGATGTTGACCAGGTTCTTGCCGATGTCGTGCACGTCGCCCTTGACCGTTCCCATCACGAACGTGCCGATCGGCTTTGCGCCCGTCTCGGCCAGCAGCGGGCGCAGGATGTCGAGCGCCCCCTGCATCGCCCGCGCGGCGATCAGCATCTCCGGCACGAAGAAGTCGCCGCGCTCGAAGCGGGCGCCCACCTCCTCGAGCGACGGGATGAGGGCGTCGTAGAGCAGCGTCTCGGGGTCCATGCCCATCTCGAGACCCTGCTCCGTCAGCTCCTTGACGGCCGGCGCGTTCCCGACCAGCGTGTTGTCGAACAGCCCCTGAAGGATCTCGTCGGTGGTCATGCGGCTCCCTCCTTGGCGGGCCCGTATCCCAGCCGCGCCGACAGCGATGTCGTCTCTTCCGTCAACAGTAACCCGAACGCGTCCAGCCGGTCAGACGGTATGCGCAGCTCCGGCCCCGAGATGCTGATCGCAGCGAGTGCGCGACCGTCCGCCCCGAGCACCGGCGCGGCAACGGCGACCAGCCCCGGCTCCAGCTCCGCAACCGCCGTCGCGTATCCACATGCGCGCACCGTATCGAGTTGCGCCAGGAGCGTGGAGCGGTCGGTGATCGTCTGCGGTGTGAAGCGCTCGAGCGGGCCGCGGGCGAGGCGCGACGCGCCGTAGGCCAGCAGCACCTTCCCAACCGCGGTGCAGTGATGCGGCAGGCGCCTGCCCACCCAGTTCGTAGTGCCCAGGAAGTGCCGGCTGTCGACCTGGGCCAGGTAGCGCTCGGCGCCGCCGGCGACCGGGACGGCCAGATCGATCGTCTCTCCCGTCTCCTCCCCCAGACGGTCGAGCGCCGGGGTGCAGAGGGTGACGATGTCGTCCTCGCTGACGCCGCGCCTGGCGAGGCCGAGCAGCACGGGGCCAGGCCGGACGCCGCCGCGAGCGCCGCTGCGCTGGACGAGCCCCTGCCGCTCGAGCGCGGACAACGCGCGGGAGACGGTGCTCTTCGGCAGCCCCGCGGCCTCGGCCAGCTCACCGACGCTGCTCGAGTCCTCGCTCTCGACGACGAGAACGAGCAGCTGGGCGGCGCGGTCGATTGCCTGCGTTCCGGTCTGCATTGATTTCCGACCCATCATGTGGAACCATCGTTCCACCATGCGTCATTCATCAGTCTAGGGGAGCGGGAGAATGTTCGTCAACAGGATGCCCCGATACGAGATCCTCTCGGAGGATGCGATCGCCACCCTGGACAAGGGGTGGCGGCGGATCGTGTCGGAGATCGGCGTGGAGTTCATCCTGCCCGAGGCGGTGGACGTGTTCGCACAGGCGGGACAGGCCGTCGACGGGGCGAACGTCAAGCTCGATCCCGACTTCGTGATGGAGCAGGTCGCGAAGGCGCCGAGCGAGTTCGACGTGCAGGCCCGGAACCCCGAGCGCAGCATCCACATCGGCGGCAGCCACATGGCATTTGCATCCGTGTACGGGCCGCCGTTCGTGCGGGAGGGCGACGAGCGCCGCGACGCCACCATGCAGGACTTCGAGCGTCTCTGCATGCTCTCGCAGTCGTTCGACGAGCTCGACTCCGCGGGCGGCACCATCTGCGAGCCGAACGACCGGCCGCTCGACTCGCGGCACCTCGACATGGTGTTCGCGCTGCAGACGCTGACCGACAAGCCCTACATGGGCTCGGTCACGTCCGGGCCGAACGCGGCCGACACGGTGCGGATGACCGAGATGCTGTTCGGCGGCCGCGAGGCGATCGAGCAGACGCCCGCGGTGATCGGGCTGATCAACGTCAACTCCCCGCTCCGCTACGACGACCGCATGCTGGCGGCGATGTTCGAGTACGTGCGCGCCGGCCAGCCGGTGGTGATCACGCCCTTCCTGCTGATGGGTGCGATGTCCCCGGTGTCCATCCCGGCAACGCTGGTCCAGCAGATGGCCGAGGGGCTGGCCGGGATCGCGCTCGCCCAGCTACTGCGGCCCGGCACGCCCGTGATCTTCGGATCGTTCCTCTCGAACACCGACATGCAGTCGGGATCACCCAGTTTCGGCACCCCGGAGTCGGCGCTCGGACTGTTCTGCACCGGGCAGATCGCACGGCACTTCAACCTGCCGTGGCGTTCGGGCGGCGGGTTCACGTCGAGCCAGACCGTCGACGCGCAGGCCGCCTACGAGGCCGCGATGACGATGATCCCCACGTTCCTGGCCGGGACGAACTGGGTGATGCATGCGGCGGGCTGGCTCGAGTCGGGGCTGGTCTCCTGCTACGAGAAGTTCATCGTCGACATCGAGCTGCTGAGGATGCTGAAGGACGAGTTCACGCCGCTCGAGGTCGACGAGGAGTCGCTCGCCTTCGGCGCGCACGAGGAGGTGGGAGCCGGCGGGCACTTCCTGGGCGCGGCGCACACGCTCGAGCGGTTCCGTGACTGCTTCTACCGGCCGCTGCTGTCGTCGACCGAGAACTTCGAGCGCTGGAAGCGCCTCGGCGAGCGCGACGCAACCGCCAGGGCCGGCGAGATCTGGCGCCAGAAGCTGGAGGATTACGAGCCTCCCGCGATCGATCCCGCGCTTCGCCAGGAGATCGCCGACTACGTCACCAGGCGTCGGACGGAGCTGGGCGACTAGCGGTAATTTCCGGTGGTGGCGATCGCCATCGACAGCCCCGATATCCCCTGGTTCGACGTCGGCGATCCACGCTTCTCGGTCTCGTCGGCGGAGGTGCGGGAGGCGCGCGAGCAGCACTGGTGCGCGCGGACGCCGTTCGGCCTCGCGGTGCTGCGCTACGCCGAGGTGAGCACGCTGCTCAAGGACCGGCGGCTGCGCCAGGGCAGCTACGCCTGGCCGGCGCAGAACGGCATCGAGGAAGGCCCGCTCTCCGAATGGTGGTCGGAGATCATGCTCAGCAAGGAGGGCGATGACCATCGCCGCCTGCGCAAGCTGGGCAACCCCGCCTTCTCGCGCACGCTGATCGAGCGGATGGTGCCGGAGTTCCAGGCGCTCGCGAACGAGCTGATCGACGGCTACGCCGCAGACGGGCGCTGCGAGTTCGTCTCGCAGTTCGCCGAGCCGTACGCGGCGCGCGTGCTGTGCAAGCTGCTCGGCATGGACGAGGGCCGGTGGCACGACCTGTCCACCTGGTCGACCGACCTCGGCCTCTCGTTCGGCGTCACCATCCGCGAGGATCTGGAGCGGATCGAGGCGGCGCTCGCCAACCTGTACGAGGTGTCGGACGAACTGATCGCCGAGCGGCGGGAGCATCCGGGAGACGACGTGGTGTCGAGCCTCGTCCAGGCGCATGACGGCGAGGAGGGCCGGCTTTCCGACATCGAGCTGCGGGCGATGGTGTCGCTGATCATCTTCGGCGGGATGGACACGACGAAGAACCAGCTGGGCCTGGCGATGCAGCTGTTCGTGGAGCACCCCGACCAGTGCGCGCTGCTGGCGGAGCGGCCGGAGCTGGCGGCGAATGCCGTCGAGGAGCTGATCCGGTGGAACCCGACGGTGATGTGGGCGACACGGCAGGCGACGGAGCCGCTCGAGCTGAACGGCATGCTGATCCCGGCCGGCACGACGCTGCATCTGCTCTCGTACCCCGCGAACACGGATCCGCTTGCGGTCGGGCGCGGCGCGCGGTTCGACATCACGGCGGACCGGCCGCCGCACTTCGGGTTCGGCGGCGGGGCGCACCACTGCATCGGGCACTGGCTCGCGCGCATCGACATGCGAGAGGCGCTGCCGCTGATCGCGCGGCGGATGCCAGGCCCGCGCTACGACGGCGAGCCGGTGGTGCGGCCGGTGAGCGGGCTGACGGGGCCGGTGCGGCTGCCGATCCGCTTCGACGCCGAGGAGGCGCCGTGAGGGTGCACGTCGACGAGGCGACCTGCCAGCACCACGGGCAGTGCATGATCGAGTGTCCGGAGGTGTTCCAGCTGGCCGGGGCGGACGAGCTCCGGTACGTGCCCGAGCCGGACGAGTCGCTGCGCGACGACGTCGAGGCGGCCGCGGACGCCTGCCCGACCCAGTCGATCACCGTGACGTAGGAGTCAGGCTTCAGCCTGACCCTGGTTGCGACGTCATGTCAGCCTGAGGGCCGACCCCGCCGACGTCACGATTGGGTGCCGAAGGTTTCCCACCCTCCTGGTACGACTTGGTCTCCAATAATTGGCTCGGAGAGTCACGGCGGCAGAGCCAGCCTCAGGGCAGACCCCGAGGACGTCACGATCATGTGCCGAAGGCCTCCCAGCCCCTTGGTACGACTTGGTCTCCAATAATTGGCGCGGAGGGTCACGGCGGCTGTGACGGGTCGCGCTCTGGCGTCAGCCCACGCCGGCGTGGAGTCCCAGCGCCTCACGCATCGCCGACGTGTGCGCCGGCGTGCTACCGCAGCACGAACCGATCACGTCGACCCCGAGCTCCTGCATCCGCAGGGCGTAGCGCGCCATCACCTCCGGCGTCCCGCCGTAGCGGAACTCGTCGCCGACCAGCTGAGGCAGCCCCGCGTTGCTCTGCGCGAGCAGCAGCACGCCGTCCGGCCGCTCCGCGGACATCGCGACCATCACCGCCTCGATCTCGTCGGGGCCGCTCCCGCAGTTGCCGCCGATCATCTCGACGCCCATCGCGGCGATCTCGGACAGGGCCCGCGACGGGCTGACGCCCATCATGGTGTGGCCGTTCAGATCGAACGTCATGGTGACGGCCACGGGCACGTCCGGCGCCGCCCGCCGGGCTCCCTCGACCGCCGCGCGCACCTCCTCGAGCGCGCTGAACGTCTCGGCGAGGATGATGTGGGCGCCGCCGGCGGCGAGCCCGCCCGCCTGCTCCGCGAACAGATCGGCCGCCTCGTCGTGCGTCATGGCGCCGAGCGGCTCCATCAGCTCGCCGGTCGGGCCCATGCTGCCCAGCGCGAGGACGCCGTTGGCGTCGGCCACCTCGCGCGCGATCCGCGCGCCCGCCTCGTTCAGCTCGTGCACCCGGTCCTCGAGGCCGTGCAGGGCCAGGCGCGGCCTGGTGCCTCCGAACGTGTTGGTCGTCAACAGGTGGGCGCCGGCATCGGCGTACGCGGTGTGGATGACGCGGAGGCGGTCGGCGTGATCGACGTTCCACACCTCGGGCGAGGAGCCGGGCATCAGCCCCGCCGCCTGGAGCATCGTGCCGATGGCACCGTCGCTCAGCACCGGCCGGGTGTCGCCAAGCAGTGTCGCGATGTCGCCCATCACACCTCCAACAGCGTCTGCAGACGCGCGTCGTCGTAGTCGTTGTCCAGGCGCTCGGCCACCTCGGCCACGACGGCGTCGGGCGCGCCCTCGGCGCTCTGCCACTCGCCGTGCTGCCACTGCTCGAGGTAGGCGTCCGAGCCGGCCATTCCGAGCCGCATGGCGGCCTCGTCGATCGCCTCCTGGAACCGGTCGGGCAGCGCCGACTTGGCCGTCGCGTCTCCATCGCGTGCGGTCACCATGGAGGGGATGTCGCGCCAGTACGTGATCCGGTACTCCGCCATTCGCAGATACTAGTCCCGCCTACGATTCGCCCGGTGAGCGACTTCTCGCGTGACCTGATCGGCCGCTCCGGCTACGACCTCGAGGGATACGCGGGCGCGTACGATGACGCCCGGCCGGGTCCGCCCGAGGTCGTCCTGGACGTGCTCGAGCGCTGTGCGGGCGGCCGGCCCCGGCTCGTCGTCGACCTGGGCAGCGGGACGGGGCTGTCGTCGCGCGCATGGGCGGGCCGTGCCGGCCGGGTGATCGGCGTGGAGGCGAACCCCGCCATGTTGGCGATCGCACGGGCAGTCACCGGCGATGAGAACGTCGTGTTCGTCGAGGCGTATGCCGACGAGACGGGGCTGGAAACGGGCAGCGCGGACATCATCACCTGCGCCCAGGCCTTTCACTGGATGGACCCCAGCACGGTCCTGCCTGAGGTTGCTCGGCTGCTCCGCCCGGGCGGCGTCTTCGCCGCCTACGACTATGACGCCGGCCCCGTGATCGAGCCACGCGTCGACGCCGCGTTCGCGCGGGTGATCGACGTGCGCTGGGAGGCCCGTGAGCGCCTCGGCCTGCTGGCCGGAGCGGCCTTCTGGCCGAAGTCGCAACACGCGGACCGCATCCGCGAGAGCGGCCTCTTCGCCTTCGTGCGCGAGGTGCACTGCCACGGTGAGCTCACCGTCGACGGCGGCCGGGTCGTCGAGCTGGCTGATTCGCTGGGAGGGCCGTCCGGCATCTTCCGGGGGCAGGCCCCGGAGCTCGACCAGGCGAGGGACGAGCTCGCCCAACTCGCGCTCGAGCTGTTGCCCGAGCCGCGAACGGTGCTGCTCGGCTACTCGATCCGGCTGGGCATCAGGACGGACTGAGGCGCGGCCTCGACGAGCGGGCGCTCGCGCAGGTACGGCAGCGGCCGCGCCGGATGCGCCGAGTCGATCTCCCGCGCGAGCCGGTGCCCGTCGAAGATCGCATCGGCGATCAGCCGCGGGGCCACGCAGTCGCCGATCCGATGCAGCGCCTCGATCCCCGCCACCCGGAGCGCCTCCGGGTCGGCGGCCAGATCGCGATAGAGCTCCTCGTCCGAGCAGCGCTGGGTGACCAGCACCACGCCGTCGACCTCGAGCTCGGAGCGCGCCTGAAACTCGCCCTCCAAGCGGATCCCGCCCGGCGCGATGGACTCCACGACGACCGCCCGGTGCACGCGCGCGCCGAGCTGGTTCAGCCTGCGCCGCACGGGCAGGCCCTCGAGCGTCTGGTCGGCGTACGGCGCCACCGCCTCGTGGCTCGTAACGAACTCGACCTCGAGCCCCTCCGCCCGCAGCTGCTCGGCGATGGCCGTCGCCGTGAAGTAGCCCTCGTAGTCAACGACGGCAACGCGACTTCCCGGGGGCCGCTTGCCGTCCAGCATCACCTGCTCCGGCGTCATCACGTGAGGCAACGCTGCATCGGCGCCCGGAATCGGCTGCCGCGTGACCCCGCTCAGGCCGTCACCCCGCCAGTGGGCGCCGGTGGCGACGATCACGATCTGCGCGCCGTAGTCCCGCACCGCCTCGGCGTCCAGCCGCCTCCCCAGACCGGTCGAGACGTTCTGAAGCCGGTCGAGCTGCACCCGCCGGTAGTCGACCACATGCCCCCAGGCTCCCAGGCCGGGCATCCGGGTGATCCACCCCATGCACCCACCGATGTCCTCTCCGCCGTCGACCAGGTGCACGAGCTCCATCCCGCGCTTTCCGAGCACGGTCGCACACTCCATGCCGGCGGGCCCGGCGCCCACGACGAGCACCGCCCGGTCGGCGTTGGCAGCCGGGTCGAAGCGTTCCGGGTGCCACCCGCGCCGGTGCTCCTCGCCCGCAGTCGCATTCTGCGTGCACCCCAGATGGCGGCCCCAGATCGACCGCGAGTAGCACGCGTTGCAACCGATGCACTCACGGATGTCTTCGTAGCGGCCCTGCTCGATCTTGCTGGGCAGGAACGGGTCGGAGATCGACGGGCGCGCCGCCCCGATCAGGTCGACCGTGCCGCCGCGGACCAGATCCGCCATCCGGTCGGGATCGGTGAACCGCCCCACCACGACGATCGGCTTGTCGGTCGCCTCACGCGCCCGGCCTGACCACTCCATCTGGTAGCCCTGGTCGAAGAACCGCGACGGCCCGGAGTCGAGCCGGCCGGCACCCCACATCGCGCCGATCACCACGTCCCAGAGGTCGACCATGTGATCGGCTGCCCGGATGAACTCGAGGCCCTCCTCGATCGGCACGCCGGACAGCTCGAGGGTGTCGGCTGCGATCCGCACGGCGATGGCGACGTCGTCGCCCACCGCCTCCTTCACCAGCTCGATCGCCTCCAGCCAGAACCGCGCGCGGTTCTCGAAGCTGCCGCCGTACTCGTCCGTCCGGCGGTTGTAGACCGGTGACAGGAACTGGCTCGGCAGGTAGGTGTGCGACCCGTAGACGTAGACGATGTCGAAGCCGGCGGTGCGAGCCCGCCGCGCCGCTGCCACCCACTCGCCCTGCGCGCGGCGGATGTCGTCCCGCTCCATCGCCTTCGGCACGACCATGCTGTCCATGTCGCTGGCGATCTGCGATGGAGCCAGCTGCGGGAGCCTCGCCTCGCGGCTCTCCGCGTACACGCCGCCGTGCCACAGCTCGACGCCGGCCAGGGCCCCGTGCTCGTGTGCGGCCTCGGTCATCAGAGCGAGCGCGCGCATGTCCTCGTCGTCCCACAGGCGCGCCGACACGTATGGCGTCTCGTCCGAGTCCGGGCTGATCGAGCAGTACTCCGTGCAGACGGCGGCCCATCCGCCCTCGGCCTTCATGCCGCGGAACGCGGCCTGCGTCCAGGGCTTCTCGACGCCGAAGCCGGTGCAATGCGGCACCTGGTAGAACCGGTTGCGCAGCGTCTTCGGCCCGATCCGAACAGGCTCGAAGAGGATGTCGTGCCGCTGCTCGCGGGCCATCAGACCGCCGCTCCGATCTCCGCCCGCCGCCGCGCCATGTACTCCCGCATCTCCTCGTCGACGGCGTCGTCGATGCCGGGATCCTCGTAGCGCTCGAGCAGGGCCTTCCACTCGGCGGTGGCAAGCCGGTCGGTCGTCACCGACCCCTGCTTCTGCCATGTGACGTACGCCTGCGAGCGGAACAGCGGGCTCATGAACATCCACTCACGGAAGTGGTCGAGCGTGTGGCCCGCGGCGAGGAACATGCCGCCCGGCCCCTCCTCGCGCATGGTCTCGATCGCGAACCGCTCGTCGGTCGTCTCGATGCCCTGGTCGATCACGCTGAACATGCGCAGCAGCTCGAGGTCGAAGGCAAACTTCTCATAGGAGGCGGTCAGGCCGCCCTCCAGCCATCCGGCCGCGTGCATGACCAGGTGCGAACCGGCCATCATCGTGGCCCAGAGCGTCATGGAAGTCTCTGCGGCAGCGGCCATGTCGAGGGCGTTCGAGGAGCACAGCCCTCCCCCACCGCGGTAGGGGAGCCGGTAGCGGCGGGCCAGCTGCCCGCCCGCCAGCGTGCCCAGCACGGACTCCGGTGTCCCGAACGCCGGGCCGCCGGTGCGCATGTCCACCGCCGTGAAGAACGATCCGAACAGCACCGGACAGCCCGGTCTGGTCGCCTGAACCAGCGCCACGCCTGACAACGCCTCCGCGACCTTGAGCACGAGACCGGACGCGATGGTGATGGGCGCCGTCGCTCCGGCCAAGAGGAACGGCGTGATCACCACCGGCTGGTTCGCCGTCGCCCATTCGGTCAACGCGTCGACCATCAGGAAGTCCCAGACCAGCGGGCTGTTCGGGTTCACCACGCCGAGCAGCGCCGGAGTGCGCTCGATCGCCTCCCGCCCGCCGCAGGCGATCGCCGCAAGGGCGACCGCGTCCCGCGCCTTGTACCCCGCCGTGCCGTAGCACACGTGCGGCTTGTCGGAGTAGCGAATGACCGAATAGTCCATGTCCATGTGGCGGGAGCTCTCGTCGAGGTCGGCCGCCTCCACCGTGCCGCTCTGGTGACAGGTTATGAGGTCGGCCGCGTGGGCCATCTTCACCAGCTCGACGTGGTCCGCGTACGTCCCGTCCCGCCGGCCGCGCTCCAGGTCAGAGCAGAAGGGGGAACCACCCACGGGCGTCAGCACCGGGCCGCCGTCTCCGATGCGCACGGCGCGGTCGGGATTACGGCCCTGCAGGGTGAAGGCCGAGGGCGCCTTCGCGAGCATCTCCATCACGAACTCGCGATCCCAGCGCACCCGTTCGCCGTCCACCTTCTGCCCCAGCCCCGTCAGTAGCTCGAGCGCCTGCGGATGACGGACGTCCGTCCCGATCTCCTCGAGCACCGTCATCGCCCGCTCGTGAACGAGGTCGAGCTGCTCCTCGCTGAGCACCTCGCGACCGGTGTTCTGGGAGAACATCGCGCGACTGTACCGCAGCGATTCTGCCGCTCAGCTCGTCAACCGACCGTGCCGTCGCGGAGCACGCGGTCGACGAACCGGGCCGCCGGCCCGGCCAGCGCCGTCCCGATGCGTGCGGCGTCGCGCTCACCGCCGGCCCGCCGGAAGCCGTGGTCGGCGCCCTCGATCTCGGCCAGCTCGGCGCGCTCACCCAGCCGGTCGAGCACCGACCGCAGCAGCTGCGGCTGGGCGAAGGCATCGCGGCTGCCCTGGATGAACAGCATCGGCACGGAGATGCCGTACAGGTGCTCGTCGCGGATCCGGTCGGGCCTGCCCGGCGGGTGCAGGGGATATGCAAGGAACACCAGCCCGGCGGCCGCCATGCCCTCGGCGACGGCCATGGATGCGATCCTGCCGCCCATCGAGCGGCCGCCGGCGAACAGGGGCAGACCGCCGGCGGCCTGCGCCGCGCGGGCGTGCGCCCGCCGGTAGGCCTCGATCAGCACTGGCGCCCGGTCGGGCGCACGGCGTCCGGCCGCCATGTAGGGGAAGTTGAACCGGTACGTGCCGATGCCCGATGCGCCCATGGCGCCGCAGAACCCGCCGAGCAGCGGCGACGTCATCGGCGACCCTGCCCCGTGCCCGAGCATGATCACGGCTCGGGCGCCGGGAGGGATCGAGACGAGGTCGGGGGCCGGGTCGCCGGACATCGGGATGGGATGATGTCACCATGGGCGGCACACTCCACCTCGGCACCTCCGGCTTCGCCTACGAGGAGTGGCGGCACGGGGTCTTCTATCCCGAGGGTGTGACCGCGTCGCGCATGCTGCCGCATTACGCGTCGGTGTTCGAGTCGGTCGAGATCAACTACACGTTCCGCCGGTTTCCATCAGAGGCAACGCTCCGCACCTGGGTCGCCCAGACGCCGGACAGCTTCCGCTTTGCGCTGAAGGCGAACCAGCGCATCACCCATAGCCGCCGGCTGCGAGGGGCCGGCGCCGACCTGGCGGATTTCCTCAGCCGCGCCCGGGAGCTCGGCCCCCGGCTCGGCCCCATCCTGTTCCAGCTTCCGCCCAACCTGCCCCACGAGGCGGGCCTGCTGGAGGGCTTCCTCGACCTCCTGCCGCCGGGGCTGACCGCCGCGATGGAGTTCCGCCACCCGTCCTGGCGTGCGGCGTGGGATCTGCTGCGCGAGCGCGGGATCGCCCGTTGCGTGGCCGACACCGACGAGGAGCCGGCAGCGGAGCCGGACCTCTCATGGTCGCCGTTCGGCTACCTGCGCCTGCGCCGGGCGGCGTACGACGGCGACCAGCTGGCCACCTGGGCGCACCGCATCAGCGCCGCGCTCGGCGCCGGAGCCGACGTGTACTGCTACTTCAAGCACGAGGACTCCGCCGCCGGTCCGCGCATGGCACAGGCGCTGCGGTCGCATCTGGTGGCCGAGCGCACACATCCAGAAAGCGAACTCCGCAAATAGCGATCTTTACCGTTTACCGGCTGCGCCCGGCTTGCTAGCCTCGACCGCTCGAGACGCCGCTCCAGCCCGTCTCGGCCGAATCACACATCGCAGGGAGACGCAATCGGTGAGACGCACGCTGATCGCGGCCCTCGTCTTCTTCCTCACGTCGGCGGGTGTCGCCCACGCTGAGGTCGTGACGGGCCGCGTCGACTCGACGGGAGAGCACGCCAGGATCCGGGTGGCGACGGTGTTCCACATCGCCTCGCCGCAGGACATCACCGCCACGCTGCGCTGGCGGAGCGCCACCGCCAACCTGCGCCTGGGGCTGGCCAGGCGGCAGCCGGACGGCTCATGGCGGCGTGTTGCCAGGTCCTTCTCGCCGACCGCCCATCCCAAGCACCTGAGCCTTGCCGACGCGCCGCGTGGCGTCTACCGGCTGCGGGTGCGGGCCGTGACCGGGCGCACGCGGTTCCGGCTGCGGTTCACCGGAACGCCGGTCGAGCCACCGCCGGCCAGCGGCGCCTTCGTCACCCTGCTGTTCTCGAGGACCGAGATCGGCACAGCCACCCGCTGCGTGCCGGACAGCGCCGGCTACGCGAACCTGCTCACGGTCGTCGCTCCGGCGCTGGCGGTGCGCGGCATCGCGGCGACGGGGTCGGTCGAGACCGGCATCACGAGGGACACGACGCGAGCGTGTGTGCACTACCGGCGGTCACTGGCCGCGTCCTGGGCGGATCTCCGAGCGCTGCAGAGCCAGTTCCACTGGGCGTTCGTCTCGCACGGCCGGACCTGGGCGACCAACCTGACGGCGATGTCGCCGCAGCAGCAGTGGAACGACGTGTGCGGCAGCCTGGTCGATCTCGAGCGCCACGGGTTCTGGTCCGGCGACGGGCTCTTCGCATTCCCGAACAACAGCTGGAGCACTGCGGTGCAGACCGATGTCGTCTCGAAGTGCTTTGCATTCGGCCGCCGGTACGGCACCGGGCCGACCGATCGGAGCTCGGCAATGGAACCGCCGTACTGGCAACGAACCGAAGGCATCTCCGGTGGGCGCTGCCACGACACGTCGCTGCCCTGCTCGCGGATGCACACGCTGACGACCTACAGGTCGCCGGAGCAGGTGCGCAGCCAGCTGCTCGCGCTGGGCGCGAACCAGTGGCTGACGCTGCAGAGCTACGTGCTCGTCACAGGCGACCGCGAGGGCGCCTGGCACTGCACGGGCAGCGACTGGCGGCAGCACTGGACGAACGACCCGGAGCGCTACTGCTGGTCGGACTACCGGACGATCGTCGACTCGATTCCGACCTCGGTCAGGGTGACGGATCCGAAGACCGTCGCCCGCGCCTGGGGCCGCACCGCGTACCAGGCGCCCGCGCCGTAGGACCCAATCGAGCCGGTACACAGCTGTTACACGTTCGCCGTTGCATTGACCGCCCAACGCCGTAGGGTGTGTGCATGCATCCACGCCGGGCATCGATCGCGCTCGCCGCCGTCGTCTGCGCGCTGGCCGCGCCCGCCGCAACGGGGGCCGCGGCGGTGAAGCCGCCGCACACGGCCCGCCTCCCTCCCGCGACCACGGCCACCCGCGCCCAGATGATCGGCCAGCGGCTGATGGTATCGATGCAAGGCACGCAGCCCGACGCAGGCCTGCTTGCCCGGATCCAGGCCGGACAGGTCGGCGGCGTGATCCTGTTCGGATCGAACATCGTGGACGCCACGCAGCTCAGCACCCTCACCCAGCGGCTGCAGCGAGCGGCGGCGAAGGGCGGTCAGCCGCCGCTGCTGATCGCCACCGACCAGGAGGGCGGCCTCGTACGCCGGCTGAGCTGGGCGCCGCCGAAACGCTCCGCCGAGGAGATGGGCCAGCTCTCGACCGACACCGTCAAGACGATCGGCCAGCACACCGGGGCCGCGCTCAAGGCCGTGGGGATCAACCTCGATCTGGCGCCGGTGGCGGACATCCCCCGGTCAGCGTCCAACTTCATCGGCCAGCAGCAGCGCGCGTTCTCGACCAACCGGTTCGTCGTATCCGACGACGTCAGCGCGTTCTCGCACGGGCTGGAGGCGGGCGGCGCGCTGCCGGCCATCAAGCATTTCCCCGGCCTCGGCCGGGCTGGGTCGGTGTCCACCGACGACGCGGTCGTGACGATCGACGCCACGACGACCCAGATCACCCGAGACCTGCTCCCCTACCGCCTCGCCATGCGCCGGTCCGTGCGCCCGGTGATCATGCTGTCGACCGCCGTGTACCCCGCCTACTCGCCCAAGGCGGCGGCCTGGTCGACGGCGATCGGCACCAAGCTGCTGCGTGACACGCTCGGGTTCAAGGGGGTCACGATCACGGACTCGCTGGCTTCGGCCGCGGCCGTGCGGCACGCCGGGGAGGCGCTGATCGCCGTCCGCTGCGCCCGGCACGGCGACGACATCCTGCTGGTCACCGGATCGGAGGCGGCGAGCCAGCAGGTCTACGACGCGCTGCTCGCCAAGGCGCGCTCCGGTGCGATCACCGCGGCGAACCTGCAGACGTCGTACACGCGGATCATGGCGCTGAAGGGCCGGCTGTAGGGCTCACACGCCGTCGCGGGGAACGTCGAACGACCACGCTCGTGTGAAGATGCAGCTGCCGCCCTCATACGCGCGCAGGGCGGTCCAGACGTGGAACTGCCGGTCGTCGGCCGTCATCTCCCCGTCGATCTCGAGCCGGATGCGCCACCCGGTCTCGGGCCGAGCGATCGCGCGCAGCCGTTCGCACCGGACGCTGGCCGACTGCGGATCCCCCACCCGGATCGTGAAGATGTCGGGCTCACGGCTCTCGACCTCCACGCCACCCGGAAGCACGCTCCGCTCGTGCGGATACCGGTGCACGAGCACGTGCTCGCCGCTGGCGATGCTGCGGGCCAGCGTGTGATCGCCGCCCTCGAGGCGCACGACGTCGACACGCGGTCGCGGTGCCAGCTCCGGCGGGTCGAAGGGGCGAAGCTCGGGCTCGTCGTCGACGAGCTTCCGCTGTGGAACGACCAGGGAGCTGCCGGCGGTGTCGAGCTCCAGCACCACCGGCTCCGGCGAGGGCCAGGCCCACGGCCAGTATCCGGTCGAGACGCTGAGGCGCAGGCGATGGCCGACGGGGATCCGCTGGCCGATCGCCTTCATGGGCACATCCACCGTCATCCCCGCGCCCGGCTCCACCGGCACCGCGCGGTCGTGCCCGAGGCGGTGCGTCAGGTTGAGGAGGCCGCGCGTGATCAGCGTCGAACGGCCGTCCGGGTCGATGTCGCACAGCCGCACCGCGAGCATCGCCACCGGCCTGTCGACGGAGATCGCGAGCCGCGCGACCGGCACCCCGAGCAGATCGACCGGACTGTCCAGGGGATCGCTCGTGAACGCCAGGCAGAGGCCGTCCTCGGCTCGCTGGTCGGGTGGCATGTCCGCGGGCTCCCCGAAGGGATCCCAGTCACCGGCCTCGGACCCGTGGAGCTCCGACGCGACGTGGCGGAGCACAGAGCCCCGGTCTGAGCGCTCCGGGACGAGGCGATGCTCCGTGAGGTGAAGCTCGCTGGAAACGACGCTTGCAGACGGCCAACCCGGCTCGGACACCCAGCGTCCGGGACGCGTTGCGTAGGTCGGTCGAGGCGGGACCGATTCCTGAAGCCACACGCGCAGGGCGGGCTCGTCCATCACCCCGGTATCGATGCCCTTCAGCCAGTGGTCGAACCAGCGGCGACACTCCTGCAGGAAGCCGATCGCGGGCCCCGGCGCCTGCGGCTCCATCGGATAGGTGTGCGACCAGGGTCCGATCAGCCCCTTGCGTGGACACGACAGCCCCTCGAGCAGGCGCAGGACGGCGCTGCGATAGCCGTCGGCCCACCCGCTCACGGCCAGCACCGGCGCGGTGATCGCCCCGAAGGCCTCACACACGGATCCGTGCCGCCAGTAGTCGTCGCGCACCTGGTGCGTCAGCCATGGCTCGATCATCGGGTGCGCTGATTCGAGCCGCTCCTGCCACATCTCCCGCCACCGATCCCCCACGACCGCGGGGTCGGGAGGGAGGGCTGCGTAGACGTGCATCGACATCGCCCAGGAGAACAGGTAGTAGGCGAGCAGGCAGCCGCCCATGTAGTGCACGTCATCGGCGTACCGGTCGTCGGTCGAGTCGACGGTGACGATGGCGCCCAGCTCCGGCGGCCGGCGCGCCGCCACCTGCAGCGCGGCGAACCCGCCCCACGAGTAGCCGATCATGCCGACCTTGCCCGAGCACCAGGGTTGTGCGGCGAGCCACGCGATCGCTGCCACGGCGTCGTCCTGCTCCTGCTCGAGATACTCGTCACGGAGGACGCCCTCGGAGTCGCCGCTGCCGCGGATGTCGAGCCGCACGCCGGCGTACCCGTTCGCGGCGAACCACGGGTGCCGGCCCTCGTCGGCGATGGTCGTGCCGTCGCCCTTCCGGTAGGGGATGGCCTCCAGGATGGCGGGCACCGGATGCTCCTCCGCATCGTCGGGCAGCCAGATCCGGGCGGACAGCCGGGTGCCGTCGGGCATCGGGATCCACTCGTGGTCGATCCTTCGAACATGCGACACGTCGGCGATGCTGACGTCCCCCTCGAAGATCCGGTGAGTCATGTCGCGGCCACCAGCCAGGCGTCGGCGGGCGACCAGGCCAGCGCGACGCGGTCGCCCTCCGCGACGGGGCCGGCGTTCCCGGGGACGGTCACGGCCACGTCGCCGAGCTTCTCTGACTCCACGCGAAGCGCCCGCGACGGGCCCAGGTACGACACGGATCGCACGACGCCGGGCACGCCGTCCGCGGCGAGGCGCACGTTCTCGGGCCGCACGATCAGCGATACGGCCTCTCCCTCGGCGAGGCCGGACGGGCCCGCCGCCGCTGCGGGGCTGCCGTCCGTAAGCCGGACGTCGTAGCCGTCCGCCGACGAGCTCGTGACCTCGGCGGCGAGCCGGTTTGCCATGCCCACGAACTCCGCCACGAACAGCGTGGCGGGGCGCCGGTACACCTCCTCGGGAGGGCCCTCCTGCTCGAGCACGCCCTCGTTCATCACGGCCACGCGGTCGGACATCGAGAACGCCTCCTCCTGATCGTGGGTGACGTAGACGAAGGTGATGCCGACGCGGCGCTGCACGTCCTTCAGCTCGGACTGCAGCTGCTTGCGCAGGCGCAGATCGAGCGCGCCGAGCGGTTCGTCGAGGAGCAGCACCGCGGGGTGCTTGACCAGCGCGCGGGCAAGCGCCACGCGTTGCTGCTGCCCGCCGGACAGCTGCTTCGGCCGCGAGCGCTCCCTGCCGGAGAGCCGCACGAGCTCCACCATCTCACCCACACGACGGACGATCTCGCCCTTTGGGCGCTTCTCCTCACGGAGGCCAAAGGCGACGTTCTCGAACACGTCGAGGTGCGGGAACAGCGCATAGCTCTGGAACACGGTGTTGACCGGCCTGCGGTAGGCGGGAGTTCGGGTGACGTCGCCGCCCGCGACCTCGATCGTCCCCGTGTCCGGAGTCTCGAGCCCTGCCACCATGCGCAGCGTCGTGGTCTTGCCGCAGCCGCTGGGGCCGATGATCGAATAGAAGCCGCCCTCCGGGATCTCGAGGTCGAGCGGCTGGACGGCCACGTGATCTCCGAAGCGCTTCGAGACGCCGCGCAGGCGGACGGCCGGCTCGCTCATGCCCGGCTCCTTCGGGCACTCCAGCCGGCGCCGCTGACCGCGAGGAACGCAACCGCGAACATCGTCACCGTGAACAGCATCACCAGGATGCCGATGGCGTTGATCTCCGGCGACACGCGGAACCTGATCATCGAGAGGATGACGACGGGCAGCGTCGGGTTGGCCGTGCCGTTCAGGAAGTAGGTGGTGACCACGTCGTCGAACGAGAAGGTGAACGCCAGCAGTCCGGCGGCAAGGATGGCGGGGAACAGCGAGGGCAGCGTCACGCGGCGGAACACCCGCCACGGGTTCGCGCCCAGATCGGCCGCGGCATCCTCGAGGGCCGGGTCGAGCGAGGCGGTGCGGGCCTGCACGATCAGGGTGGCATAGGCGGAGTTCCAGACGGTGTGTCCGATGATGACCGCGCCGGTGCCGAGCTGGAAGTGGGCCCGCGTGAAGACGAGGAACAGCGCGGTGGCGAACACCACCTCGGGGAGCATGATGCGCAGGTAGGTCATGCCGTCGAACGCACGGCGACCCCGCGCCCCGGCCCGCCGCCACCAGAGACACCCGGTCACCGCGATGGCGAGCGAGAGGAGCGTCGAGCACGCGGCGACGATCATCGTCGCCCGCAGACCGGCCCGGACGTCGGGGTTGTTGATCGCCTGGTGGTACCACGACGTCGTGAACCCTCCCCAACGAGCCAGCAGCGCGTTTCTGTTGACGGAGTTGACCGCGACGATCGCAAGCGGTGCCCACAGGAACACGATCACGGCCAGCGAGATCAGCCCGGTGAACCAGTGGCGACGGATCCTCATCCCGCCTCCACCCGTGTGAACCGCCGGGTCGCGATCAGCACGACGGCCATCAGCGCCATCAGGACGACCGCGATCGCAGAGCCGAACGGGATGTCGCCCACGGTCAGGAACTGGTCGGTGATGACGTTGCCCAGCATCAGCGTCTTGCCCCCGCCCAGGATCTCGGGGATGACGTACTCGCCCATTGCGGGGATGCCGACGATCACGCATCCGACGGCGACTCCCGGGAGTGCCAGCGGGAGCGTGACGCGGCGGAACACGCGCTGCGGGCTCGCGCCGAGATCGGCCGCCGCGGCCAGCAGCTCGTCGTCGATCCGCTCCAGCGCGACGTAGATTGGGAGCACCATCAGGGGCAGGTAGGAGTAGATGATCCCGATCGCGACCGCCCGCGGCGTGTAGAGGACGGTCAGGGGGCCGCTGATCAGATGCAGGGCTCGCAGGAGATCGGCCAGGGGGCCGTGCTCCTCGAGCAGGTTCACCGTGGCGTAGGTGCGGACGATGAACGACGTCCAGAAGGGCACGATCACGAACACCAGGAGCACCCGCTGCCAGGCACGCGGCTGCCGGCTGATGAAGTACGCCAGGGGGAACCCGAGCAGCAGACACCCGAACGTTGCTCCAACCGACAACACCACCGACCGGACGAGCGTGTCGAAGTACAGCGGGTCGTGGATCCGGCGGTAGTTGTCCAGGTTCCAGTCGAACGAGATGTTGAACGTGACCAGGCTGACCCGGGCGAACGAGTAGACCACGATCACGACCAGCGGCACGATGAAGAACGCCACCACGTACGCGACGGTGGGAAGCGCCAGCGCGCCGCGGAGCAGCCGGTCGCGGCTCAGCACGGCGTCACGCCGACTTGAACTCGTCCCACGCCTGGGTGTAGAGCGCGGTCGCCTCTCCCAGGAAGTTCTCGAACTCGACGTTCGACAGCGTGGCGGGATCGACGATGAGCGCCTTGTTCGAGGAGATCGACTTGTCGATGTACGGCGTCGCGGCCGCCATCACGTACGCAGTGCCGGTCGTGTTGACGAAGTCCGCGTACTGCTTGGGCTCGAGGAAGAAGTTGAGGAACGCGTTGACCACATCGAGATGCTTGGTGTCCTTGATGACGTTCCACCCCTCGAGGTACGCCATCGCGCCCTCCTCCGGCAGCACCCACTCGATGTTCGAGTCCTGCCCCTGGCCCAGGGCCACGTCGTAATCCCAGTCCATCACGATCGCCGCGTCGCCCTTCACGAGCGAGGAGGCGACGTCGTAGGCCTTGATCGCCAGCAGATGCGGCTTGATGTCGATCAGCGCCTGCTTACCGGCGTTGATCTGATCCGGATCGGTCGTGTTGCCCGAGTAGCCCTTGTAGCGCAGCGCCGACCCCAAGCAGTCACGGTCGTAGTCCAGGAACACGATCTTCCCCGAGTACTTCGGGGCGAGCTGCCAGACGTCCGCCCACGAGCTGATCGGCTCGGAGACCATGTCCTTGCGATAGCCGATCCCGACCTTCCCGTAGTCGGAGGGCACGCTGTGCGAGAACGCCTTGCGGAACTTCTCGTCCACGTTCTTGATGTTCGGGATCGCGCTGAAATCGGCGTCCTGCATGATGCCGGCGGCGAGCGCCTGGCCGACGAATGCCAGATCCCCGAGCGCGAAGTCGAAGGCGCCCGGGTTGTTCTTGAGCACCTGCGCCGTGGCCGAGCTGGAGATCGCCCCGGTCGACACCTGCTTGATGCTTGCGCCCGGATACTTCGCCTCGAAATCCGGGATGTTGTGCTTGCCCATCCACCCGGAGTAGTTCTGGAGGACGGCCGTGCCCTTGACTGCGGACGCCGGAGGTGGCCCACCGCCGGTGGTCGCCGCCGACGAGCCGGAGCTGGACGAGCCCCCGCAGGCGGCGAGCAGCCAGGCCGCCGCCGGCAGACCTGCCCCGAGCTGTGCGCCCCGGCGTAGCAGCTGGCGGCGCGAGAGCGCGATGCGGATGGTGTCGTGGTCGAGGTCGTTCACGATGCGGTCCCTTCGACGAACGGAAATGGGTGTGGGGTCATGGCGATCGGGCCATCGGGCGTCTGGACGACGTACTCGGGGGCCGTCGCCGCGGGCGTGTCGACCAGGGCGATGGCGATCGGCCGGTCGAGGGCGAACGAGTAGACCGCCCAGCGCACCACGCCGGCGGGCGTGCCGTCCGTCAGCTCGAGTGGCCAGAAGTCGGTCAGCCAGGGGAGCGAGTCGTCGCCCGGCGCGCCCGCCAACCCGACGGTCTGCCGCGCGGCGCCCTGGGCGCGCACCTCGAGCAGCGCCTCCCGGCCGACGAACGAGGGCCGGTCGAGATCCAGCATGTCGCCAACGCCCGCCTCGAACGGGTTCATGCCGGAGTTCATGCGGTACTGGGTGTCGGTGATGCCCTGCTCGACGGCGCGCACGACGTTCGGCCCGGTCACCAGCAGCCCGTGGGGCTCGCCGGCTGCGGCGATCGCGTCCCAGATCTCGGGCGCGCGGGCGCTTCCGAGCGGATAGATCTCGAAGCCGGGCTCCTTGCTCCAGCCGGTGGCAGAGATCACGGCCGGGACGCCGGCGACCGTCGTCTCGACGCACCGGAACCGGGGAAGCGAGGCCAGGTCGGCGGCGGCGAGCGAGTCGAGCACGTCGAGCGCGCGCGGCCCCTGCAGCTGCATCGGGGGGACGTCGGCCTCGGTGACGCGCACGTCGAACCCGCCGGCGCGAGCCAACCCGAACGCCCACAGCTCCAGATCGACGTCGCCGTGCGAGAACCAGACGACGTCGGCCCAGGGGCGGAGCACGACGCAGTCCGCCATGATCAGGCCGTCCTCGTCACAGACCGGCGTGAAACGGCAGCCACCGACGGGCAGGTCGTCGAGACGCCGGGGGCTCAGATAGTCGGCGAAGCGCACGGCATCCGGGCCGCGCAGCTCGCACTGCCGCTCCGCTCCCACGTCCCACAACGTCACGCGCTCGACCATCGCCTCGTAGTCCGTCCGCGCATCGCGGCCGTAGTCGAGCGGCATGTAGGTGTGGTTGTAGACCATGAACTCGACCGCGCCCAGCTCCACGGTTCGCGAGAAATAGGGTGACCGGCGGACGGTGTAGTGGAGCGGCTGCATGGCCCGGGTCGGAGATTCCGAGCTCACGGCACCAACGGGCGGGTGTCGAAGAACTCACAGAGCCGGGTGATCTGTCCGTCGCGCACCTCGATCACCATCGCGAACTCGAAGTCGAAACGGCCTTCACCGCTGGCGAGCTCGGAGAGGAAGCTCGCCTCGCAGATGGCCACGTCGCCCTCACAGACGAGGTGCGTGATCGGGATGCGCAGGCCACGTATGTCGGCCATGGCGGGAGCGACCCCTTCGCGGATCGCGTCGGGGCCGATCAGCGGCTCGGGAAAAAGGGGATCCTCGTAGCGGCCGTCGGGTGCGAAGAGCTCGGCAACGCCGTCCGCATCCCCACGTTCCCATGCTTCGCAGACGGCCCTGGTGGCCTCACGCGCGTCCATCGCGCGGATTGTGATCGATGGGTTGGCAAAGCTCAAGCGTCAACGGCATCCAAAGAACCGATGCAGCAGACAGCATGGCCGCGGCCGTCACGCGCCGTACCCGGGCGGCAACCCGGGCTCGTCTCCGGGCAGCCTGAAGGGCGGCCCCCACGCGACGCCGCCCCTGTCGTCCTCCACCTCCACGCGCGCCCAGCGCCAGAACTCCGGGTACTGAAGCCGCGCCTCGACCAGCAGGCCGCCCTCGTCCAGCCGCAGGGCGGCTCCGCGCCAGTCGCCGCGGCCATCCGCATGCGCAGCGCAGCCGTCCCATGGCCCGGATCGCAGCCGCACGGTGCGCGCGGAGGAGCAGCGCACGAGCACGCCGTCCCTGTCGACACGCACGGCCTCGATCCGCGGACCGTTCGAGCCGTAGCAGCGGCCGGCGCGCAGGCCGGCGACGACGGCCGCAGCGGTGCGCTCGGCGGCGAGCACCCAGGTCCAGGCCAGCCCACAATCGCCGGGCGGCGTGTGACAGTCGTCGGTGGCGATGCCGGGCATCAGGTGGCCGCCATGGCTGGCGGCGTCCCAGTGCACGGATGACAGGCCGTTGCCCTGCAGCAGCTGCGAGCCGCCGTTCCACACCTCGACGGCTCCCAGCGACCCGGCGCCCGCCACCTCGGACGGCTCCATCCCGCTCCAGTACGGATGGCAGAGGATCGGGTAGCCGCCATGCCCGGCGATCCAGCGCGCCATCGCCTCGATGCTGTCGAACGGCTCACGGGCATCGGGCAGCCGATCGACGCCGATCGCCAGCGCCTCCGCCTCACCCGTCGGCGACGGCGAGCGGCTCGACAGCTCGCTCCCCGGGATGGAGATCAGCCGCTCCGAGTCCAGCCGTGTGACGTGCCAGTGATCGGTGATCGCCACCGCATCGAAGCCGAGGGCTGTGTACGCATCGAGCAGCTCCGCGGGCGAGGCGTCCCCGTCGGAGTTGGTGGTGTGGCAGTGCAGCTGGCAGCGCAGCCAGTCGCCCGGCCCGGTGGGGTACGCGCCGCTCACGCCGTTGTCCGACCCGCTCACCGGCGACAGCCTACGCCGAAGGCCAGGAGGAGACGCCGCGCACGTCGCCGAACTGCCTCGCATGGAGACCAGCTCAGCGGTCGCCGCACGCGGCCTGACCAAACGCTACGGCGACACGGTGGCGCTCGAGGACCTGACGCTCACCGTGCACGACGGTGAGGTCTACGGGTTCCTGGGCCCAAACGGCGCGGGCAAGACAACCACGATCCGCCTGATGCTGGGGCTCCACCGGCCCACCGCCGGCTCGATCCAGGTGTTCGGGATCGACGCCTGGAGCGACCCCGTCGCTGCCCACCGCCACCTGGCCTACGTGGCCGGCGAGCCGGCGCTCTGGCCCGGGTTGACCGTTCAGGAGACGCTTGTCTTTCTCGGCAACATCCGTGGCACGCGCGATGTCGAGTACGAGCGGGAGCTGATCGAGCGGTTCCGGCTGGAGCCGGCCAAGAAGGTACGGGCGCTCTCGAAGGGCAACCGGCAGAAGATCCAGGTGGTGGCGGCCTTCTCCGCCCGCCCGGCGCTGCTCGTGCTGGACGAGCCGACCAGCGGCCTCGACCCGCTGATGGAGGTGGTGTTCAGGGAGACGGTGGCGGAGGCGCGCGGCCGCGGGCAGACGGTGTTCCTGTCCAGCCACATCCTCAGCGAGGTGGAGGCGCTCTGCGACCGGATCGGCATCCTCCGGGACGGACGGCTGGTCGACGAGGGCACGCTGGACGAGCTCCGCCACCTGGCCAGCAGAACGATCGAGGCGACGTTCGGCGGTGCGACGCCCGAGCCGCCCCGGCTCGAGGGCCTCCACGCCGAGCGCGCCGGCGAGCACGCCCTGCGGTTCGAGCTGACCGGGCCGGTCGCTCCGCTGCTGCGCTGGCTCGGCGACCAGGACGTGACGGCGCTCGAGTCGCGGGAGCCGTCGCTCGAGGAGATCTTCCTGCACCACTACAGCGGCGCAGCATGATGACGGCGGCGCGGGCGCTGGCCATGCGCACGCTCGGCCGCGGCCGCACCGTGACCATCTCGTTCGCACTGCTGTTCGCGCTCTATGCGGTCGCGAACATCATCGGCTACCGCAGCACCTACCCGACGCTCGCCGACCGGCGCGGGCTGCAGGAGAGCTTCGCGACGACGAGCAGCCTGCGGCTGTTCTACGGGGAGCCGCATTCGCTCCTGACCACGGCCGGCTACGTCGAGTGGCGGGTGGGCGGCTTCCTGGCGCTGGTCGCGGGAGTGTTCGGCGTGGTCGCCTCGGTGCGGGCGCTGCGATCCGAGGAGGAGGCCGGCCGCCTGGAGGTCGTGCTGACGGGCGCCCTGACGCGTGCGGGCGGCTACGGGGCCGCGATGGCAGCGGTTGGCATCGAGGTGGCGGCAGTCGCCGCCTGCACCGCGGTTGCCGTTGCGGCGGCATCGATCAGCGCGAGCGGCGCGGCCTGGATGGGGGCGGACCTGGCCGTGACCGCCTGGGTGTTCGCCGGCGTGGGCGCGCTCGCCTCACAGATCGGAAGCACCCGCCGAGCGGCCTCCAGCCTCGCGGCGGTCGCGCTCGGCGCGGCATTCGCGCTCAGGGTGGTCGCGGACACGTCGTCGGGCTATGGATGGGTTCGCTGGACGACGCCGCTCGGCTGGGCGGAGGAGCTGCGGCCGCTGACTGCAACTCGACCCGCCGCGCTGCTGCCGGGGCTGGCCGTGGCCGCCGCGCTGACGAGCGCATCCGGGTTCCTGGCCGCCCGCCGCGACGTCGGCACCGGTCTGGTCAGCGGCCGTGACACGGCATCGCCCCGCCTTGGCCTGCTGCGTTCCGTCGCGACGGCGGCAATGCGCGACGAGCGGACGTCCCTCACGACCTGGCTGCTCGGGACGGCGGCATTCGCGGTGGTAGTCGGCTCGCTGTCGGGGAGCATCGCCGGTGCCCTGTCGCCTGACGTGCGCCGCCAGCTGGTACGGCTGGGCGCCGGGGACATCATCCGGCCGTCCGGGTTCCTGGCGTTCTACTTCCAGTTCTTCACGCTGGCCGTGTGCGTGTTCGCGTGTGCGCAGGTGGCGGCGGCGCGGCACGAGGAGGGCGAGGGGCGCACCGAGACGCTGCTCGCGCTCCCGCTCTGGCGCCTCCGATGGCTGGCCGAGCGGCTTGCGGTGGCGGCAGGGGGTGCGCTCGGCATCGCGCTGGCCGCTGCGGTCGGGTGCTGGGGCGGTGCGGCGCTGAACGGCGTCCATGTCGGGCTGGGCGGCATGGTGGAGGCGGGTGCCAACACGCTGCCCGCCGGGCTGCTCTTCCTTGGCGTCGCGACGGCGCTGTTCGGGCTCGTCCCACGGGCGTCGGCCGGGCTCGCCTACGGCCTCGTCGCGCTGGCGTTCGTCTGGGACCTGGTGGCCGCCGTGATCGATGCGCCGAGCTGGCTCCGGACGCTGACGCCGTTCCACCACCTTGGCCTGGTGCCGATCCGGGCCTATCCGGTGCGGGAGGCCGCGGTCATGGCGCTGATCGGGCTGGCCACGCTGGCGGTCGGATTCGCGGCCTTCCGGCGGCGGGACCTGACCACGGCATAGGCAGCCGCCGGGTGGAGGGCGGCAGTGCCGTGGCAGGCGGCCGCAGCACCATTGGCCGACAGCCGGTGGGCGAACCGGCCCAAACAGAAGGACGAGGAGGACTGAGATGGGTCGCTCGGAGCACACGGAGGACATGGAGGTGCAGGTCGACGAGCGATGGATCGCGGAGTGGGTCGACTTCGGGTTCCTCGAGATCGAGACGTACCTGAGGCGCCAGGCACAGTTCGCCGCATATCTGCGGCTGCGAATGGCGGCCGGAGAGCTCTAGGCGAAACGTCGCGCGAAGTACAACCGCTCGAGCAGCCAGGAGATGAGCAGCCCGAAGAACAGCGCGATGGCGGCGCCGAGCACGTTGTTGCCGATGCGGTAGCGCCCGACCTGGTGCACGTCGGCGCTGCTCGAGACCTGGTGCAGCTCGATGGTGAGGATCAGGAAGGCGGTTCCGAACGACGTGATGTAGAGCGTGCTCGTCCGCGCTCCGATGGTCACGATCGCGACGGCGGCGCAGGCAGCTGCGGTGGCCGGGTAGCCGAGGTCGAGGTGCAGGGTGAACATGACGAGCAGCGTGCCAGCGATGGTCGAGATCGCCCGGCCGACTCCGCGCCAGCCGGTCATCTCCTGAACCGGCCGGATCACGAGCAGGGCGGCCGTGGCGATCCATCCTGCGTAGGGGATGTCGAAGATCGCCCCTGTGAGGATGGCGGTCGCGGCGGTCAGGCCGAGCAGGACGCCGTAGGTGACGGTGTGGCGCGGCTGCATACACCGGAGCCGCTCCATCGCGCCGGGGTCGGGCGGGAACTCGTGGATGGGGAGCGTGACCAGGCACGACCAGATCGACCCGGCCATGAAGGCGACCATCAGGGCGGCGGCCCGCGAGACCTCGTAGCCCGTGCCGACGCCGAGCGAGGGGACGAGGATGCCGAGCAGCACCGCGCCGGCCGGTCGAGTTGCGGCGAACATCGTCGCGCCGACGCAGATGACGAAGAACATGGCGGCGGACACGCCGGCCTCATGGGTGCTGTTGATCGCCGCGCCGACGAGGATCCCGACCCCGAACAGGCAGCCCACGAGCCCGTAGATGATCCGCAGCCGGTGGGTCGGTGCGATGCCCATGAGCGAGGTGGGAAGCAGCCCGATCATGAACGCGACGCCCGGCGTCAGGTAGCCGAGCGCGACCGGCGGCACCGCCGGAAGGATGCCCACGGCGGCGTGCAGGACGTCGGCGCGCGTGAACCTGATCGTGTCCGGCACCGGGCGAGTATCGCAGCCTGCGCTCCGGCCAGCAGATCAGAGTCCCGCACTTCGGACGCCGCGCCAACCGGGAACCCCGGGGTTCGAGGCTTCAGACCATCCTCGGCCGGGCCCGACGTCTTCAGAGCGACTACCCGAGGCTCGTCACCCGTGCGAGGAAGACGAACTCTCGGCCCGGCCGGTCGGGGGCGCCCCGAATCTCAACCACCTCATACCCGTGTGCGGCGAGGTCGTTCTCCACCTCCTCGCGGCCGCGGAACCGCAATGTCGAGTGCGACGTGCGCGTCTCGCCGTCGTCATGGAACACGAACGTTGTCCTAAAGCTCACGAGCGGGAGGGCGACGCTGGTGACCTCTGTCCACGCCTCCACCGTTCCACCCTCAGGAGCCGCAACCACCTGACGCGTGGTGTCACGCGTCCACCTCTCCCACGCCCTGTCTCTTGGATCGCGCGTCTCGAACACGAGGCAGCCGCCCGGCTCCAGCACCTTGCGGACATTGCTGAGCGTTTCGCCCCAGGTACGCGGCTGCGTGATCGCCTGCGCGACGTTACCAGTCATGGTCACGAGATCGGCCGCTACAGGCGGGAGCGCGGTGCTATCACAACACAGCCACCGAACCGCTTCCGCCCCCGGCTTTGCCATCGCCACCGCCAGTGACGCGGCGGCCGGGTCGACGGCGACCACATCAAACCCCCGGCCCGCCAACAGCAGTGCAAATGATCCGGTTCCGCATCCAAGATCGAGCACTCGGCGCGGTCGCAGTTCTTGCACAAGCCCGACGTAGGTGACCAGGTCGTCGCGCTCGCCGTCGAAGGCGTCATAGACGGCAGCAAGTCGAGGATCATCGAACAGTGCGTCGGGCACCCGATCACTATACGAACGCGCCAGCTCGCAGTCCCAGCGCCTCAGCGGCCGCAAGGGCAGGAGGCGGTAGGTGGCTCGGGCTACGGCGTAGCTGATACCTACCAGGAATGCCCCGGCGGTGGTTCCGGGATTTCGCGGATGTGACCCTGCCGAGGGGGCGCAACGATGGCGCAGTAGGCTCGAGCGGGGGTGGAGCGATGCGGCGTGTCAGAGCGTTGGGAGTCGTGCTTGGGCTGGCGGTGAGTGTTGGCCTAGCCGCTAGTCCTGCGAGTGCTGCCTATCCGGGGGCGAACGGCCGGATCGCATTCGTCCGTCATGGAGACGTCTACACCGTTCGTCCGGACGGGTCAGGCCTGAAGCGACTGACGTTCACCGCCACCGCGACAGCCGACGGCGTGGACTGGACGCCCGTATGGTCACCGAACGGAGAGAAGATCGCCTACTCGAGCCGCAAGGCGGGGTCGTCGGACATCTGGGTGATGAACGCGGACGGCTCCAACAAGCACCGCATCACCTTTTCGGCTGTGTGGAACGAGGCTGACCCGACTTGGTCACCCGACGGACGCTGGATCGCGTTCAGCAGCAACCGGGGCTCTGATCCCAACGACCCGAGCTCGGCCCTGTTCAAGACTCGCACGACGGCTCCCTTTGGGTCGCCGGTCAGGCTCACACGGCCGGGGATGGGCATCTACGGCCGCATGAACCTGGATTGGGCGCCGAGGTGGTCGCCTCTCGGCGGCACCATCCTGTTCACCAGGGAGACGCCATACGATGGACCCCTGTCTGACCTCGCGCTCTACACCGTTCCCAGCAGCGGCGGGGCAGCCAGCCGTGTTGACACGGGGTTCGGCGATGCGTGGCTGGGCGACTGGGCTCCGCGGGGTAAGGCGATCGCGTGGTCGTCGGATGCCGACTCCCCGGATCAGTACTACGAGCCGCCGCTCGACATCTGGATGCGCGCGCCGGACGGTTCCATCCGCCGGGTTACACGTACCGACTTCATAACACGGTACCCCGCCTGGGCGCCCAGCGGCACCCGCATCGCGTACGAGAGCTGGACGAACGACTACATCCCCGTCCCGAGCATCTGGGTAGTCAAGCCCGACGGCACCCAAGCACACCTCGTCATCGCCGACGCCAGCCAGCCGAACTGGCAACCGGTCGTCGGCTGAGCAGGGGACGCGCCGCGGTTGTCTCTGACGACGATCGGTTGCAGACGAGCCCTGGGGCCATGGCGTCCGCCTGATCATCTGAGCGGGCCGTGCTGGGATGGAACCAGCGGCGTTGGGGACGAAGCGTTGCGCCTGACGTCTCGGCCAGGCTCGCTCGATCGCGTGATCAGGCGGCATGTGCTCGCAGGGCGGCGGTTCCGTCTCGTCGATTCTCTGGCGATCTCGGTGACCTTGGAGTGACACCCACTCGACGCAACTCGGCCGCCCGGCTCGGTGGCCCGACACTCGCACGGCGGCGACGAATGTCGCGTTGACACCGCTGTCGTCGTTGGTCACGACCCCCCGGGTCTGGACGGTTCCCACGGGGTCGTCGATACTAGGCGGCGTGACGCCGATCGAAGTGACTTCAGCCGCAAGTAGCATCGCGCGCTCGCGCGAGCAGGCATGGGTTGCGGGCCGGTGACGTCGGCCGACCGCTCGCCTGAGGTCGAAGGAGCACAGCGCCTGGTCGCAGAGCTCGAGGCGGCCGACGCGCGGCGGCGGCGCTCCGAGAAAGTGCAGTCCGCGCTGTTCCGCATCGCCGAGCTGGCCAGCGCCGCGCAGGACATGCGGGAGTTCTACCGCGCCGTGCACTCGGTCGTGGGCGAGCTCATGTACGCGAACAACCTGTACATCGCCCTGTACGACGAGGAGCGGCAGCTGATCAGCTTTCCCTACTACGTCGATGAGGTCGATCCGGACATCCCGGACCCCAACCAGTGGGACGCCTTCGGTGAGGGCGAGGCCAAGGGGCCGACGGCGTACGTCCTTCGCACCGGAGAGCCGCATCTGCTGTCGTATGAACGGACGCGGCACCTGCAGGAGCAGGGAGAGCTCGAGCCCGTCGGCCTCATCTCCGAGGAGTCGAGCTGGCTTGGCGTGCCCCTGAGCGACACGGAGCGGACGGTTGGCGTCCTGGCCGTCCAGTCGTACACGAGCGAGGTGCAGTTCACCGAGGAGGACAGAGACCTTCTCGCCTTCGTAGGCCAGCACGTCGGCGCGGCGCTCTCGCGCGCTCGTGCGATCGAGGAGACCCGGCAGCGCAACGCCGAGCTTGCGTTGATCAACAGCGTCCAGGAGGCGCTCGCCGGCGAGCTGGAGCTGCAGGCGATCTACGACGTGGTCGGCGAGAAGCTGAGGGACGTATTCGACGCCCAGATCATCGACATCGCCGTCTTCGACGAGGTGACGGGCCTCATCCATTTCCCGTACACGATCGAGCGGGGGGTGCGTTACCCGGACGAGCCGACCCCGCTGAGCGAGCTCGGCTTCAGGCGGCACGTGATGCAGACCGGCGAGACGCTGCTGTTGAACCGCGGCGTCGCCGAGGCCGCAGAGCAGTTCGGCAATCCGGTGCTCGGATCGGGCGAGATGCCGAAGTCCGTGCTGTACGTGCCGCTCGTAGCAGGCGGAAAGGCGACGGGCGCCATCTCTCTGCAGAACGCGGACCGCGAACACGCGTTCACGGACTCCGACGTGCGGCTGCTCGAGACGCTCACGAGAAGCCTCAGCGTCGCGCTCGAGAACGCCCGCCTGGTGCACGAGACCCGCCGGCGGAACGAGGAGCTCGCGCTGATCAACAGAGTGCAGGCCGCGATCGCAGGCGAGCTCGATCCGCAGCGGATCTTCGACCTCGCGGGGAGCAACATCGATGAGGTCTACGACGCACAGGTGGTCAGCATCTCGACGCACGACCCTGACACCGGGCTCCTCACCTTCCCGTACATCATCGAGCGCGGGGAGCGCCTCGCGGTCGATCCCATGCCGGTCGTCGGGTTTCGGAGGCACGTGCTCGAGACAGCGAAGCCGCTGCTGATCAACGAGGACATCGCCGCGGCCGCCGAGCGCCACGGGAACCCGCTTTCGATCGGCGGCGAGGTACCCAAGTCCGCCCTCTTCGTCCCGCTGGTCAGCGGGGGCCGTGCGACGGGTGTCATCTCGCTGCAGAATGTCGATCGAGAGCACGCGTTCAGCGAATCCGACCAGCGGCTGCTCGTCACGCTGGCCGGGAGCATCGGCGCTGCGCTCGAGAACGCACGCCTCGTCCAGGAGACGCGGCAGCGCAACGCCGAGCTCGCACTGATCAACAGCGTGCAGGACGCCATCGCAGGCGAGCTCGACCAGCTGGCGATCTACGCGCAGGTCGGCGACCTGATCGAGGATATCTTTGATGCCCACTCGCTCAGCATCGCCACGTATGACGAGGCCACGCAGCTCCTGAGCTTCCCGTACCTCGTCGAGCGAGGGAAGCGGTTCGAGGTCGACCCGATCCCAACGATGGGCTTCCGTCGGCACGTACTCGAGACGGCGGAGCCCCTGCTGATCAACGAGGGCCTGGAGGCGGCTGCCGAACGGTACGGAAATCCCGTGCTGGCCGGCGAACTACCGATGTCCGTGCTTTACGTCCCCATGTTCGAGGGCGGGCGCCCCACGGGGGTGATCTCGCTGCAGAACATCGAGCGCGAGCGCGCGTTCAGCGAATCCGACCAGCGCCTGCTCATCACGCTTGCGGGCAGCATCAGCGTCGCCCTCGAGAACGCCCGCCTCGTCCACGAGACCCGCGAGCGGGCAGCCGAGCTTGCCACTGTCAACAGCGTCGGGCAGGCACTCGCGGCCCAGCTCGACCTGGACGCATTGATCGAGCTCGTCGGTGAGCGGGTTCGCGAGACGTTCGACGCGGACATCGCATACGTCGCGCTGCACCCTGAGTCGTCCGCAATCATCGAGTTCCCGTACTACTACGAGGGCGGCGAGCGGCGAGCGGAGCCACCGATGGAGTACGGCGAGGGGCTGACGTCACAGATCCTCGAGTCAGGCCAGCCGTTGCTGCTGAACCGCGAAGAGCAGTACGAGGGCGTGGCGTCGATCGGTACGCCCACCCGCTCCTACCTCGGGGTCCCGATCGTCAGCGGAGACCGGGCGATCGGCGTCATCAGCGTTCAGAGCATGCACAAGGAAGGACGCTTCGGCGAGGCGGAGACCGGGCTCCTCGCGACGATCGCGTCGAACGTCGGCGTCGCCATCCAGAACGCGCGGCTCTTCGCCGAGATCGACCGGCAGAAGCAGTACCTCGAGTCTCTCGTGGAGGTCACGCCTGTCGCGGTCGTGACGATGGACGGGGAGGAGCGCGTAACCGGCTGGAATCCCGCTGCCGCGGAGCTGTTCGGGTTCCTCCCGGACGAGGCGATCGGACGGCACGTCGACGATCTCGTGTTCGGAAACGAATCCCGCGAGGAAGGCCGGGAGATCACCCGTGAGGCGCTCGAGCGCGGTCGTGCGCACCGCATCACGCGCCGCCGGCGCAAGGACGGGTCGCCGCTCGATGTCGAGCTCATGCTCGTGCCGCTGACCGGGGAGGGCGAGCGGCTCGGCTTCCTCGGCATCTATCACGACATCACGGAGCTGCAGCGCGCCCGTGAGGAGGCCGAGGCCGCGACCTACGCGAAGAGCGCCTTCCTCGCAACCATGAGCCACGAGATCCGCACGCCGATGAACGCCGTCATCGGCATGACCGACCTCCTGCTGGGAACGGAGCTGGCGCCCGAGCAGCGCGAGTTCGCCGGGATCGTACGGTCGAGCGGCGAGGCGCTGCTGCACGTGATCGACGACATCCTCGACTACTCCAAGATCGAGGCCGGCAAGCTCGAGCTCGAGCGAGAGCCGCTCGACCTGCGCGAATGCGTCGAGGCGGCTCTCGAGATCGTGGCGCCGCGCGCCTGGGAGAAGCAGATCGAGCTCGGCTGCCTGATCGACGAGAACGCCCCTGCAGGCATCGTCGGCGATGCGGCCCGACTCCGCCAGGTGCTGCTGAACCTGCTCTCGAACGCCGTCAAGTTCACCGAGCAAGGAGAGGTCGTCGTGGTCGTCGACGCAGAGCCGGCCGGTCCCGGTGACTCGCGTCTCACCATCGCCGTGCGAGACACCGGCATCGGCATTCCGCAGGATCGTATGGATCGGCTCTTCGCGTCCTTCAGCCAGGTGGACGCCTCGACCACTCGCCGCTACGGAGGCACCGGGCTCGGGCTTGCCATCTCGAAGCGGCTCGTCGAGCTGATGGGCGGCACGATCTGGGTCGAAAGTGAGCCCGGGGTGGGCTCGACCTTTGGTATCTCGCTGAGCGCGGAGGTCGCCGACGTGCCGCCGCAGATCTCCGCCGACGACGGCCTCCCCCAGCTCCGCGGCAAGCGAATCCTGGTGGTCGACGACAACGCGACCAATCTGGAGATCGTCAGCCGTCACGCTCGCTCGTGGGGAATGGAGCCGGTTGCCGTCGATCGCCCGGCCGACGCGCTCGAGCTGATCGCTGCCGGTGAGCTGTTCGACGTCGCCGTGCTCGACATGATGATGCCTGAGATGGACGGGGTCACCCTCGCCCGGGAGATCCGAGCGCACAGGTCCGCTCGTCACCTGCCGATGTTGCTCCTGACGTCACTGGGCCGGCTCCCAGGGGATGGGGCGGCCGCCTTCGACGCGCAGCTCGCAAAACCGATGCGGGCGTCGCAGCTCTACAACGCGTTGATCCGGCTCGTGACACCCGGCGCGCACGAGGAGGAGGTGGAGACGACACCGTCCGGAGCGCCCAGGACGTCATCCCTGCGGATCCTGCTGGCGGAGGACAACGCCGTCAACCAGAAGGTCGCACTGCGACTGCTCGAGCGGCTCGGCTACCAGGCGGACGTCGTCTGGAACGGCCTCGAGGCGCTACAGGCTCTCGAGCGAAGCACGTACGACGTGGTGCTCATGGATGTGCAGATGCCCGAGCTCGACGGCCTCGAGGCGTCACGCCGCATTGTCGAGCACTGGCCGGTGGAGGCGCGGCCACACATCATCGCCATGACCGCGAACGCGCTCCCGGAGGACCGGGCGGCGTGCTTCGCAGCAGGGATGCAGGACTACGTTGCGAAGCCGATCCGTCCCGAGGAGCTGGCGGAGGCGCTCAAGCGGGTGAGGCCAGTCGGGCACGAGATGGACGGAGGCTCCCGGGAGGGAAGTGATGGCCTCGAGGTCGCGGCGCTCGACAGCCTGCGTGAGCTGGGAGGCGACGAGTTCGTGGCCGAGGTGATCGACACCTTCCTTGCGGACGCCCCGATGCTTCTGGAGACGATGCGATCGTCGCTCGACGTGGGAGACGCCGACGAGCTCCGCAGAGCGGCGCACTCGCTGAAGTCAAACGGCGCGACGCTCGGCGCGGGGGAGTTCGCGGAGGCCTGTCGCGAGGTCGAGCAGCGCGCCAAGGAGCGGAGCCTCGACGGCGCCGGCGAGCTCGTGGAGCGCATCGAGCAGGCGTATGGACCACTCACCGAAGCACTCGCGAACCAGCGTCCGAACACGGCAGCGTGAGCGCGCGCGCCGCCCCCGGAAGGATCCTGATCGCGGACGACAACCGCGTGAACCAACTGCTCCTGGCCCGTGGTCTCGAGAAGCAGGGGCACACCGTCGCCTTCGCTGAACACGGTCGCGTCGCGCTCGAGCTGCTGCGTCGCGAGCCGTTCGACCTCCTGCTGCTCGACGTCCTCATGCCCGAGCTCGACGGTTACGGGGTGCTGGACGAGCTGAAGGCAGACCCGCATCTGCGCGACCTCCCGGTGATCATGACCTCGGCGCTGGACGAGCTCGACAGCGTCGTCAAGTGTGTCGAGATGGGGGCCGAGGATTACCTCACAAAGCCGATCAACCCGGTGCTCCTGAATGCACGGATCAATGCCAGCCTCGAGAAGAAGCGCCTGCGCGACCGGCAGCGCGAACTGATAAGCACGTTTGCGGCGAAGGAGGTCGCTGATGACCTGCTGACCTCGGGTGGCTTCTCGCTCGGCGGCAAGCACGTCGAAGCATCCGCGCTGTTCTGCGACATTCGGTCGTTCACCTCGATCGCCGAGGCAATCGATCCCGCCGACGCGATCGAGCTCCTGAACGATTACTACACCCTGATGATGGATGCCATCGGCGGCGAAGGCGGAATCGTGACCCAGATGATCGGCGACGGTCTGATGGCGGTGTTCGGAGCGCCGGTGCCGCGTCCCGATCACCGCGAACGGGCAGTGCTGGCGGCATGCCAGATGATCCAACTGATCCAGCTCTTCAACGAGGAGCAGGCGGCGCGGGGCAAGGTACAGATCCAGATCGGCATCGGGGTCGCTTCGGGGTCTGTCATCGCCGGGTACACGGGCACCGAACGGCGGGCGAGCTACACCTGCGTGGGCGACACGGTCAACATCGCGGCCCGCCTGGAATCGCATACCAAGGAGCTGCATCGGCCCATCCTCATCGATGAGAACACACGAGCCGGCATTGGCAACGGGATCGCGATCGAGCCCCAGGGCGCGGTCCAGCTGAAGGGCAAGGCGCAACCGATCGAGGTGTACGCCGTGAGCGCGGACTCGCTTGCCCCAAAGACCACCTAGCCGGTGGATAGGGGTAGGGCGTGCAGGAACAGCTGATCCACTGCACGGCGCGGCGCAGCTGGTTCGCGGATGCGGACGCTGATGCGCTCTCCGTCCACCCTGGCGGGCGGACCCTACGGAGAACCTGCATGGGCCGTGCTGGGATCGAACCAGCGACCTTGGGATTAAAAGTCCCCTGCTCTACCAGCTGAGCTAACGGCCCCAGAGGCGATTGTAGGGAGTGCCACCGCGCGGGGAACCATTCGGCGTTCGGCGCCGTATGGAAGATGAGGAGGCACTCCGATGACACGCGACCACCACGCCATGCTCCATTACTTCCCCATTAGCCGGGAAGCCGCCTGGAGGCGGTATCTGGAGACCGTGCGGGCGGCCGGCCCGGAGACGTACGCCGAGACCGAGGAGACGGCCTGGGCAGAGCTGCAGCTCACCCTCTCCCGTGTGGCGGACGCCCCCGCGGGCGCTGCCTGACGGCGGCTCACGTATCCTGCGTGCCCGCGCCCCCATCGGCTAGTGGCCTAGGCCTCCGCCCTTTCAAGGCGGCAACACGGGTTCGAATCCCGTTGGGGGTATGCAGCCTTACTCGGCGTTCGTGATGCGGCCGTCCTGCGCCTGCGCCAGCTGCGAGACGCCCTGCACGGTGCCGCTTGCTCCGAACGCGAGGATCTGCGCGATCACGCGGCCGTGCACCCACTCGATCCAGTAGCCGGTCCGCAGCCCCGACCGGGAGGGGATCCGCGCGCGGATCAGTGTGACGTGCTGCAGGTTCGGGTCAGAGGCGGCCACCCGCACCCCGTGATACCGGCGAGCCATCTCCTTCGCCCACGCTGCGCTGACCGTGACGGCGGCGTCCTCGCTCTTGAACACCGACGCGTCGGTCAGCACGCCGTCGCTGTTGGGCGACGCGTAGAGCGCGTGGTAGCCGGACTGCCACTCCCGCCGCTCGAGCTGCTTGATCGCCGGCGGGTCGCGCCGGATCGTGTCGCCCAGGTGATCCATCCCGCTGTCGCCATCCACGACTACGTAGATCCCGCCGATGTCCTCCGCGTCGAGCACGAGGTCGCTCGCCCGCTTGCTGATGTCGACGTGGGTGATGACGACGGAGTCGGCCGTCGCCGTGCCGCCGCAGCCGGCGCCGATTGCGGCAAGCGCCAGCAGGCAGCAGATCGTGGTGGCGGTGCGCATGCCCCTGCTATCGGCAGCGCACCTCCATCAGATGAGTGCCGCGCCTCAGGCCGTGGCGGCCTGGGAGCGCACGTACTCGATGTAGCCGCGAACGTCGGCGGCGGGCTCCGTGTAGGCCTCGCCCAGCGCCTCCTCCATCGCGGCCATGTACTCCTCGGCCCACTGCGGGAACGGGTAGTCGATCGCGCGCAGGAACTCGAGCGAGGCGGCGAAGCGGATGTCGGCGATGCTCGGATGATCGCCGCCGATGAACCGCCTGCCGTTGAGGAAGAAGGCCCGGTAGGCGTCGAGCGGCTCGGCCAGCGCGTCGGCAGCGTCCCGCTGCGCCTGAGCCTTCAGGGCGTCATCGGCCTCCGACGGGCCGACCTCACCTGCGTACTGCGGGAAGGAGAGCGCCGGATAGGTCGCCCGCGCCAGCAGCGGGTAGACGGTGCCGATCAGGTAGAACATCGCGCTGTCGTTCATCGCCCGCTCGCCGGGGTCGGACGGATAGAACCGCTCCAGGCCGTGCCTGTTGCACAGGTACTGCATGATGGCGCAGCTCTCCCACAGCGACCCGCGTGGCAGCCCGCCCTCCTCCATCATCGGGGTCAGGTGCGCGGGATCCTTGGCCAGGAACTCGGGCGTCGTCGTCTTGCCCCACACATCCACCTCCTCGGCCTCGATCCCCGCCGCGCGAACGAAGATGCGCACGGTCAGGTTGTTGACGCTGGGCTTGAGGATGTTCAGCGTGATATCGGCCATCTGCCACCCCTCCCGGTTTCGTCAGTACGGGTTCTTTGGAGAACGATCCTCCGAGAGCGAGCGGCGCGTCCGCTCGGTGAGGATCTCGATCGCGTCAGCCAGGTGCACCTCCAGGATGTTCGGGTCGCCCCGCGCCACGCGCAGGAGATGCGCCTCGAATAGGACGTCGGTATGCGTCAGGCCGGCCGGCGGCTCGAAGCGGTACGAGGCGAGCTCGATCAGCAGGCCGAGCGGGTCGGTGAAGTAGATCGAGTCCATGAAGCCGCGGTCCTTGACGCCGCTGTGGCGGATCCCGCGCGCCTCCAGCCGAGCCACCGTCTGGCGGAACGTGGCCTGCGAGAGCGCGAACGCGAGGTGGTGCACGCAGCCCGGGTCGGTCGGCGTCCGCGACGGGTCCGGCACCCGCTCCTCGTTGGTGAAGACCGTGATCAGCCGGCCGTCGCCGGGGTCGAAGTAGAGGTGGCTCTCGTGCTCGTTGTCGAGGTTCGGCTGCTCGAACACGAACGGCATGCCGAGCACGCCCTCCCAGAAGTCGATCGACGTCTGCCGGTTGGCGCCCGTGAGCGTGATGTGGTGGATGCCCTGGCTCTGGATCTTCTCGATCGTCACCGGTCGACCAGCCTCGACTTGTACTCGCTGCGGGGCAGGCTGCCCTGCGGCACCAGCTCGATGCGCGTCTGCACGACCAGCACGCTGCGGAGTCTTTCACGAATCCGCTCGGCGAGCTCGTCGTCGGCCTCACGGCCGGCGGCCAGCTCCACGCTGATCGGCAGCGGCGGCTCCTGCTTCACGCCGGTCGACGCCGGTCGCACGAGGATGTGCCCGCTCACCTCCGGCGCGAAGCTGCTGACGACCTCGCGGACGGCCGAGGGGAAGACGTTCACGCCGCGGACGATCAGCATGTCGTCGGTGCGCCCGATGCAGCGCACCCGCGGGCCGGTGCGCCCGCAGGGGCAGCCGTCCATACGCACGGTGACGTGGTCGCGCGTGCGGAACCGGAGCAGCGGTGCCGCCTGGTGCTGGAGGTGGGTGAGCACCAGCTCACCCGAGGCGCCGTCCTCGAGCGGGATCGGCTCGGCCGTGCCGGGATCGATCAGCTCGGGATGGACGAAGCCGCGCGCTCCAAGGTGCATGCCGTCCTGCTGCTCACACTCGCCCCACAGGGAGATGCCGATGTCGCCGATGCCCATCGCCTCCATCACGCGTGCTCCCCAGCCGCGCTCGAGCAGCTCACGGAACGCCGGCTCGCCGCCGCCCGGCTCGCCCGCGACCAGGACGCGCTCGACGCTGGACGCGACCAGGTCGATGCCACGGGCGTCGGCCGCCTCGATCAGGTACGCCGCGTAGGACGGCGTCAGCACGGCCGCCTCCGGTCGCAGGAGCTGGATTGCCAGCAGCAGCCGGTCGGTGTTACCCGTGCCGACCGGGATGTGGGACAGCCCGATCCGCTCGAAGGACGCAAGTGCGGCCCCCGCGACGAACGGGCCGGCGTTGTACGTCGTGACGATGCGCTGGCCGGAGCGGATGCCGGATGCTGCGTAGCTGCGCGCGGATCCGGCGATCCAGTTCTCGAGATCCGACGCCGTGAGCGGGATGTAGCTGGGCGTCCCCGTCGTCCCGCTGGTCGAGTAGATGCGGACGATCTCGTCACTTCCCACGCAGAGATGCGCGCCGATCGGGTTGTCCGCCGTCACGGATGCCTTCAGCTCCTGCTTCTCGGTCAGCGGAAGCCTGCCGATGCCCGCCAGGCCGCCCGCACCGCCGGCGTCGGTGATGCCGGCGGCGGCCAGCTTGGCCCTGTAGAACGGGGAGCGCTCGAGCAGATATCCGAGCTGCACCCGGTAGGCGGCGTCGTCGAGCTCGAGCTGCTGCTCCCAGGGCCGCGCCTCGACCTCCGGCTCGAGCATGGTCACGTCGCCTGCGGCCGGTACTCGATCGCCTCCTCCGCCGCCGCCGACATGATGAATCCGACGGGCCGTCGCTGCTCCTCTGCCAGATGCGCGAGCAGGCTGGCGGTCCGGGCGAGCAGCGGCACGGCCTTCACGATCGACGCCGGGAACCCGAGGTCGAGCATGACGGCCGCGATCGGCATCGAGACGTTCATGGTGAGCGGACGGCCCCACGTCTCGGCAGCGGCGTCGCGCAGCTCTCGCGCCAGCAGCACGTACGGCCCGCTCACCGACCGCTCGTCGGCGAGCTCGAGGATGCGCTCGGCGCGTGGATCGACCGGTGAGTGGACGGGATGCCCGAAGCCGGGAAGCCTGCGCCCGGACTCCCGGGTCTCGCGGGCGACGTCGCGGACCACGGCCGCGGGGTCGCCGCCCGCATCGACCGCGGCGCTCGCCTCGCTCAGCACCTGCGCGCACACCTCCGCGGTGCCGAGGATCACCGGGCCCGCGCCCAGGATGCCGGCCGCCACGGCGCCCTGAAGCGAGCCCGGGTCGGCGGCGAGCGTCATCCGCGCGGCGATGTTGGTCGGCATCATCCCGTGCTCGGCGATCGCGATCAGCAGCAGGTCGAGGAAGAAGCGCTGATCGTCGGTCGGCTCCTCGCCGGTGACCAAGAGGTGCACGTACTCGGTGAAGGTGAGCCGGCCCATGAGGTCGCCGGTGAGGTCGCGGCCGCGCACCTCGACGCGGTCCGGATAGGCCTGGCAGATGCTCGTGTACGGCTCGTCAGCCTTGCCGATGCGCATGTCTCGCCTCCTCGTCCTTCATCGAGGCCGCGACGGTACCGCAACTCGACGGTCGGCCGGGCCGGGGAGGGAGGCCGTCACCGACCCGCTGGAGCCGCAGATCGCCTAGGCAGTCTGGGAGAAGCGAGCGCGCGGGCCGGTGACGGTACAGACACAGAGACGGCCGAGGACGCCGCCATCTTCCCCGCTTCGTCACACGGCATCAGAGCCGCTCGACGACAACCTCGACGGCGTGGACGGCCGTGCTCCCGCCGAAGTCGGCCTTCCGGCCGTCGTTGAGGACGTTCACGTTCGCGAGCTCCTGCTCACGCTTGGGCCAGCGGCCCTTGGGCGAGTAGGCGACGCCGGCTGGCATGATGTCGGACACGTCGGCCACCAGCTCCAGCGCCCCCACGCCGTTTCGCATCCGCACGCGGTCGCCGGCCGCGATGCCGCGGGCCGCGGCGTCGACCGGATGCAGGGTGACGGTCGCCGGGCCGATCCGCTTCGCGATCTTCCGGTCGTTCGCGAAGCTGTCGTTCATCAGCCAGGCGGACGCAGGTGACAGCAGCCGCAGAGCGCCGTTGGCCGGATGCGGATCGCTCCACGGCTGGGGCAGCCGCGGGTGGCCGTCCGACTCCGCGGCCGCCGACGCGATCTCGATCTTCCCGCTGGGAGTCTCGAAGCGCATGTCGGCGAACTGGATGACCGGCTCGTCCGTGAGCGGCACCGTCCCGACGGCGGCCAGCTGCTCGAAGCTCTCGATCACGCCGCTCTGCGCGACGATCGCGTCGATCATCTCCCGATCGCTCTCGAACAGCTCCGGCTCGGCGTATCCCATGCCGGCGGCCAGCCGCCGGAAGATCTCCTGGTTGGGCAGCGCCTCGCCGGGCGGATCGACGGCGCGCACCTGGGCCGACAGCGACAGGTCGAAGTAGGACGAGACGAGGTCGTCGAACTCGAGGAAGCTCGCCGCCGGCAGCACGACGTCGGCGTAGTCGCAGGTGTCGGTCGGGAACAGGTCGATCACCACGGTGAACAGATCCTCGCGGCCGAGCGCCTCGCGCAGGCGCGTCTGCTGCGGATTCGAGGCGGCGATGTTGATGTTCCAGCAGAGCAGGCTCTGGGCCCTCGACGGGTCGGCCAGGACATCGGCGAGGTCCATGTGGCTGACCGGTTCCGGCGGCGAGCCGAGGTGCGGCGCCTCGAACCAGTCGCCGTCCATCTCGAGCTGGTCGTTCAGGTAGAGGAACCCGGCGCCCGGCGTGGCGAGGTTGCCGCTGATCGCCGGGAGCATGGCCACCGAGCGCATCACGTTGCCGCCGGTCGGCTGGCGCTGCAGCCCCTGCCCGATCCAGAGCAGCGACGGGCCGGCGCCGTACAGCCGAGCGGCGCGCTCTATGGAGCCCGCGGGAACCCCGGTCGCCCGCTCGCCCCAGTCCGGCGTGCACCGCTCGAGCAGCGGCTCGAGCTCGTCCCAGCCGACGGTGTGGCGCTCGAGCAGCTCGCGGTCGGCCAGCCCCTCGCGGACGAGCACGTGCGCCAGGGCGAAGGCAAGGGCCGCGTCGCTGCCCGGGAACGGCTGCAGATGCAGGTCGGCGATCTCGGCGGTCGGCGTGCGGATCGGGTCGACGACGACCAGCTTGCCGGGCGACTCCTGCAGCCACTGGTCGTGCATGTGGGGCGCGGACGCGGACGGGTTTGCTCCCCAGACGAGGATGCACGAGGTGTCGCGAGAGGTGCGCGGGTCGAAGCCGGTGACGGAGGTGCCGTACATGTAGTCGAGGGCGACGTGCCCGGCCTTGTTGCACACGGAGTCGGGGTCGACTTCGGTCGCGCCGAGGCGGCGAAGGAAGCGTGACCCGAACCCACCGGCGATCAGCGAGCAGGTGCCCGTGTAGTGGGCGTTGAGGATGGCAGCGGCGCCGGCGCTGTCCGAGATCTGCCGCCAGCGGCCGGTGATCAGCTCGATCGCCTCGTCCCACCCGAACGGCTCGAAGGCGCCGTTGCCCTTTGGGCCAACGCGCCGCAGCGGCTGGGTCAGGCGCTCCGCCGGATCGAGGAACACTCCGTTGTAGCCGATCGAGCACTTGCGGCAGAGACGGCCGCGGCTGACCGGATGCGCCGGATCGCCCCGAACCGAGCGGATCTCGCCGTCGCGCAACGTGACCAGGATGCCGCACGCGTCGTAGCAGTCACGGGGGCAGGTCGTGAGCAGCGTCGTCTCCACCGGCACAGTCTATGGTGGCGGGATGACCGACCTTCCGACGAAGCTGCGGATCGCGGAGGGACGCCGGGTGCGGCTGATGCGAAGCCCGGACCGCCACGTGCCGAGGCTTGGGAGGTTCGAGCGGGTGGATGGCGCCGCGGAGGTCGTCCTGCTCTACTCGCGGAGCCGCGAGCAGCTGGTGCGGGATGCTCCGGCTGCCATCGCCGCCGTCGAGGACGAAGGAGTGCTCTGGATCTGCTACCCAAAGCTGAGCGCAGGCACGCCGTCCGACCTCTCACGCGAGGTCGTGCGCGAGGCCATGGCCGGCCACGGCTGGCGCGCGGTGTCGCAGGTTGCGATCGACGACACCTGGTCGGCGCTGCGGTTCAAGCCTGGCTCGTAGGGCGAAACCAGTCGAGCGACGGCATGCCCGCTCGCAGCTCGATGCAGCTCGTCGCAGCCAGCGCCGCGCCGATGTCCCCCGTCCACAGCGAGTACCTGCCCATGCCGTGCTCCTGCCGCTCACGCTCAACCTGCTCGAGGGCGTGCACGGCGAAGCGCCGCGCCCGCTCGGCCCACACGTCGTCCCCGGTGCGGTCGTAGAGCGCAAGCAGCGCGAGCGCATTGCCGGCGGTGCCATGGCAGAGGCCGTGGCCGGTGGCCAGCGGGCCGGCTTTCCAGATCAGTTCGCCCCCGGCGACGAGCAGGTCGGTGAAAGCGGCGTCCTCGCGTGCCAGGCCGGCCAGTCCCGTGACCATGCCGGGCGCTCCGTGGCACCACTGCACCCGGATGCGATCACGATGCGCAAGCGGGCCGACGGTGGGAGCCCAGTTCGCGAGCCCGTCCTCCCGGAATGCCAGCGCCGTGGCCGTCGCAACCGCCCGATCCGTGAGCTCATGCACGCGGCCCTCCTGCAGCAGCTCACGTCCCGCGAACAGCGATTGCACGTTTCCTGCGAATCCGTGGCCCGGACCGACGTAGCGGTCGACCGATCCGTAGAGCAGCTGCGTCCACATGTACCCGCCCACCTCGTCGTCGGGCATCCATCGCTGCCAGAGCTCATCGGCGCTGGTGCGCCACGCATCGACCCAGCGGGACGCCCCCGTGCGGCGGTACATCTCCAGCGCGACGAGCATTGTTCCGGGCGCACCCCACATCAGCTCGTTCGACTCGTTGCCGGCGTTGGCCCGGATGACGGATTCGAGCCGGTCGAGATCAGCGCCGCCCGGGTCGAGCGTGTGCGCAACCAGCAGTATCCCGGCCTCGCCCGCCCAGTAGCCGTCGGAGCGACCGGGCCAGTCAGGTGCGGCGAGATAGCTCTCATGCAGACCACGGATCAGATCCGGCCGCGACCGGCCGGCGGCATACATGCCCCACACCATTCCGGCGGCACCCATGTACACCGACCTGGGCAGGCCCCAATCATCCTCGTGGTCGTCGGGGTGCTCGGGCCAGAGGCCGTCGCCACCCACAGCGTCGTCTGCCTCGGCAACGATCTGGTCGATTCGCCCACGCACCCACCCCTCGTCCCACTCTCGGCGTGTGACCGTCTCGTGGTACTCAGAAGAGAACAGCATGCTCCAATCTTCTCCCAAAACACCCATGGGATAGTGGCGTTCGACCGAGGAGATCGGAACCCCCTCGAGAACAGGCCGCGACGCAGACACCGCGGTCGCCAGTCGCAGCGCCGGCTTGACCGGGCCGGTGCATTCCCTCCCGGCCGCCCGGTAGTCCCTCCCCAGGTTACCGGGCGGCCGCGACTGTTACCGGGACATCCGCCCCCTGCAGCAGCTCGATCAGCTCGGCGGCATTCGCCGGTGCCTGCGCGAATGAGATGCCGGAGGCGTCGGTGCTGCGACCGTTGTTGTTGAACATCGCCCAGACGTTCTCCGCGCCGGCCGACAGCTCGCGCAGCGGCTCCACCCACTCCGCGAGCTCGTCCGGCGAGTAGAGATGGTCGAAGCGCTCGGCCGCGCTGCCGCCGCGCCGGTTCCAGGTGGCGGTGTTCCTGCCGTGGAAGCGGATGTAGGCGTTCCCGCTGGTCCGCGCAACGACGGTCGGCGCCACGTTCGCGCCCGAGACGGGGGGCGCGTCGACGATCACGTACGTCGCAGGCAGCCGCTCGAGGAAGCCGAGCGTCTGGGCCACCATGTCGTCCTCGAGCCAGCTCCGATGCCGGAACTCGACCAGCATCTCCGCGTCGCCCAGCTGCTCGCGCGCCCACTCGAGGTACTCGAACGACGAGGGCTTGGCGACGATGTACTGGGGCAGCTGCATAAGGATGCCGCCCAGCTTGCCTGCCTCGCGCAGCGGCTGGAGCGCGCGCAGGAACTCGCGGAAGACCTGGGCGCGCAGCTCGAGCGACGGGTGGTCGACCCGGCCGCGCTCGTCGAACGCGGCCTCGGATCGCAGATGGGGAGGTAGCTGCTCCACCTTCACGGGATGCCGGGTCATCATCCCGAACGCCTTGACGTGGAACACGAATCCGGGGGGCGTCCGCTCGGCCCAGGCGGCGGCCATCTCGCGGGTGGGCAGCGCGTAGTAGCTGGAGTTGACCTCGACCGTGTCGAAGTGATCGGCGTAGTAGCGGAGCCGGGCCTCGGCCGAGCTCACGCCGGGCGGGTACCAGAGCTTGCTGAGCGACTCGTCAGCCCATGAGCAGGTGCCGACGCGAACGCTCACGCGATGAAGCCGCCGGCCGGCTCGATCGGCAGCGACGCGATCTGCCACGCGATCATGCCGCCGGTCATGTTCGAGGCGTCGACGCCGGAGCGAACCAGCCAGTCGGCCACCATCTCGCTGCGCGAACCGCTGCGGCAGACGATCGCCAGCGGGCCGTCGGGCAGCTCGGCAAGGCGGTCAGCCAGCTCGCTCATGGGAATCCACGCCGCACCGCCGATGTGCCCGGCATCCCACTCGCCCGCCTCCCTGACGTCGACGGCGGTGACCTCGCCGCGCTGAAGCGCGGCCGCCACGTCCGCGGCGGACAGCTCGGGAGCGATCACGCCGGCGCAGCCGCCGACAGCTCGAGCGGATGCCCGAGCTTCTCCCACGTGCCGACACCGCCGGGCGTCACGTGGATCACCTCGGTGGCGCCGCTGCGGCGGACGAGCCCCGTCGCCGTCGCGCTGCGACGCCCGGTCGAGCAGATGACGGCGACGGGCCGGCCGGCATCGAACGGCGCGGCGACGCGGCCGACGTCGTGGTACGCCAGGTGCAGCGAGCCCGGGATGTGGCCGGCCTCCCACTCGTCGTCGTCGCGGACGTCGAGCACCTGCACCTCGGGTCGCGCCTCAAGGAGATCGGCAAGCCCGGCGGCATCCACGACGGCAAAGGCCTCCAGCGCGCGGCCACTATCCAACCACGCCGGGAATCCGCCGGCGAGCATCGCGGACGCGGCGACGCCGACCGACCCGAGCAGCTCGTGCATGCGGTGCTGCTGCTCCTCGCTCGCGCCGACCAGGAGCAGCTCGGTTCCCTGGTCGGCGATCCACGCCACCTTGGTGCCAAAGCCGTTATGCCCGACATCGACGCCGACAGCGCCGGGGATGTGCGCCGCGTCGTACTCCGCGGCCGAACGGCCGTCGACCATCAGCGCGCCCGCGGCGGCCCGCTGCTCGACGAGCCCGGGATCGAGCATGGCCAGGCCACCGGCCTGCGGCGGGCGCCCGAGCCGGTTGGCCTCGGCGATCTTCGCGAAGTTCGGCGGCTGCGGGGCGAGGCCGGTGATCAGCTCCTCGACGAAGGCCGACTCGTCGTGCAGCGCCAGCATCGGATTGGTCGCCCGCTCGTACCCGATGGTCGAGGAGGTGGTCTCGCTCATCCGGGCGCTGCCGCACAGGGAGCCGCCGGTGTGCCCCGGAAACACCTCGACGCCGTCGCCCAACTGGAGCAGACGCTGCATGCTCCCGAACAGGCCGCGCGCGCCCTCCCGCTTCTCGACGGCGAGGTCAGGACGGGCAACATCGTTCACGAACAGGCTGTCGCCGGTCAGCACCGCGCACGGAGAGCTCGAACGAGCCCCGTCGATGACCACGACGGCCGTGTGCTCCGGACGGTGGCCCGGGACGTGGAGCGCGCGCAGCGTGACCGCGCCGACGGTCACCTCGGCCCCATCTGCGAACGGCTCGTGCGGGTAGTCCGCCTCGGCCAGCGGGCTGATCCAGCAGGTGGCACCCGTCGCCTCGACAAGCCGCGGACGCCCGGAGAGGTGATCGGCGTGGTTGTGCGTCTCGATCACGTGCGCGATCCGGAAGCCGTGCTCCCGTGCCAGGTCGAGGTAGTCCTCGACCGTCCACTTCGGGTCGACGACGGCGCCGACACCCGCCGCCGTGTCGGCGATCACGTAGGAGGCACAGCCCAGATCCGGATGCAGCACCTGGCGGAAGAGCACGCCCGGAGCCTAGATGATTGATTCCACGGCCCCGCACGTCTGACCGCCTGACGCTACGAAACGACCGGCGGTCGGGGCGCTGCGACCGCTAGGCGCCGTGGAATCAACTATCTAGATCAGGATCAGGGCGGCCCAGGCCGCGTCGCTCCCACGTACGTGCTCTGGAACCACCCCATCGAGAACGGGTCGATCTCGACGGTGACGCCGGTGTGCGGCGCGTGGAGCACGTAGCCGTTCCCGATGTAGATGCCAACGTGACCGAGCTCGTGGAAGAACACGAGGTCGCCGATCCGCAGCTCCGACTCCCGCACGAAGGGGCCCATGTGGTACTGGGAGGCTGCGAAGTGCGGCAGCGACACGCCGTGCTTCGCCCACAGCCACATGACGAGGCCGGAGCAGTCGAAGCCGGTGTCCGGCGAGGCGCCGCCCCACTTGTAGGGCACGCCGATCTGGGCGAGGCCGTCGAGCGCGACCTGGTCGCGCAGCTCGGCGCCCGGGTCGTTGTGGTTGATGCGCATGTCTGCGCGGATCCACTGCGCGGCGGCGAGCGCGAGCTTGGTCTGCCCGATGCTGGTGGCCGCGGTCGCGATGCGCACCTGATCGCCGAGCACGTGCATCAGCGAGCGGCGACGGCGCAGCATCTTCTGGATCGCGGCGCGCTTGCGCTCGATGATGTGCTTCTGCGTGCGGGCCTTGTCGCGGGCGATCAGCAGCTCGAGCCGCTCGTTGACGATGGCGTCACGGGTGATCCGGATCTGGTTCACGGCGTCGGCGACGGCGGCGTCGAACCGCTGCTTGATGTCCATGTCGCCGGTCACCTGCGAGAGCGACGACGCGCCGAGCACGATGTCGAGTGTTGTCGCGTCGAGGCCCTTGTAGCGGGCGACCACCAGATCGGCGAGCACGCCCTGCTCGAACGTGAGGTGGATCTGCGCCGCCTTCAGCCGGCGGTTGGCGTCGCGGATCTGCACCTTCAGCTGCGCCAGCTCGGAGACGGCCCCGTCGTACCGTTCGGTCAGCAGCTCGACGCGGTTGTCGAGCCGGCGAACCTCATGGCGCACCTTGTCGTACTGCGCCTTCTTCTGATCCACGATGGGGTCAGCCGAAGCCGTGCCGGCATGGGCGAGCGCCACGAGCAGCGTGAGCACCAACGTGACCCCCAGCAGCCGCGGCAGCGGGCGTAGGAATTCCCGTTGCATGCTTCATCAGTCGGCGGATGGGCGGCCGGACTTGAGGCGGCACCCGGTGCCGCCGTCACTCAAGGTCGGACTGCGGAATGCCGACAGGGAACCGCATGCAGGTCACGATCGCGTGCCATCAGTGCGACCAGCCGAAGCGGCCGCTGACGCCGTGCCCCGCCTGCCACGCCTCGCCGCTCGCCGAGCCGGAGCTCCAGGCGTGGCGCCTGACGCTCCACGCCCGGCATCTGGCCAGGATCAAGCGGACGCCCCAGGCGGCCGAGCTGCCCGCCCGGACGCCGCTGCGGTTAGCGCCGCTGCGTGCGGTGCTGAGCGCGGACGAGCTGCCCGAGGTGCACGCTGCCGAGCCGGAGCTGGCCACAATCGTGCCGCTGGAGCCGGCCGTCCCGGCCGATCAGGCGCTGTCGTTCGACTGGGAAGACGACTCCGGCCTGTTCCGGCGTAGCGCCTAGCGCGTCGCCTCAGCGCAGGTCGAGCAGCCCGTCCGGAAGCTCGAGCGGCGCCACCACCACGCCCCGCCCGGCGAGCTCAGCGAGCAGCGCGTCGTAGGCGCCCGCCTCGACGGGATCCGACGGCGTCCACGCGTTGAGGTACCTGATCGTCGTCACGCCGGCCTGGTAGAGCTCCTTGAGGCAGCCGAAGCACGGGCGCAGCGTCGAGTAGCAGGCGGAGCCCTGCACCGAGTAGCCGAGCTTCGCGGCCTGCAGCACGGCGTTCTGCTCGGCGTGGACGCAGATGCAGACGTCGTAGCCGCGGCCGGCCGCGTAGTCGTCGGGATGCGAGCAGCGGTGGCAGCCGCCCTCGTCGCAGTTCGGGAACCCCGTGGGCGTCCCGTTGTAGCCGGTGGCGATGATGCGCTGGTCGGCCACGAGCACGGCGCCGACGTGGCGGCGCAGGCAGTTGGCCCGCTCGCGCGTCGCAACGGCGAGCAGCATGAAGTACTGCTCGCGGCTGGGCCGCACGGCGGAGCGGCGGAGATCGGCCGACGCGGTTGGCGGGTGCTCGGTCACCGGTCGAGTCTAGCCACCCCGGAGGGAGTCACCGAGGCGGGAGAAACGACGTCAGTCGCCGCTGCTGGGAGCGGCGAGCGGCATCGGCGTGAGGCGCGCCCGACGCGGAATCAGCCGCTCGAGCGCCGGCGCGGTCAGGCCCGCGAGCACGCACGCGCCGCCGGTGAACAGCCAGAGCAGCACGGGCGAACGACCGAGCATGAAGCCGCCGAAGGCCGGGCCGAGGCCGAAGCCGGCGCTCCAGGAGAACGCGGACACCGCCATGTAGCGGCCCATCAGCCGGTGATCGGCGAGGTCGGCGACGAGCGGCGCCTGCACGGTACCGTGCAGGCACTCGCCCAGGCCGAGCACCGCTCCGTCGAGGGCGAACAGGACTGCCGCCGTGGCACCGGATGCGATACCGCCGATGACCGGCACGACCAGCCAGCAGGCGCCCCACACGAACCCCACCGTCGCCTGCGTGCGCATCCGCCGCCGGCCACGCTGGCTGCGCATGATAGGGAGCTGCATGAGGACGATCAGGAGCGTGTTGGTGGCGAACACCGCGCTGATGCCGAGCTCGCTGACGCCGGCATGGTTGTGCATGTACGCGGGCAGCACGTCGATCTGGGCCAGCCCGAAGGTGATCAGCACGAGGTTGAGCCCGACCACCGCCATGAAGGCCTGATGGCGCAGCACCGTGGAGAAGCTGCCGGGCACAACGCGGTCGGCGGCGGCGGCGCGTGACGGCGGGCCGGGGTCGGGCACGACCGAGAGGAACACGGCGTAGCCGACGAACGTGGCCGCATCGCCGAGGAACAGCCAGGTGAAGCTGGTCGGGTCGGCGGTGTTTGCGATCAGGCCGGCGACCAGGCCGCCGAGGCCGATGCCCAGGTTCATCATCATGCGCTGGAACGCATAGACCGCGGGGCGCTCCTCGGTGGACGACAGCGTGGCCAGCAGCGTCGATTGCGCGGGCCAGAAGCCGCCGTTGCCGATGCCGGCAAGCGCGGCGCACAGGAAGCCCTGCCAGGGGTGGTGGACGAGCATGTAGCCGCCGAACCCGGCCGCGAGGAAGACCAGCGCAATGCGCAGAACCACACGGCCGCCGAAGCGGTCGACCAGCGGCCCGAACGCCGGGCCGGCCACCAGGCTGACGACGCTGTTCGTGCCGACGATGAGTCCGGCGACGGCCAGCGAGATGCCGCGCACGTTGTGCAGGTAGATGAGCAGGAACGGCAGCACGAGGCCGTTCCCGAACGAGTTCAGCAGACCCCCCAGCTGCAGCATCCGCACCGACCGCGGAATCTCCGGGTTGAGGCTGCGCACGTACGATGCAAACCGGCGCATTGCCCTCAGGATAGGTGAAGGGCGACGGCGCCATGGGCGGTGAGGGGATCGACCTTCGATACGAGAATGAGG
>DASSEV010000080.1:0-35858 GCA_035695105.1 Gaiellales bacterium
GCTTCGCGCGCGAGATGACCGACGCCTACATCGCCGACACCGACCGCCTCGGCCTCGGCCGGCCCGATCGCGAGCCCCGCGCCACCGAGACGGTGGACGAGATCATCGCCCTGATCGAGGAGCTGATCGCCGGCGGACACGCCTACGAGGCGGCCGGCGACGTCTACTTCGCCGTCGGCACGTTCACCGACTACGGGAAGCTGTCCAACCAGCGCACCGACCAGCTGCGCGACGGCGGCGACACGGAGGGCGGGGAGAACAAGCGCGATTCGCTGGACTTCGCGCTCTGGAAGGCCACCAAGCCCGACGAGGACACCGCCTGGGAATCGCCGTGGGGCCGGGGCCGGCCGGGCTGGCACATCGAGTGCTCGGCGATGGCGGAGCGGTGGCTCGGCCGCGAGTTCGCCGTGCACGGCGGTGGCCGCGACCTGATCTTCCCACACCACGAGAACGAGATCGCGCAGTCGCAGGCGGCCGGCCGGCGGTTCGCCCAGGTCTGGGCCCACAACGGGATGCTGCGCCTGGGCGGGGAGAAGATGTCGAAGTCGGTCGGCAACATCGAGCCGCTGCACGAGGCGCTCGACCGCTGGGGCGCCGAGACGCTGATCATGTTCTTCCTGCGCGGCCACTACACCGCGCCGATCGACTACACGGACGAGGTGCTCGAGCAGGCACGGGCGGCGGCCGGCACCCTCCGAAACAGGCTGAGGGACGGCACCGGCGCAACGGATGAGGGCCTGCGCGAGGCGGTCGCGGCCGCACTGGACGAGGACTTCAACACGCCCCGCGCGCTGGCGCTGCTGTTCGACGCACCGCCTGAGGCCTCGGGAACAGTCGCCGAGGTGCTCGGGGTGCTCGGCCTGGGATCGCTCGCCGAGGAGCCGCCGCCGCCACAGGAGCTGCTGGACAAGGCGCGCCTGCGCGATGAGGCCCGAGCCGCTCGCGACTTCGCCCGCGCCGATGCGCTGCGCGGCGAGATCGAATCCGCCGGCTGGGAGGTGCGCGACACGCCTGACGGCACCGCCCTCTACCGGGCATGAGCGCCGAGGTTGTGTACGGCACGCACCCGGTGCGCGAGGCGCTCCGGGGGCGGCGCGAGGTGCTCGCGGTACACGCCTCCCGCCGGGCGGCGGAGGCGCTGGAGTGGCTGCCTGGGAACGTCTCGGTCGAGAGTCCCGAGCGCCTGGCCGATCTGGCGGGCAGTCCCGACCATCAGGGCGTCGTCGCCGAGGTCGCGCCCTACCCGTACGTCGACCCGGCCGAGTTGATCGGCCGCGACCGGCCGCTGCTGGCCGCACTGGACGAGGTGACGGATCCCCACAACCTCGGCGCGATCGCCCGGGTCTGCGAGGCTGCAGGTGCCGACGGCCTGCTGATCACCCGCCGCCGGTCGGCGGCGGTGACCGCTGCCGTTGCGCGCGCGTCGGCCGGTGCGGTCGAGCACCTGCCGATCGCTCGCGTCGAGAACCTGGCCGAGACGCTGCTCGCGGCGCGCCGGCCGGGGCTCTGGACGTATGCGGCCGCCCTCGCCGGGGATGACGAGTGCTACGACCGCCACGACTATCGCGACGGCACCGTCTTCGTGCTCGGCGCCGAGGGGCGGGGCCTGCGCCCGCGCGTCCGCACCTCCTGCGACGCGGTGGCGTCGATTCCGATGCACGGCCGGGTGGAGTCGCTGAACGTGAGCACGGCGGCCGCGGTGCTGCTGTTCGAGGCGGTCAGGCAGCGGCGCGGTGGCTGACCAGCGCCCCGCGCTCTGGATCGTGGACGGCGACAACGTCGCGCATGTCCGCGGCGGCTCCGACCGTTACGAGGAGGTGCGTGCCGGCCTGGTGGCGGCCGTGGTCGACCATGCCGCGCGGTCCGGTGTGAGCGTGGTGCTGGTGTTCGACGGGCACGGTCGGGACGGCAGCGTCGGCACGACCCGGATCCGTTTCGCCGCAAACGAGACCGCGGACACCGTGATCGAGCGGCTGGCCCACCGCAGCCAGCACGACCACGAGGTGACCGTGATCTCGTCCGACACCGTGCTCCGGCACGTCGCGCAGCGGGGTGGGGTGCAGGCGATGAGCGCGCGAGAGTACGTCGACCGGCTTGCCGCGGGGCAGCCCGACGAGGCGCCTTCGACGCCGGGCGCGCGGCAGCGGTTCACGGTCGCCGAATCGGTGGACGACGCCGTTCGCCAGGCGCTCGAGCGGATCCGCCGCGGGCAATAGCCCCGCCTGCAGGAAAAATCCGCGCTTGACAACGCCGATCTGGGCGCTATGCTCCCAGCCTCAAGTTGTACTTGACGTTCAGCTTCAGCCTCATGAAGTCGTCATTCGTCCCGTTTCGAGTGATCGGAACCTCTTCCCGGTCGGAGGTGCAGGGTGTCTAGGTCGAACGCAGCGCTGGCGCGGCAGATGCAGCCTCGGGTGTGGCGCGATACCGGTGAGGTGGCGCTGATCGCGGCTGCCCGCAACGGCGACGAGCGCGCCATGGACACGATCATCCGGCGCTACGAGGGGTTCGTCCGGCTGAAGGCGAGTTCGTACTTCCTGGCCGGCGGCGATTCGCACGACCTCATCCAGGAGGGCCTGGTCGGTCTCTACAAGGCGGTTCGCGACTACCGGGCCGACAAGGACACGTCGTTCCGGTCGTTCGCCGAACTCTGCATAACCAGGCAGATCATCACGGCCATCAAGACCGCGACCCGGTTCAAGCACGCGCCGCTGAACAGCTACGTGTCGTTCAGCCACACGCCCGCGGGGCAGGAGTCCGAGGCCGACTGCACGCTCGGCGATGCGCTGCCGGGGCCGGCCGTCGACGACCCGGCGAGCTGCGTGATCTCCACGGAGGAGCTGCAGAGCCTGCTCGGATGCCTCAGCACCGCGCTCTCGAGTCTCGAGTCGCAGGTGCTCACCTGCTACCTCGAGGGGCGCAGCTACGAGGAGATCGGCGAGCTGCTCGACTGCGATCCGAAGACCGTGGACAACGCGCTGCAGCGCGTGAAGCGCAAGGTGCTCGCGCACCTGCAGTCGCGCCGCGTCTCCGCCTAACCTTCGACTGGACGTCGAGGCAGGTAGAATCGGCCGGGCGCCGGGATAGCTCAGCTGGTAGAGCGCTCGCCTTGTAAGCGAACGGTCGCGGGTTCGAGTCCCGCTCCCGGCTCCTCTCCTCACCCTCGCTCGACGCCCTCGGCCGGGTCAGCCCTGGCCGAGCAGCGACTGCAGCTGACCCTGCGGGTCGTCGCCGAGCGGCTGCGCATGCCCGATCAGGAGCAGGTCGAAGCGCTCGCCGGCCACACGCTCAACGCTGCCGCGGGCCGCGTCCGGGTCGGACTGGAACTGCGGCGGGATCGTCGTCAGCGAGCCGTCGTCGCGCCGCATCACCAGGTCGCCGACGACCATCAGCGCCGGGGTGTCGCCCTGAGCGGGGCGGTGCAGCGCGAACTTCGCGTCGCCGAAGCCGGGGGTCGGGATTGCCACCAGCCCCTGTGGCAGCGGGTCGCCCTCGCTGTAGAGCACGTCGGGCTCCTCGTCGTAGCCCTCCCCGCCGCGCGGCGCATGCACCGGCACGCCGAGCTCCCGACGGTACCGCCACGCCGCGCGCTGGTGCCCCCGGCTGGTGAGCACGATCGCCTCCGGCCGGGGCAGGCTCTCCGGATCCTCGAGCCGCACCGGGTCGATCCAGACGCTGCCGTCCGGGCCCCCGATCGCGTGGCTGGCCGAGACGTTGCCGCCGATGTTCGAATTACGGATCGACCAGTGCCAGACGCCCGGCGCGATCTGCTCGACGGTGGTTGCGGCTTCCGGAGGCTCGCTCATTCGGCGAGATGCTAGCCGCCGGTGCGCGGGAATACGCAGGCCCCGTTGATCGTTCAACTTTGTGGCGGCGTGCGCCGATAGCCCGAAGAGGGCTTCCCAGACGTCCGGCCGGACGCGGGTTCCGCGCACGACCCTGCCCTCAACCATGACTCTCGACCGCATCAACACACCAATCACCCGTCTGGCCGTGGCCCAGGGCGTCGCGTACGCCGGCCGCGGCGCGGCCATGACCGCGCTGATCTGGCGTCTGTACGAGCTGAGCGGCTCGTCGTGGTGGGTGTCCGGTGCGATGCTGGCCGTGTTCGGCGTGTCCACCGTGCTCTCGCCCTGGTCCGGTCACCTCGGCGACCGGCACGATCGCCGCCAGGTCGTCCTCGTCTCCGCGCTGATCTCGGCGGCAGGCTTCGCGCTGTGCGTCCCGTTGTCGGTGCTCGGGTGGCTGACCCCGATCGTGATGGTCATGATCGCCGCCGCCTCCACCCAGGGCGCGCTCTCCGCCGCCGTGCAGGGCGCGATCCCGAACCTCGTGGACGACGACGAGCTCGGCAGCGCGAACAGCCTGGCGGGCGCCTGGAAGAGCGCGGGCTTCATGCTCGGCCCGGGCGTCGGCGGCCTGCTGCTGGCCGTGGTCGGCCCGGCAGGGGTGTTCGCCGCCAGTTCCGTTGCGCTGATCGGCGCCGCCGCGCTCGTCTGGCGGCTCGAGGGCCGCTTCCGCACGGCCACCCTCGAGCACGCCGGCAGCAGCATGGACGGCTACCGCATGCTCCTGCGCGACCCGTGGATGCGGCTGCTGACGATCTCCTGGGGCCTCGTCATGGCCGGCATCGGCCCCGTCATCGTCGCCGAGGTCGTGCTCGCGAAGCAGTTCGGCGTCGGCTCGACCGGGTACGGCCTGATCGCCGTGTTCTGGGACGGCGGCGGCGTGGTCGGCGCGCTGCTCGGCCGCGGACTGTCCCGCCGCGCCGAGCGTCCTGCGGTGGTAGGCGGCCTCGTGGCCATCGCCGCAGGATTGGCGGCCGTCGGCCTCACGCCGGTGTTCTGGCCGGTGCTGGCCGGCATGGCCGTGGCGGGCCTGTTCGACGCGTTCGGCGTCGTGGCCGCGCAGAACATCATCCAGCGGCGCACGCCCGATCATGTGCGGTCGCGCGTCTCGGCTGCGCTCGATGCGGTCGTGCTGGGCACGATGTCGCTCTCATTCGCGCTCGGAGCTCCGCTCGTGGAGTGGGTGGGGGCGCAGGGCGTCTACCTGCTGTCGGCAGGCATCTGCCTCGTGGGCGCGATGCTGCTCCTACCGACGCTCGGCGGCGTCCCCGACATCCCGCGGCGGGCCCGCGGGCTGGCGCGGGCCGTGGGCAGCAGTCCGAGAACGGCCGGGCGCGCGCTGCGCGGACGCAAGCACGCGGACGACGGCCGCACTGGGGGCAAGCGCCACTCCCAGCGCCGGCCCGGCTGACGTTCAGCGCAGCCTGATGTCCACGTCGACTGCGTCGCCGGCGGCGACCCCTGCCGCCTGCCGCCGCTCCGCGCTGACGGGGATCTTCGACACGCCGCCTCGCACGCCGAGCGTCGTGTCGAACGAGAAGCCGTTGATGGTGACGCTCACCGGCGGGCGCTTGCCCGCACCGAGGGCGGTCACGACTTCATCCGGCACCTCGATGCCGGTCGCGGTCTTGCCGTCGAGCTGCAGTGTCGCCTGAAAGCGCATCGCTCCTCCTTGCGGTCGTCGTGCAGCGGCTTGTGCCGCTCCGTACTCGAGACCGGTGGAGTATCCGACGCTCATCGCTCGAACGGGAGCCCGTCCGTCGAGGGCGTCGACTATTGCGTTGGCTGAGCTCGGTGCTGCTAGCGACCCGACGCGCCGCCGAACAGCGGCGTCATCGTGTTTCGCAGATCCGTCTGTGCGCGCATCGAGTCGAGCTCGCGGCTGACGGGATCACTGAGCGTACCCAGCAGAAGCGCGGTCGCACCGACCAGCGCAGTTGTGAGAATGGCGATCATCGTCTCACAGTAGGCGAGTGAGATTGAGTGCGGGTTGTCGTCTCACGGCGTTTGTGTTAAGCCGCGTGAACCGGGTGGCCGTCAACCAGCTTGGCGAAAACAATCCGCACCTCGCTCACGGCCTCGCGCTCGTCGAACCGGATCTCGTCACCGACCCGGCCGAGGATGGCGACGTTGAGGTCATCATTTCGCGGGGCGGAGCGGTGGCCGGCGCGGTCCTCGACCACGATCGTGAAGGTCTCCGGGCGGTCGTGGATGGTGACCGCGAGCTCGGCGTCGCAGTCGTCCTCCGGGAGCAGCCGCATGCACGCCTCGCTGACGGCAATGACGGCGTCGAGCGTCTGATCCGCCGGCAGCGCCGCGCGGGCGGCGGCTTCCTCGACCGCGCGGCGGGCGGCATCGAGCTGGTCGCGGCCGGCCACGGTGATGTGGTTGAGCCGCGGCCGGGCGACCACGGTCTGGTTCCGGCCGCCGCGCTTCGCCTGGTAGAGGGCATCGTCGGCGGCCGCCACCACCGTCCGCATCGCCGCGCCTGGACGCGCCGCAGCGGCTCCGACCGAGATGGTCAGCGACACCCTCGCGCCCTCGAGCAGGAACGGGTGATCCTCGACCGCTTTGCGCAGCTTCTCCGCCGCGGCGGCCAGCTCATGCTCCGCGACGCCCGGCAGCAGGAGCAGGAACTCCTCGCCGCCCCAGCGGGCGAGCACGTCGTCTTCTCGGACAACGGCCTGGAGCACGTGCGCAACGTCGCGCAGCGCCTGGTCGCCGGCGAGGTGGCCGTACCGGTCGTTCACCTGCTTGAAGTGGTCGATGTCGAGCACGATCACGCCGGCAGGGCGGTTGCCCTCCAGCGGCACGGTGTCGAGGATGTCGAGCATCCGGGCGCGCGAGACGAGTCCCGTGGCAGCGTCGAGATCGGCCCGCCGCTCGGCCTGGTGCTGTGCTCGCCGCAGGGCCACGACCAGCAGGTGCAGTGCGAAGGCGATCACGGCCAGCGTCAGGGCGCGAACGGCGAACGTCAGCCAGCGCCCGGCAGTGTCGTCCGCCAACGCGAGCCAGGCGAGCGCGAGCGCGTTCAGCGTCACCGACGCGCTGACCATCCGTACGGACAGGAACACGGCCACCCAGGCGACCGGCACGACCAGCACGATGCTGAGCGCCTCGCCTGCGGACGAGCTCGCGTATGCGTACGCGACGAACGACGCCGGGATGGCCGTGATCAGGAACAGCCAGCCGGCGTCCGGCATCGGCCGGATGAGCCAGACGGAGGCCGCCTGGGCGACGAGGAAGGTGGTCGTCGCGGCGACCAGGGCGGGATGGTGGCCGGCGCCGCCGCTCACGAGCTCGAGCAGGAAGGCGAGCGGGACGAACAGGCAGTACAGCGTGAAGGCGGTGATCCGCCGCACGGCCTCCGCGTCTGCCAGCAGGCCGACGCGCAGCCACCCGGGCAGCCGCACGACCCAACGCAATCGGTCGCCCGCCCTGCCTGAACGGGCGACAAGCCCGATGCTGGACTCGCCCATGTGCCTCCTCACACTTGCAGATACGGCAGGCGTGTTGAAACTCCTTGCCGCAAGACCCGGAAGAAGGGTTGCACCGGATCTCCGCCGGGGCATCCCCCATCCGAAGGAGGCACGAGGCCCTATCCGGCCAGCTGCAGCGCCGCGAAGGCAGGCAACGGCGCGGTGCGCTGGGCCGGCCACGCGTCCGCCACGAGCGGGAACGCCAGCCGCGCCTCCGTTCCTCCACCCTCGCGCAGGGCGAACTGGGCGTCTGCCAGCTGCTCGATCAGGGCGATGCCGAGGTGGGCGCCCGGATCGCGAGTGGGCGTGTCGATGCCCACGCCGCGGTCGAGCACCTGAACGATGAACAGGCCATCCTCGAACCAGCCGCGGACCGTGATGCGGCCATCACCGCGTTGCGGGTAGGCATGGCGGATCGCGTTGGCCGCCGCCTCGGTCACGGCCAGCGCGACGTCTGCGGACAGCAGCGGATCACCGCCGCCCTGTTCATAGGCGGCCACGACGTCGCGGCGGACTGCCGGGACGGACTCCGGCGAAGCCGGAACACTCGTGTCGATCACAGCATTCATGTCGGTGTGGTGCCCTGACAAACCGGCCCGGAAACCCGGGGTCCGCAACGCGTTCGAGTCGCCGACTTGACGAGGCTCAGGCCGCTCGTATGGTGAGAAGTGCGCCGCGTGCCTGGCTCCCACCTTGCGTGGCCCGCGGCGTCACCGGCTGCCCTTCACCCGGCGGAGGTGGCGTGCGCCGTCGCGCCTGGCGGGAGCCCCGGACGGCGCACGCGCGACCCTCAGCCGTCGAGCGCGATGCTGCTCCCGTCGCCCTCGAGATCGGTCAGCTCACGCTCGGCGCGCTGCCAGTTCTCCTCGGTTGTGCCAGGCGTCCTCCTGCTGGGAGATCTCGTACGCTCGGCGGCGGATCCGCTCCTGGCAATCGTCGGCCGCGGGATCGGGTGTGGGGATGTCGGTCATGGCTACCACCTTCGCGGGGACCGTGGCGGTACCCCGCCGGCCGGCGCTCCATGCCCCCGTTTCGCTAGGCGCGGATCGCCTCGCCGGTGGCGAGGTCGAAGAAGTGGATCCGGGCCGTGTCGACCTGCAGGCGGATCGGCTGCCCCAGCGCCGCGGACGTGCGCGGGTTGAGGCGTGCGACGAACGGCGTGTGGTGCCGGGCGTCGGCAGATGCAACGTCGAGAAGCTCCGTGTCGCGGGCCAGGTCGCGAGTGTCATCCGTGACGACGGGCGGGGCGTCGACCTCGAAGTGGACGTACACCTCCGACCCCATCGCCTCGCGGTGCTCGACGACGACGGGGAGGTCCCCGCCTTCAATCGGGCGCGCGGCGTGCACTGGGTCCTGGATGTCCTCGGGCCGGATGCCGACGGCGACACGTGTGCCGATGTACCGCTCGAGCGCGGGGCGCTCGGCCAGGAGCTCGGGCGGGAGGCGCAGCCGGAAGCCGCCGAACTCGACCCAGGTCGAATTGCCGTCGCGGCGCAGCTCGGCCTCGGCCATGTTCATCGCCGGGGAGCCGATGAAGCCCGCGACGAACAGGTTGGACGGCCGGTCGTACATCTCCTGGGGTGAGTCGACCTGCTGCAGCACGCCGCGGTTCATGACGGCCACGCGGTCTCCCATCGTCATGGCCTCGGTCTGGTCGTGGGTGACGTAGATCATGGTCACCCCGAGCTCCCGCTGGATGCGGGAGATCTCCGTGCGCATCTGCACCCGCAGCTTGGCGTCGAGGTTCGACAGCGGTTCGTCCATGAGGAAGGCCTTCGGCTCGCGGACGATCGCGCGGCCCATCGCCACCCGCTGCCGCTGGCCACCCGAGAGCGCCTTCGGCTTCTTGCGCAGCTGCTCCTCGAGGCCCAGCGTCTTCGCGGTCTCGCGAACTCTCCGGTCGATCTCCTTCCTCGGCACCTTCCGCAGCTTGAGCCCGAACGCCATGTTGTCGTAGCAGGTCATGTGCGGGTAGAGCGCATAGTTCTGGAAGACCATGGCGAGGTCGCGGTTCTTGGCCTCGACGTCGTTGATGACGCGGTCGCCGATGCGGATCTCGCCGTCGGTGATCTGCTCGAGGCCGGCCACCATGCGCAGGAGCGTGGTCTTGCCGCAGCCGGACGGGCCGACGAGCACCATCAGCGTGCCGTCGTCGATCGTGAGGTCGACCGAGCTCACGGCCTTGGTGCCGTCGTCATAGATCTTGGTGACGTCGTCGAAGCCGATGTCTGCCATCCGGACAAGGATACCGTCCGGGGTGGAGCGCCGGCAGGTGGAGAGGAGTGTGTGGGAGCCGTCGCCGGTGGGGTATGGACCGATCATGATCTGGCTACTTCTCCTTCTGCTGCTGATTCTGATCGTGGGCGTGATCGGCGCCATCAAGATCGCCCTCTGGGTGATCCTGATCGCGCTGCTCGTCGCGCTCGTGGCCGGCTTCCTCGGCCGCGGGCTGTTCTCACGCTGACCGGTCACGAATCCGCCACATCACCGCCACGGCCCCCGACACGGTGTCCAACTCCTGTCGTGGGCCGTTGCTCTGCTGTGACGCATTCGTGACGGCCCACCAGCCTGGTTGAGCCGGACCAACATTCCACCCGAATCATTGGAGACCAACACCGGTCGGGTGGGCGTGACGGTTCTGTGGCCGGTCCGTGACGCGGCCCGCGGACCGCTCAGCCGGCCGCCGCGATGCCGGCCGGTGCGCCGGCGAGATCGGCGACCCGGCGCCAGTCCCCGCGGCCTGTCACCGTGACGTGCCCGACCTTCCGGCTCGGCCGCGGTGCCTTGCCGTACAGGTGCAGATGGGCGCCCTCGACCGCCAGCACCGCCTCCGAATCCGGCAGGGCGCCGATCAGGTTCACCATCGTCGAGCCGCCACGGGCGGAGACATCTCCCAGCGGCAGCCCGCACACCGCTCGCATGTGGTTCTCGAACTGGCTGGTCTGTGCGCCCTCGATGGTCCAGTGCCCGGAGTTGTGCACGCGCGGCGCCATCTCGTTTGCGAGCAGCCGGTCGCCGACCTGGAACAGCTCGAGCGCGAGGACGCCGACGTAGTCGAGCTCGTCCAGCACCGCGGTCACGTACCGCTCGCCGAGCGCCTGCAGCTCGGGCGTCAGGCCGGGTGCGGGAGCGTGGGTGACACGCAGGATGCCGCCGGCGTGGTGGTTCTCCACCAGCGGGTAGCAGCGCACCTCACCGTCGGGGCCCCGGACGGCGATGGCCGACAGCTCCCGGTCGAACGGCACCATGTCCTCCAGGATCAGCGGGACGCCGCCGAGATCGTCGAACGCCCCGCGCGGGTCGTCGCTGCCGTCGAGCACCCGCTGCCCCTTGCCGTCGTAGCCCAGCCGCCGCGTCTTCAGCACGCCCGCCCGGCCGGCGGCATCGAGTTCTTCCTGCGAGCCGACGGCGAGGAACCCGGTCGTCTCGATTCCGAGCTGCCGGAACAGCTGCTTCTCCGACAGCCGGTCCTGCGCCACCTCGAGCGCGCGAGGAGGCGGGTGCACCGCCACCCGCGAGGCCAGCCGCTCCGCCGAGCTGGCCGGCACCGACTCGAACTCGAACGTGACCACGTCCGCGCTTGCGGCCAGCCGGTCGAGGCCCTCGGGCGCGTCATAGGCATCCACGATCAGCTGTCCCGCGACGCCGGCGCAGGCATCGGCGGCCGGGTCGAGGAAGCTCGAGCCGATGCCGAGGGGTATCCCCGCCAGCGCCATCATGCGGGCAAGCTGCCCGCCTCCGAGGAATCCGACGGTCGTCACGCCGACGGATCCGGGTGCGCCAGCACCTCGTCCGTCTGGCCGGCGCGGAACTCGTCGAGCGACCGCCGGATGCCCTCGTCCCCGACGGCCAGGATCGATGCCGCGAGCAGCGCCGCGTTGACGGCGCCGGCCCGCCCGATCGCGAGCGTCCCAACCGGCACGCCCGCCGGCATCTGGGCGATCGAGAGCAGCGAGTCGATGCCCGAGAGGGCCTTCGACTGCACCGGCACGCCGAGCACCGGCAGGCTGGTCTTCGCCGCCGTCATGCCGGGTAGGTGGGCCGCTCCGCCCGCTCCCGCGATCAGCACCCGCAGCCCGCGCTCACGTGCCGACGAGGCGTACTCGAACAGCAGGTCGGGCGTCCGGTGCGCCGATACGACGCGGTGCTCGCAGGGCACCTGCAGCCGCGCGAGCGTCTCGACCGCATGGCGCATGGTGTCCCAATCCGAGCGCGATCCCATGATGACGCCCACCAGCGGCGCGGCCGTGTCGCTCATGAGGCGGACACTACACTGACGTGGTGACCCAGGAGGCGCAGGCGCCCCCGGCTGCCGCGGCCGGGCTCACCCGGGAGGAGGCCGCTCGCCGGCTGGCCGCGCGAGGGGATCTGCCGCCGCCTCCGTCGAGCCGATCCGTCGCGAGCATCGTCAGGTCGAACACGCTCACGCTGTTCAACCTGATCCTCGCGGCCTTCTGGGTGCTGATCCTGGCAGCGGGCCGGCCGGCGGACGGCCTGTTCGCCGGGATCATCGTTGCCAACACGGCCATCGGCATCGTCCAGGAGCTCCGGGCGAAGCGCGTGCTGGATCAGGCGGCGCTGCTCGTGCAGCCGCATGCCCGCGTTGTCCGTGATGGCACCGAGCAGTCGCTGGAGGTGGTGCAGCTGGTCGACGGAGACCTCGTCAACCTGCGAAGCGGCGACCAGGTGATCGCGGACGGCGAGGTCGTGTCGTCGGTCGGCATGATGCTCGACGAGTCCGCGCTGACGGGCGAGTCGCTGCCGGTCGAGCATGCGAGCGGCGACCGCGTGCTGTCCGGCGCCTACTGCGTCGAGGGCAGCGGGTCCTACACGGTGACCGCAACCGGCCCCGAGAGCTACGCCTGGCGCCTGCTCGGCACCGCGCGCCAGGACACCGCCGAGCGGTCGCCGCTCGAGCAGCAGATCAACCAGCTGCTGCGGCTGATGGTGGCGGTCATGATCCCACTTGGTGCCGCCCTGATCTGGACGCTCGTGCGGCGCCACACGCCGTTTCGCGACGCGGCCGCGACCGCCACCGCGGGCATCGTCACGCTCATCCCCGAGGGCCTCGTGCTGCTCATGAGCCTCACCTTCGCCGTCGCCGCGGTACGCCTCTCCCGGCGCGGGATGCTCGTCCAGTACATGAACGCGATCGAGTCGCTGGCCAACGTCGACATGGTGTGCCTGGACAAGACCGGCACGCTCACGGATGGCACGCTCGAGCTCCGGGAGGTCGTCCCGCTGGCCGGCACCCAAGAGGCCGAGCTCCGGGAGGAGCTGGCCGTCTACGCCGCCAGCGCCGGCTCGAGGAACGCGACGCTGGACGCCGTGGCCGCGGCATTGCCGCACGAGGCGCGGCCGACCGACGCCGAGGTGCCGTTCTCGTCGCGCTGGAAGTGGAGCGCGCTCGACGCCGGCGGCACCTGGCTCGTGCTGGGAGCCCCCGACGTGCTGCTGGCCGCAGGGCCTCCGCCCGAGGCCGCGGAGCACGAGCGCGCCGGGCGGCGGGTGCTGGCCTTCGGCCGCGCGGCCGGCGGAATCGACCCTGACGACCGCGACCACCTACCGCCGCCTCTGGAGCCGCTCGGCCTGGTCGTGCTCGAAGAGCATCTGCGCGACGATGCGCCCGGCACGATTGCCTTCCTCTACGACCAGGGCGTCGAGGTAAAGGTCATGTCCGGCGACTCGCCGACCACGGTGTCCGCGGTTGCCGAGCGTGTGGGCATCCGTGTGGGCGAGCGGGCGCTGCAGGGATCGGAGCTTCCCGAGGACGCCGCACAGCTGGCGGAGGTCGCCTCCAGGGTCACGGTGTTCGCCAGGCTGACACCGGAGGACAAGCGCCGCCTGATCGACGCCGTGCGGCAGAAGGGCGCGTACGTTGCCATGATCGGCGACGGCGTCAACGACGTGCCGGCGATGAAGGGCGCCCGGCTGGCCGTGGCGCTCGGCAGCGGCACCCAGCTCGCAAAGAGCGTGGCCGATTCGGTGCTCATCTCCGACCGGTTCGGCGCCATCCCCGAGGCGGTCGCGGAAGGGCGCCGCATCATCGGCAACGTCCAGCGCGTCGCGAAGCTGTTCGTCACGAAGTCCGTGTTCGCGGCCTTCGTGATCGCGACCTTCGGCCTCTGGACCGGCGAGTTCCCGCTGCTCCCGCGGCATCTCTCGCTGGCCGCGACGTTCACCGTCGGCGTGCCCGGCTTCGTGCTCGCACTTGGCCCGCCCAGCGGCATCCCGGAGACCGGCGGCTTCGTCCGGCGCGTGCTGCGCTTCGCGCTCCCGGCCGGCGCCGTCATGGGTGCGGCCACGCTGATCGCCTACCTGGCCGTGGGGGACGTGCGCGGGCACTCCGACAGCGAAGGGCGCACGGCGGCGGTGACGGTGTACGTCGCCATCGGCCTGTACCTGCTGCTGGTGCTCGACGCCGAGCGCATGCAGCGCAGCCGGCGCTACGCGGCGCTGGTGGTGGCGCTCGCCGCCTCGCTCGGCGCGGGCTACCTGATTGTGCTGGGCACGCCGGCGCTGCGGCAGTTCTTCGCGCTCACCATCCCAGGATTCTGGGCGGTGCTTGTGATGGTTGCGTGCGGGGTCGGCGCGGTCTGGGCGCTGTCACGCCTCGGGCTGTCGCCCTACCGGGGAAGCTCCCTGCCGGAGCCGGCCTCGACGGCCGAGCGCAGCACGTAGTCGGCGAAGATCAGGTCGGCCGCGCCGTTGCCGAGGTTCTGGCACACGACCTGGCCCTGCGCACGGTCGGCCCGGATCGCATCCCCGCAGTAGCCGTCGGGGTCGCGGTACTCGGGGAAGGAACCGGCTTCGCGGTAGCGCAGCAGCTGGCCAACGTCGTCGGAGTACAGCGAGGCGGCGTTCGCGATGTCTGCGCCGATCGACGTCGCGTAGTCGATCGGCAGCAGCAGGGCGTCGTCGCGCAGCCACTCGCGGCGGATGCGGGCGCCGGCGGTCCCGATCGGCACCGCCGTGACGACGACGGACGCCCCGTCCACCGCCTCCTCGGCGGTGCCGACGCAAGTGAGCGCGATGCCGGGCGCGTGCTCGCCCGCCCAGGATCCCAGCGCCTCAGCCGACTCGGGCCGCCGGGTGACGATGACGACGTCCTCCATGCCGAGCGCCTCCAGCACGAGCAGGTGGGTGCGGGCCTGCACGCCGGCGCTCGTGATCGCGACGTGGCCGGGTCGCGCCGGCGCGAGCGCCTGGATGCATGCACCGGAGACTGCGGCGGTGCGCGAGCCGGTGAGCGCGGCGGCATCCATCACCGCCGTCGGCATGCCTGTTGCCGCATCCGACAGCACCACTAGACCGAGATGCGTCGGCAGCCCCAGCGCGGCGTTGCTCGGATAGGCGGCGATCCACTTCAGGCCGAGGAGGTCGCCGTCGGCGAGGTAGGCCGGCATGGCGTTGGCCAGCACGCCCTCGCGCGCGTGCACCGACGGCTTCGGCGGCAGCTCGGCGGAGCCGTCGGCGAGTGCGATCAGCGCCCGCCGCGCCATGGCGACGGCCTCGAGCGGCGGGGGCAGCGCCGCCGCGACCTCGGCCTCCGAGAGGTGCACGAGCGGCGTGGACTGGGCGGCCGGCATCGCGGGCGAGCCTACACGGCGCGCAGGTCGTGCGCGAGACGCCGGAACGGGCCGTCCTCGGCGAGCAGCTCGTGCTCCGTACCGCGCTGGATGACGCGGCCGTGATCGACGACCAGGATCTCGTCGGCGCGGCGGACGGTGGCCAGGCGGTGGGCGATGATTACCGAGGTGCGCCCGCGCAGCAGCCGGTCGAGCGCACGCTCGATCTGGATCTCGGTCGGGCGGTCGATGTTCGACGTGGCCTCGTCCAGGATCAGGATGCGGGGATCGGCCAGTAGCGCCCGGGCGATCGAGATCAGCTGCCGCTCGCCGGCGGAGAGGCCGGCGCCTCCCTCATGCACCTGATGATCGAGGCCGCCGTGCAGGCGCGCCGCGATCCGGTCGACGCCGACCGCGGCCGCGGTCTCTCGCACCTGCTCGTCGGTGGCATCCGGCCGAGCGAAGCGGATGTTGTCGGCGATGGTGCCCGAGAACAGGAACGGATCCTGCAGCACGACTCCCAGCTGCCGCCGGTAGCTGCCGAGCTGCACGTCGCGGAGGTCGATGTCGTCGACACGCACGGCGCCGCTGGTCGGGTCGTAGAACCGCGCGATCAGCTTGGCCAGCGTCGACTTGCCCCCGCCAGATTGGCCGACCAAGGCGAGACAGCCGCCGGCCGGCATGTCGACCGACACGCCGTGGAGCACCTCGTTGTCTCCGTAGGCAAAGCGAATATCGTCAAGCTCGAGGTGCCCCTCGATCGGGGGCATCGGCTCGGCGCCGGGCCGGTCGCCGATGTCCGGCTCGGCGTCCAGCACACTGCTGATCTTGATCATCGCCGCGGCGGCGGACTGCAGCTGGCCATAGACGTCGGACAGCTCCTGCAGCGGCTGGAACACCAGCTGCAGCAGGTACATGGCCGTGATCAGAGTGCCGATCGTGATCTCGCCCTCGCCGTAGAGGTGCGCGCCGAGCAGCATCACGGCGGCGCTCGAGGTGAGGCCGAGCAGCTCGATGGACGGGAAGAACACCGAGAGCAGCGTCTGGGTGCGCACGTTCGCGGCGCGGTTCGCCAGGTTGTAGCCGTCGAACTCCGCCTGGAACGCCCGCTCGCGGTTGAACGCCTGGACGATCGCCATGCCCGAGATCGACTCGGCCATGTGCGCCGTGACGGTGGCGATGCGCTCACGCACCTCGAGCTGTGCCACCGACGACGCGCGCTGGAACCAGCGCGTCAGGATCAGCGCCGGCGGGAGCACGATGAAGGCGATCATGCCGAGCCGCCAGTCGACGATGAAGACGGCGACGATGGCCGTCGGCAGGAGCACGACGTTCGCGGCCAACGTCGGCAGGCCCTGCGAGAGGGCATCCGAGAGCGCGTCCACGTCGGAGGTGAGGCGGGCGATGATCCAGCCGGCGCGCTGCTCGGAGAAGTAGCGCAGCGACAGCGATGTGAGGTGCACGAACAGGTCGCTTCGCAGTCCCAGCACGATCCCCTGGCCAAGGCCCGCCAGCCCGCGGATCAGGATCGCGCTCATCACCCAGCCCGCGGCGCCGACGCACAGATAGATGACGACGATCACGCTCAGGTACCGGCTGTCGCCCTTCGCGATGCCGTTGTCGATCGCCGCCCGCACGAGCAGCCAGCCACCCGTCTGCGCGGCCGCCTGGCCGGTGGCGACCAGCACCATCGTCAGCACCTGCATGCGCTTGCCCTGCAGGTAGGCCGACAGCCTGCCCAGGCCCGTGCGGCGGCTATGCGGCAATGGTCTCGTCTCCGAACAGTGCGGTGAAGTCGCCGCCCGCCGCCGCCAGCTCGGCCGGGCTGCCCTCCTCGGCGACGCAGCCGTCGCGCAGCACGACGGCGCGGTCGGCGATGCTGACCGTCGACAGCCGCTGGGTGGCGACCAGCACGGTGCGGCCGAGCAGCGCCGGTCGCACCGTCTCGACCAGCGTCCGCTCCGTCTCCGTGTCCACCGCCGACAGCGGGTCGTCGAGCACGATGGCGCCTGAGCCGGAGAGCAGGGCGCGCGCGAGGGCGACGCGCTGCCGCTGGCCGCCGGAGAGGTTCACGCCACGCTCGCCGATCAGCGTGTCGTAGCCCTGCGGCAGGTCGTCCACGAAGGCGGCGACGCCGGCTGCCGCGGCCGCGGCCAGCACCTCGTCCCAGGCCGCGTCCGGCCTGCCGATCGTCAGGTTGTCGCGAAGCGGGACCGAGAACAGGATCGGGCGCTGCGTGACGACCGAGACGGCGGAGCGCACGTCCTCGAGGCTCGCGTCGCGGAGGTCGACCCCGCCGATCAGCACGCGGCCGGCCGTCGGGTCGTAGAAGCGCGCGGCCAGGTTGAGCAGCGAGGTCTTGCCCGACCCGGTCGGCCCGCAGACGGCCACGATCTCGCCGGGCTCAACCCGCAGGTCAACGCCGCGCAGCACCTCCTCCTCGTCGCCGTAGGCGAAGCGGACGTTCTCGAACTCGATCGGCTGCGGTCCGCGCGGGAGCGCGGCAGGGCTGGCCGGCTCCGGCAGCCGGTCGATCTGCTCGATCCAGGCAAAGCTGCGACCCGCCGAGGCGAGCGCACGCTGGGCGAGGTTGACGATCCAGCCGAGCGACTCGAGCGGCCAGGCGAGCTGCAGCAGGATGGTGTTGAAGAGGACGAACTGCCCGATCGACAGGTTGCCGGCGATGACGTCGCGGCCGCCGAAGAAGACGACCGCGGCGATCGAGAGCGACGGCAGGAAGAACAGGCCGGGGAGGTGCCGCGCCTCGACGCCGGCCTGCTCGATCACGACGTCGCGAACCTGCTCCGCCTTGTCGGTGAATCGGGCCCGCACGTCGTCCTCGCGACCGAACGCCTGCACCATCTCGATGCCGACGACGGCCTCGTCGGCCGCCTCGGTGACGTCGCCCTTTCGCACCTGCACGCGCCGCGAGATCGGCATCACCCGGTGGGCGAAGAGCCAGGCGACCAGCCCGATCGGCGGCACCGACAGCGCAGTGATCAGCGTCAGCTTGGCGTTGACGAAGCCGAGCACGATCCCGGCGCCGACGATCATCAGGACGCTCTGGATGCCCTGCACCATGCCCCAGCCGATGAAGTACCGGATGGGGAAGAGGTCGTTGGTCGCCCTCGAGACGACCTGGCCGGTGGGGTGACGGTCGAAGAAGGCGCGTGGGAACTGCAGGTAGGCGCGGTAGAGCAGCTCGCGCATCCGCGCCTCGATGTGGACGCCGATTCGGGCGGTCGCGTACCGCCGCGTGAAGTTGACGCCGAAGCGCAGCAGGCCGAGCGCCATCGCCGCTGCCACATATGGCAACAGCGGGTCGCCGTGCTTCGGCACGATGGCGTTGTCGATGGCTCGCTGGAGCAGGATCGGGATGGCCAGCGACAGCACCGTGTAGGCGAGGGCGCATGCGAGGCCCAGCGCGACGGAGCGCCACTCACCCTTCCAGAGGGTCAGCAGCCTCCGCAGCGTGGGCCACATCGGAAGATCGGGAGGATCCACGAGTGGCACTGATCGCAGGCTACCAGCCGCGTTCTGGGGGTCAGGCCTCTGGCCCGCAGCGCGCCCCGCATGGTTGTCTTCAATGCTGACAAAGCGGTGCCCGGGTCGGATCATCAACTGGGGTCAGGCCGGAGGCCTGACCCCACGTTTCTTGCTCAGGGGGCGTCTGCGTGGAGATGGGTCTGCCCCGCAGGGGCTGACCCGGCAGTCCTACGACGAGCGCTGGGTGCCGTCCGGCCGGGTCAGCCCCCGGGCGGGGGCAGACCCGTACACCGGGTCAGCCTGAAGGCTGACCCCGATCATCTACCTTGCGTGCGTGGCTCGGCTCGGATCACTCGTGCGCTCGATCGCCGTCGATACGAGCGCGCTGCACGAGTCCCGTGACTACCGCCTGCTCGTCCTCGGCGGATTCGTCTCCGGCCTCGGCAGCCAGGTCACTCTGGTCGCCCTGCCCTTCCAGGTCTACCTGCTGACCCATTCATCGTTCATGGTCGGCCTGATCGGCCTGGTCGAGCTCGTGCCCCTGATCGCCTTCGGCCTCGTCGGCGGCGCGCTCGCCGACCGCGTCGATCGCCGCGGGCTGCTGCTTGCGTCGCAGGTTGGCATGCTGATCACCTCAGCTGGGCTGGCGCTCGGCGCGGCGCACGGCAGTCCGCCGCTCCTGCTCGTCTTCGCCCTGGCCGGGCTCGCCGCGGGCGGATCGGCCATCGACCGGCCCACCCGCGCCGCGATCGTCCCGAACCTCGTCGGTCACGCCCGGCTGCGCTCGGCCATCTCGTTCAACTACGGGCTGATCCAGCTGACCCTCGTGATCGGGCCGGCCGTCGGCGGCATCGTCATCGCCGCGGTCGGGCTGACCTGGGCCTACACGCTCGACGTCGTAACCTTCCTCGCGATGATCGTGAGCGTCCTGCTGATCTCGCCGCAGCCGCCGCCCGAGGCGGCCGAGGGCGGCCACGAGCCCTTCCTGCAGTCGGTCACGAGCGGGCTTCGCTTCGCGGCCGAGCGCGGCGAGCTGATGGGCAGCTTCGTGATCGACATCCTGGCGATGACGTTCGGCATGCCGCGCGCGCTGTTCCCGGCCCTGTCGCTGACCCTCTACCACGCCGGCGCGACCGGAGTCGGACTCCTCTACGCGGCTCTCTCGGCAGGCGCCGTGGTCGCCGCGTTCACCACCGGCTGGCTCACGCGCGCGCGCCGGCTGGGCCGGATCACCGTCTTCGCCGTCCTGCTGTGGGGCATCGGCATCGCCGTCATGGGGCTCACCTCGAGCCTCGTCGTCGCCATGGCCTGCCTATGCGTCGCCGGCGCGGCCGACAGCGTCAGCGCCGTCTGCCGGTCGACCATCCTGCAGACCGCCACTCCCGACCGCATGCGCGGCCGTATGTCATCGGTCTTCACGCTGGTCGTGGCGGGCGGCCCGCGTGTGGGCGACGTCGAGTCGGGCAGCGTCGCCGCGGCGGTGGGCACGCAGGCGTCCGTCGTGTTCGGCGGCCTCGCGTGCATCGCCGGGCTGCTGCCCGTTGTCTGGGCGTTCCCCGCCTTCTGGAACTACGACGAAGGGGATGCCGCCGCGCTTGCGGCGACATCCCCTCAACTCGTCGAAGACGCCGGGTAGGCGGGTACTACGCGGCGTCCTTGAGGCCGTCCAGCTCGGGCAGGCTCGCCAGCTGCGCCAGCGCCTCCTGCTCAAGCTGCCTCACGCGCTCGCGCGTGAGGCCGACCTCGCGGCCGACGGCCTCGAGCAGCATCGGCTCGCCGCCGCCGAGCCCGTAGCGCAGCTCGATGATCCGGCGCGTGCGCGGCGTGAGGATGTCGAGTGCCCGCTCGAGCGCCTCGTTGCGCATGCGCTCGTCGACCGTCTCGGTGATGTCCTCTGCGCTCGTGTCCGCGATCATGTCGCCCAGCTCCGTGTCGCCGTCCTCGCCCGTCGGACGCTGCAGCGACACCATGTGCGGGCGCATCTGCTCCGCGTCACGCACGTCCTTCAGGCTCAGCTTCGACTCCTTCGCGACCTCCTCGTCCGTCGCCTCGCGGCCATGCTTGGCCTCGAGCACGCGGCGGGCGCGGTCGATCTTGCGAATGCGGTCGTGCACGTGCACCGGCACGCGGATCGTGCGGCTCTGGTTCGCCACCGCACGCTGCACGGCCTGGCGGATCCACCACGTGGCGTACGTCGAGAACTTCAGGTTGCGGCGCCACTCGAACTTCTCCACGGCGCGCACCAGCCCGATCGTTCCCTCCTGGATCAGGTCCAGGAAGCCGACGCCGTGGCCGCGGTACTTCTTCGCGATCGAGACGACCAGACGCAGGTTGGCCTCGACCATCCGCTGCTTGGCTGCCTCATCGCCGGCCTCGATGCGCTGCGCCAGCTGCTGCTCCTCGTGCTTCGTGAGCAGCGGCGTGCGCCCGATCTGCGCCAGGTAGAGATCCAGTGAGTCGATGCTCGCGGGCGCATACCAGACCGGCGCCGGCGCGGGCTCCTGCTCCGCCGTTCCGCCGTCCTCGTCCAGCTCCCGCACGACGACCACGTCCACGCCGAGCTCGGCGAGCTCGTTGCGCAGCGCCGCCGTATCCTCATCAGAGAGGTCGAGGTCTGCGACCAGCGTCGTCAGCTCCTCCTCGTTCAGCTCGCCCGTATCCTGGGCGCGCTCTATCACGTTCCGCACCTGCGGCTCCTGCAACACCATTTGGGCTATCCCGCTCCTCGTTCTCAGGGCGTCCGCTACCGTTCGCGAAGGCCCGTGGGTTTGGTTCTGGTCGAAGGGCATAGGCGTGCCGCTTGATGGTTTCGCGGCCCATTGGCGTGCCCCTTCGAATGGGTTAACGCAGCCTCTGCGCTAGCTATTCCCGGCTCTGGAAACGAAAAACGTGTTCCAGATTGGGACGCTCCAATCTCAGCAGCAGCCCTGCTTGTACCGGCAGGCGGTGCAGTGCCATGAGGCCTTGACCCAGATCATCTCGGTCCCGCACCGCGGGCACGAGCTCTCCGCGGTGGTCGTCGGTCGCGTTCGCAGTCCGGGCCGGCAGACGGTGGATGTGGGGCGGGCGTCGGCGATGACGTGACCGTAGCGCCCGCCCCGGATGATCAGGCCGTCAGCTCCACCTGGTAATCGGTGTTCTCGTTCGGGTCGTAGCTGCCGAGGTTGTTCGCCGGGTCGCTGTCCTGGATGTTCACGAACCGGCCGTTCACCTCGCCGCCGTCGCTGTTGCTGCAGTAGGTCGGGTTGGTGACCGGACCGCAGCTCTCGATCACGAACCAGGCGAATCCGACCACCTTGATCTGCGCGCTCGTGCCGTTCGGCCAGGTCGTCCCGCCCGACAGGTTTGTCACGACCGGGATCAGCACCAGCTGCGGGCTGTTCTGATCGATGATCGTGTAGGTGTTGTTGCCGACCAGCTGCACGATCTGGTTGAACGACTTCCACTGCGTGATGCGGGCGTTCAGACCCTGCGCCGTCGGGCCGGTGTTGTTACCGGACTTGACGTCGATCGACTGTCCGAGCGTGATCCCGCATGGGATGAGGTCGCCGGAGATCTCCTCTTCGTACGGCGACGCGCCGTTCGGCGTCGGGCAGTTCGGCCCGTTCTCGTAGGGCAGCGACACCGCGCCGTTGTTCGCGTTGTGGCTGTTGTCCGTGTAGATCGGGTACGCGCCGCCGAGCGTGTAGTCGTTGCGCATCACGGCCCACGGCATCACCCGGTTGCTCGGCGCGAGCCCGGTGATCGACTTCACCGTCGCAATCGCCGACGCCTTGACCGTGACGCTGTTCTTGCCGAGCAGCTTCGCGAAGAAGCTGGGCGAGGTGCGGGTCACGGTCACCTTGACCGAGTCGTTGTTGGTCAGCGTGGTCGTGTTGCTGATCGAGACCGAGTCGCCGGCCTTCTTGTTCGTGTTGAACTCGTTGTTGGCCGTGGTCTGTGCGGTGCCCCAGCTGACGGGCAGCACCGACGCGCCGGCCAGCGCGGCGGCGTCCGCGGACGCCTGCACCGAGCGCTTGTCCTGGTACCACATGCCGACGTCGATCGCCAGCCCGCACATTCCCAGCAGCACGAACATGAAGACGACGATCAAGACGAGCGCCTGACCTTGCTCGCTGCGACGAGCAGATGCCATCCTGTCCACCCCTTGTAAGACCCCGGAAGGGCGCCCCAGCCCTTCTCTCACCCATAGATCGGCCGAAACGCCGAAAAATCCAATGACCCGAGTGGGGATGGATCGATACCGGTTCGGGTGAATTGGCTACCGTGCGCCGGATGCGGGTCGAGCCGGTCGCCGAGGGCCAGTACGACGACCTGGCGGAGCTGACCGTCGCCGCCTACCGCGCGCTCGCCGGCCGGCCGCCGTCGGCCGAGTACGAGGCGGTGCTGCGCGACGTCGCCGCCCGCGCCCGGGGTGCAGCCGTGCTGGTCGCGATCGACGACGAGGGCACCCTGCTCGGCGGGGTCACCTACGTTGCCGACCCGGCCAACCGCTACGCCGAGTTCGACGGCGACGACCAGGCAGGCTTCCGGATGTTGGCGGTGCGGCCGGACGCGCAGGGGCGCGGGGTGGGGGCCGCCCTGGTCGAGGCCTGCATCGAGCTCGCCCGCGGTGACGGTAAGCGCCAGCTCACGCTCTACACGACGCGCTCGATGGCGGCGGCGCACCGCCTGTACGACCGGTTCGGCTTCCGCCGCGCGCCCGAGTTCGACATGATTGTCGAGGAGCGGCTGGAGCTGCTCTCGTACGTTCTTGACCTGTAGGAGGTGCGTGTGGCCACCATCGCCCGCGACTATCCGCGCTCGGTGCGGGTGATCGAGAACACCTGGGTGCCGTTGTCCGACGGGACGAAGCTGGCCGCCAAGATCTGGCTGCCCGAGGACGCGGAGAGCGACCCGGTGCCGGCCGTCTTCGAGTTCCTGCCCTACCGCAAGCGTGACGGGACGGCCCTGCGCGACGAGCTGCTCTACCCCTATCTGGCGGGCCACGGCTATGCCGGCGTCCGGGTCGACATGCGCGGCCACGGCGACTCCGACGGCATCCCCGAGGACGAGTACTCGCCCCAGGAGCAGGCCGACGGCCTGGAGGCGATCACCTGGATCGCCGAGCAGCCGTGGTGCACGGGCGCTGTGGGCATGCAGGGCATCTCGTGGGGCGGGTTCAACGGCCTGCAGATCGCCGCACTCCGCCCGCCCGCGCTGAAGGCGATCATCACGCTCTGTTCAACGGACGACCGCTACGCGGACGACGTCCACTACAAGGGTGGCCTGCCGCTCGGCATCGACATGCTGCACTGGGCGACCTACATGCTGCTGGCCAACGCCGAGCCGCCTGATCCCGACATCGTCGGCGACGACCGCTGGCGCGACCTCTGGCTCACCCGAATCGACGGATCCGACCCGCTGGCCGAGGTGTGGTTGTCGCACCAGCGCCGCGACGCCTACTGGAAGCATGGCTCCGTGATCGAGGATCACTCGGCGATCGAGTGCGCGGTCTATGCGGCGGGCGGCTGGCAGGACGGCTACACGAACGCGATCCCGCGGCTGCTGGCCGGGCTGAACTGCCCGCGCAAGGGGCTGATCGGTCCGTGGGGCCATCTCTGGCCCCAGTCGGGATCCCCGCAGCCGGCAATCGGCTTCCTGCAGGAGTGCATCCGCTGGTGGGATCACTGGCTGAAGGGCCGGGACACCGGGATCATGGAGGAGCCCATGCTGCGGGCGTGGGTGCAGGATTCCGTGCGGCCCTCGCCGACGCACGCCGAGCGGCCCGGACGGTGGGTGAGCGCCGACGGCTGGCCGCCCCCGTCGCGCACCGAGGCCTACCACCTCGATCCCGGCGGGCTGGCCGAGGTGCCGGGCGGGCGGGTGGAGCGCAGCATCGCCGGCCGGCAGACCTGCGGACTCGACGGAGGCGCCTGGTGCGGCCAGGGCGAGACGTCGGACGATCCCGACGACCAGCGTGCGGACGACGAGGCGTCGCTCACCTTCGACTCCGAGCCGCTTGCGGCCGACCTGCACGTGCTGGGAGAGCCGAAGGTGGTGCTCGAGCTCAGCAGCGACCGGCCGGTGGCGCTGGTCGCCGTGCGGCTGTGCGAGGTGTTCCCCGACGGCGCGTCCAAGCTCGTGACGCGACAGATCCTGAACCTCTGCCACCGCGACTCCCACGAGCACCCGGAGCCGCTCGAGCCGGGCAGCTGGTACTCCGTCGACATCAAGCTGGATGCGATCGGCCATGTCGTCGCAGCAGGCAACAGCCTGCGCGTGGCGATCTCGCCGACGTACTGGCCGTGGGCGTGGCCGTCGCCGGAGCCGGTGACGCTGACCGTGGCGTCCGGCGAGGGCTCCCGCATCGAGCTGCCGGCGATCGACCCGCAGATGGGCGACGACGCGCCGCCGTTCGGGCCGGCGGTCCGGGCCGAGCCGCTGCCCGTCGAGCGGATCGCCGAGGGTGAGACGTCGCGGCGCATCGTGCGGGATCCGGAGACCGGCCGCACCGACCTGCACTTCCTGTGGGATTCCGGCGGTCATCTGGTGTATCCCCACGGCCTGCGCGAGCTGGCCGAGAACGAGGCGGTGTACTCCATCGTCGAGGGCGATCCGCTGTCGGCGGAGGTGCGGTGCTTCCAGGCGATCGAGTACCAGCGCGGTGAACACCACGTGCGGGTCGAGGCGCGCGCGCGGATGACCTGCGACCGAGAGAGCTTCCTGCTCGAGCACGAGCTGACCGCCGCCGAGCGCGGTGAGCGGGTGCGGGAGCGGACATGGACGGAGCGGATCCCCCGTGACCTCTGCTGACGCGGGTCGGGTGGCGCTGGTCACGGGCGCAGGACGGGGCATCGGGAAGGCGACCGCCCTGCTGCTGGCGGAGCGCGGGTTCCGCGTGATGGCGACCGCGCGTTCGGCGGATGAGCTCGCGCAGCTCGGCCTCGACTACGTCACGGGCGACGTGTCGGTGCGCGAGGACTGCGAGCGGGTTGTCGCCGAGACGCGCGAGCGGCTCGGCCCAATCTCCGTGCTGGTCAACAACGCGGGCTTCGGCTCGGCGGCCGAGCAGGAGATCTGGCAGCAGGATGTGGACGCGTGGCGGCGGAGCCTGGCCGTGAACCTGGACGGCCCGTTCTACCTCTGCCGCGCCGCTGTCGGCGGCATGGTCGAGCAGCGCTACGGCCGCTGTGTGTTTGTCAGCTCGACCGCCGGCGTGGTGGCCGAGGCGCGGATGACGGCGTACTGCTCGTCGAAGGCGGGGCTGCTCGGGCTGATGCGCGGCGTGGCGCAGGACGCCGGGCCGTTCAGCGTCACCTCGAACGCGGTGCTCCCCGGATGGGTGCGCACGGAGATGGCGGAGGTGTCGGCGCGGGACGAGGCGGAGCGCCGGGGCATCGACGCCGAGCAGATCTGGACGGAACGGGCTGCGACCTATCCGCTCGGCCGCGTCGTCACCCCACAGGAGGTGGCCGAGACGATCGCCTTCCTGAGCAGCGCCGCGTCGGGCGGGATCAACGGCGAGGAGATCACCGTCGCGCTGGGGAGCACCTGGTAGCGGATGCGGCCGGCGCTCGAGCTGGGCGTGACGGACACCGGTGAAACCGTGCCGCTGTGACCCGGCTGACGGCATACGTGTGCGGCCTGGTCGCGATCGACCTGGCGCTGTTCAGTGCGATCGTCCCGCTGCTTCCTCGGATATCCGACCGCCTCGACCTGTCCAAGGTCGAGTCGGGGGTGCTGCTCGGCTCGTTCAGCCTCGCCGTGGTGGTCGCCTCGGTACCGGTCGGTCACATGGCCGACAGGGCGGGCATGCGCGCCGTCACCGTGGCGGGCTCGCTGCTCACCGCCGCTGCGACCGCGATGTTCGCGCTCGGCGGATCGTTTCCGGTGCTGGTGCTATCACGCGCGGGGCAGGGCATCGGGTCGGCGGTGGCGTGGAGCGCGGGCCTCGCCTGGCTCGCCGCGCGAACGCCGCCGGAGCGCCGCGGAGCGGCGATCTCGCTCGCGAATGCGTCTGCCACGGGCGGCATGATCGCCGGGCCGCTCCTGGGCGGAGCGGTTGCCAGCGCGGTCGGTGTGCGGGCGGCCTTCCTCGGCGCCGCCGGCGTGTCGCTCGGGCTGGCCGGCTGGGGCCTCACCGAGGCTGATAGCCGCGCAAACGAGGAGCGCGAGACAAGCCTGCGCCCGGCCGTCCGCGCGGCGGCGCGCGAGCCGTGGATCGCGGTCAGCCTCGGCCTGATCGTGCTCGTCGCGCTCGTCGGCGGCACGCTGCAGGTGCTGATGCCGCTTCACCTCGGCGACGAGGGCGTGTCGCAGTCGTCGCTCGGCCTGCTCTACGCGCTGGGCGCGGTGATCGGCGCCGTCACCATCACCCTGACCGGCCGTGCCGGCGACCGACGCGGCCGGCTGCCGATCGCAAGGATCGCCTGCCCCCTGCTCGGAGCCGCGGTGGCCGTCCTGCTGTTGCCTCTTGGGACAGCGCTCTACGCAGCGATGCTCGTGCTGCTCGCGCCGATGCAGTCGGTGCTCTACGGCGTCGGCTACCCGCTCAGCGCGGACGGCGCCGATCGCGCTGGGCTCGGCCATGGGCTGGTGCTCGGGCTGGTCAACCTGATCTGGGGCGTTGGCGCGGTGGTGGGGCCGGTGGCCGGCGCGGCCGTGGCCGATGCGCTGGGCGACCGCGCTGCCTACGCCGCCCTGGTGGCGCTCAGCTTCGCGATGGGCGCTGCGGTCACCCGGGTGTCGTCGCGGTCGGCGCCGGCCGCGACCCTCTAGGCTGCCGCCGTGCGGATCCTGCTGGTCTCGAACATGTACCCGACCGCCGAGCGGCCGGACTACGGCGTGTTCGTGAAGCGCCTCGCCGACGCGCTGCGAGATCGCGGGCACGAGGTCGACGAGGCCGTGCTGGGCCCGGGCGCGCGCGGCCTCGTGGCAACGCCGCGTGCCTACCTCGGTCTGCTCCGGCGGACTCGCTCGCTCGCGCGCCGGGGGAGGCCGCAGGTGATCTACGCCCACTACCTGATTCCCACGGGACTGGTGGCGCTGGCCGGTGGCGCTCCCTTCGTTATCACCGCTCACGGGAGTGACGTTGCCAACGTCGGCACCATCCCGCTCGTCGGACCGCTGACACGCCGGGTGATCGGGCGCGCCCGCGCGGTGATCTGCGTGTCGGCCTACCTGGCCGAGCGGCTGCCGTCGCAGCCCCGGCGGCTCGAGGTGATCGACTGCGGCGTCGACACGGAGCTGTTCACACCCGCTCCGCGCGAGCCCGGCGAGGGGCCGCGGTTCCTGACGGTCGGCAGCCTGATCGAGCGCAAGAACGTGGGCCGGCTGATCGAAGCCTTCGCGCAGCTGGGGGAGGGGTCGCTGACGATCGTCGGTTCCGGCCCGCTGGAGGCTGACTTGCGAGCCTCCGCGCCTCCCGGCGTCACGTTCCTTGGACGGGTGCCGCCGCAGCGCATCCCCGAGCTGTACCGCGAGCACGATGTGTACTGCCAGACGAGCCTGGTGGAGGCGCAGGGCCAGGCACTGCTGGAGGCTCTGGCGACGGCGCGACCGGTGGTCGCCACCCGGGTGGGCGGGCCCCCCGAATACGTCAGCGATGGCGCCGGCGTGCTGGTCGACCCGCTGGACGTGGACGACATCGCCGCCGGCATGCGGCGGGCCGCGTCGCTGCCGGTGCCGTGCGAGGCGGCCCGCGCCGTCGCCGAGCAGCACTCGATCGCGGTCTCGGCGGCCAGGATCGAGCAGCTGCTCGAGGAGGTATCCTGAGCGGGCAATGGCGGATCCCGGGATCGTGCTCGCGGGAGGCATCGGCGCCGGCGCCCTGCTCCTGGCGGGTGCACGGACGCGCCGCGGCGTGCGCGGCCCCGATCGGATCCCGCCGGAGCAGCTGGGACTGGAGCGGATCCCGCCGCTGGGCGCCTTCGTCCAGTACTCGGTGCCCGGGAACCCGGCCTGCCGCGTCTCGCTGAACCGGCTCGCCGCCGAGGTCGCGCCGCATCGCGGCCGGGCGACGGTCGTGGAGCTGCATGACCGGCCGCCGGCCGGGGTGGGCGTGCCAACGGTGCTCTACGTCGACCGGACTGGCGCGGTGGTGCGCCGCTGGTCCCGCCCGCCGGCCCGCGAGGAGCTGGCCGCGCTGCTCGGGCCGGCGCCGATCAGCTCTGTGAGAGCTGGTCGATGCTCGCCAGCCGCCGTTCGATGAACGGGCGGAAGCGGTCGGCGACGCCGGCCTCCTCGGCCAGGCGCAGCGCCTGCTCGAAGGTGCCGCGCGCCTTCGCGAACTTGTCGTCGCCGCCCTGCTTGAGCCGGTTGTCGCCGACGATGATCAGCTTCTTGACTCGCTCGGCGGCCTGCTCGGGATCGATCGCGGACACCCGCTGAGGATACCGGCGGTACGCTGCCGGTGTGGCGACCCAGATCCGTCTCACCGAGCTGTCCCACGGCGCCGGCTGTGCCTGCAAGCTGCCCGCGGGGTCGCTGTCGGCGGTGCTGGCGGGGATGCCGGCCGCGGCACGGCCACCGGATCTGCTGGTCGGCAACGAGTCGCTCGACGACGCCGCCGTGTGGCGGATCTCGGACGACGTCGTACTGGTGACGACGATCGATTTCTTCACGCCGATCGTCGACGACCCGTACACGTTCGGGCGAATCGCGGCGACCAACGCGATCTCGGACATCTACGCGATGGGCGCGCGGCCGGCGTTCGCGCTGAACGTGGTGGCCTTCCCGAAGGCGCTGCCGATGGAGCTGCTGGGTGAGATCCTGCGCGGCGGGGCGGAGGTGGCCGGACGGGCGGGCGTGGCGATCGCGGGCGGGCATTCGATCGACGACGCCGAGCCGAAATACGGCATGGCGGTGACCGGGTTCGCGCATCCCGACCGGATCTGGCGGAACACCGGCGGACGGGCGGGCGACGTGCTGGTGTTCAGCAAGCGGATCGGGACGGGCATCGTGGCGACTGCGATCAAGCGCGGGGAGGGCGAGCCGGACGTGGTGGATGCGGCGGTTGAGTCGATGACGACGCTGAACGACCGGGCTGCGGAGCAGCTTGCCGAGGCGGAGCCGCACGCGGTGACCGACGTGACGGGCTTCGGGCTGGTGGGGCACGCGCGCGAGCTGGCCGCCGGGGCGGGGCTGCAGGCACGGCTGCGGCTGGAGGCGGTGCCGCTGCTGCCGGGCGTGCGCGAGCTGGTGGAGGCGGGGGTGGTTCCGGGCGGTACGCGGACGAACCTGGAGCTGGCGGGCGCGTACGCGACGTTCGGGGAGCGGCTGAGCGAGACCGACCGGCTGATCGCGTGCGACGCGCAGACCTCGGGCGGGCTGCTGGCGGCGGTGTCGGCGGAGGCGGCGGAGCGGCTGGGTTGGCCGGTGGTGGGTGAGCTCGCCGACGGGCCGGCGGGGACCGTGTTGGTAGACTGAGCAGCCGATGACGTTCTTCTTCTCGTTCACGCAGATGCTGCTCTCCGCGGTCGTGGTCGTGCTCGTGCTGATGCACTCCGGCAAGGACTCTGGCCTGTCGGGGATGTTCAACCCCGGTCAGAGCAGCTTCGGCGGCACCGCCGTGATGGAGCGAAACCTGAACCGGCTGACGGTCCTGGTGGCGCTGCTGTTCACGGCCAACGGGATCGTGCTCGGCTTCCTGCTGTAGACTCCCCGAGCCCTCGCGCTGGTGGCGGAATTGGTAGACGCGCAAGGTTGAGGGCCTTGTGGCCCGTATGGGCCGTGGAGGTTCAAGTCCTCTCCAGCGCATCACGAAACCCCTGCAAACAGCACGATCGCGGCCAGATAGGCAAGTCGGTCAACTTGCGGTTTGCGCTTCCGAAGTACCGAGAAAGTACCCACTTCACCTGACCTGAGGAGATCGCAGCCGCTCTTCGCGGGTGAGCCGCGGATTCTCCACCCATGAACCGGCTGCGCGGCCGCGGGCTCCTAGCGTTGGATCAGGAACCCCGTTCAATACCTGACGGACGCGCCTTCTCATGGGCCGGGAACCGAGCTACTAGGTCAGGCGGATGACACGTCACGCGGGGTGACGAGGTCGGCGGCGAGGCGTTGATACAGCGTCGCGCCGGTCTGTTCAGCGAATGCGAGGACGTCTTCGCCGTGGCGGGCAGCGTCTGCACCGCGGCCGTCGCTGGCTGCTTGGTGGGCGGCGAGGAGGTGGGCGTCGGCGGCGAGCGGCTGGCTACCGATCTGCTCGTAAAGGGCGGTGGCTTCCGCGTATTTCTGGTCGGCGGTTAGGAGGAGCGCGTGTCGCCACCGGCACCCTTCGGGCAGCATGGTTGCTGCACGACGGATGTCTTCTTGCTTGCCGTGCGATACGAGGATCGGGCTGAGTTCGCACAGTTCGAGCGCGCGCGCGAAGAAGCCACCGTTGCTATACCAGCGGGCGAGGAATCGTTCCGTGGCGGCGAGGGCTTCGGCGGCTGTGCCGTGCGCGTGGTGATAGCGGGCTTCTAGCGCCTCGGCGTAGTAGAAATCCTCGTCGTTGCCGGTGGCAGTGGCGTGGGCGGTCTGGGCGGTCGCATCGGCGAGTGCTTCCTCGTCGCGGTCTTGTGCGAGTGCAAGGCGCCCGCGCACCACTCCCGCGAACGTCTCCAGAAAGTGATTGGATGTACTGGCCACTTGGGCGACAAGTCGCTGACTGGCCTGCCAATCGCCGTGGTGGTACGCCTGGTAGGCCTGCTCCACTGCCACCCATCCGATGTAGTTGGACAGCGCAAAGCGGCTCGCCCATCTGCCCGCAGTCGCATACGCCGTGTCTGCTGCCGCCATGTCGCCGAGGCCGCGCACGGTATCTGCCAGATTCGCGTAGACCACGGGCGCGCTTTGGTGCGCACGGTCGGACAGGATCCGGGCCGCGTCGCGGAGATCCACGACGCCGCCGAGGTCACCAAGCTGGACGCGCACGAACCCGCGGTATTGGAGGAGGTGAGCGCGGCCGGAGTCGAGGCCCGCGTCATCGGCGAGCGGCAGCGTCTGCTCGATCAGCGCACGCGCTTGCTCGGTCTGGCCGGAGTTGAGCAGGCGCCGTGCCCGTGCGCCGGCTATCTGGCACATCGTCTCGCTGGGTGCTGCACGTGCCGCGTAATCGGCGCCACGGCTCAGATGCAGCTCTTGCTCCTCGCCCGAGGCCTCATGCTTGTCAAACCAATCGCTGAGCATGTACTCCACCCGCGCCGCTGCCTCCCACCGTTCCACCTGGACTTGCGCTTCCAATGTGCGTTCGAGGGTTTGGAGGTCGACTGTGCCCGCGTTGCGAAGCGCCTCTGCCTCGGCGAGGTGAAGCGACGCGCGGGCCCTCCGGTCGTCTTGCGGGGTGAGGGCCAGTGCCGCCTGGTAGTGGCGCGCGGCTGCTCGGTGTGCGGAGGTGGCAGCGGCCTGACGGCCAGCTTCGGTGAACGCTGCCAGGGCCCTGGGTACAAGTGCGGCCACATCCTCGTCGAGCGCGCTTCGGAGTGCCAGTGCCTGGGTGTAGTGGTCTGACAGCAGCTCTGCCTTGTCGTCACGTTCACCGGCGAGCTGTTCGATCCAGCGAGCGGCGGCCTCGTGCTTTTGGGCGCGATCAGCGCGGCGGATCTGCGAGTAGGCGACATCCCGCGTCAGCGCGTGACCGAACTGGAACTCTGTCTCACCCTCGATCGACGAGCGCCTGACACGCTGCAGGAGCTGTTTTCGCTCCAGCCCGTGCAGCAACTCATCCGTCTGCCAGATGCTTCGCTCGGTGAGCGCGCAGACCGCTCCGGCCCATGCCGTCCTGCCGACAACGGCCGCATCCTGGATCAGCGTCTTCTCTTCCGCAGACAGGGTGTCCAGACGGGCGGCGATGATGCCGTGGATCGACTCCGGCAAGTCGGTAATCTCGCCTGCGAGTGTCCACCCCTTCCCATCTGTGACGAGCAGGTCGCGGTCTTGCAGCATCCGCGCCCATTCCTGCGCATACAGCGGGTTGCCCTCCGCCCTTTCAAGGAGCGCGGATTGCACCTCGGCGGGGAGCAGCACTTGGTCGAGCAGCCCAGCGACAAGGCGTGCCGTGTCCTCACCCGACAACGGCGTCAGCGAGATCGTGGTCGCGTTCGTCTTTCCGCCGCCCCAATGCTCCCGCCGCTCAAACAACTCCGGCCGAGCGGTACACACGATTAGCAGGGGGACCGCTCCCGCGCGGTCAGCCACCAGATCGATGAAGTCGAGCAGCGCGTCATCCGCCCAGTGGATATCCTCGAACACGAGCACAGTCGGCCCATCTTCGGCTAGGGATTCGATGAACCGCCGCCAGGCGGCGAACGCCTCCACCCGACCGCCCTCACCCGCAGCGGTCGTGGCCTCAAGGCCGACCAGCGGCCCGAGATGCCGTGCTACCCACTCGCGGTCACGCTGCTCGACCACCACCGCGGCGACCGCCTCGGCGAGTTTCTCCTTTGCGACCTGTGCGGTGTCTGATTCGAGGATGCCCGCCTGCGACTTGACCATCTCGCCGAGTGCCCAGAAGGCGACACCGTCTCCATAGGACAACGACCGGCCGCGCCGCCAGGTAATCAACTCGGGTCGCTCTGACACATACTCGGAAAGGTCCTCGACCAGGCGGCTCTTGCCGATCCCCGGCTCACCGATCACCGACACAAGCTGCGTCGATGGCTCCCGCATCGACCGGTCAAGCACATCCCGTAGGATGCTCGCCTCGGTATCGCGACCGACCAGCGGAAGCTGGTCACGCGCCTGCTCTGGGACGATCGAGCGCGGCTCGCTCGCTAACCAGACCGAGACCGGCTCGCTCTTGCCCTTCGCCTCAACCGGCTCCGCCGCCTCATAGCGGATCACCCGGTCGGTCGCCCGATGCGTCCACTCATCCACCAGTACACCATCCACCGGCGCAGCAGACTCCAAGCGCGCCGCCGTGTTCACCACATCACCCACCGCATCGACCGCGCCACCACTGCCCTGCGACACCAACGCCTCGCCCGTCGTCACCCCGACCCGCACACGCAGACGATCATCCCCCGCCGAAGCCTCGGCATCGCCCAAACCGTCGCGGATGGCAAGCCCGCACCGCACCGCCCGCTCAGCGTCATCCTCGTGCGCCACGACACCGCCGAACACCGCCATCACACCATCGCCGGTGAACTTCGCAACCATGCCGCCGGTGCGCTCCACACAGCCTCGTAACAGCGCCTGATAGGGCGCGAGAAAGCCCTCCACCTCCTCCACGTCCAGATGCTCCGACCGCCGCGTAAACCCGACCAGGTCAGCGAACAGCACAGAGATCACTCGTCGCTCGCGGCGTTCCTCACCCGGAGTCGATGCGAGGGAAGCGCCGCAGCCGCCGCAGAACCGGAACCCGTCCGGGTTCTCCGTCCCGCACTTGGAGCAGACCGTCACCGGGCAAGTCTACGGATACGAGGCGGCTTTCGTACGCGAAGGCATGACCACCGGTCGATGCAGCGGCGCGCCGGTGGGCCACCGGGGTCGGCAGGCTCGCCGCCTCGCCCAGTAGCACCCTGAGTGCTGGGTCAGTGGGCGTGTGGAGCGTCGGGGCTAATGCCTTGGCTTAGCCCGTGGCGAGGCCGAGTTCGTCGGCTGGCTGGGTGTACCAGTCGGGGTGCTGGTGGCCGCACCAGTAGTCGGCGATACGCGACAGCCGCTCGACGGCCGAGGGGTCAAGCGACGCTGCCTGTTCGGCGCTGGTGGCGCCGACGAAGTGGGGGAGGAGTGGCGCGAGCGCGGCGTTCATGGCGGCGGGGATCAGTGGCCGAGCTTCGCTCCACTGCGCGAGCGTTGCCTGGTATTCGACGTCGCCGCTTCGTTGCCAGCCCGCCTGCTGCATGGCAGCTTCCTGCTGATCGCCGTTTGCGAGGCTCGCCTCAAGCAGGAAGCCGCGGGGAATGCGAAGCGGCTGGAGTTGGTCGCAGTTTTCGACGCAGCGGCAGGCGAACGCTCGGATCGCTTCATACCCCTCTTCGGGGTCGAACACCGGTTGTGCCTCGTCGTTTCGAATGGTGCGCTGAACCACGAGATATGGCGTGTCGCGGAGCGATCCGAGCGTCTCGTGATGCGAGTCGTTGCCGACGATCCCGAGGAGCGGCGCTTGGCTCGCCCAGGCGCGGCCATGGCTTTCGGAAACCAACTCGCCATCGAGCTGCAGGCGAAGGCCCGGCACGTAGGTGTGGCTGATGAACCCGCTGCCGCCGCCGCGGGAGTGGTAGCCCAGCTGGAACATCCCGTCGACCCCATGGGCCGGTAGATCGAAGACGTTCCACGATTCGAGCCGCGCGCCATCCGGCAGAGCTCCGGCGGGGACGTTGATCGGATTGCCGCCGCCGTGGTTGTCAAGAACGATCACCTCGTCCGCTCCCCCATCGACCAAGCCGCGCGCAGCGGCGACGGTGTCCGCTTCCATCCGCGGCTGGCCCGTCTCCCAGTACTCCGACCGGCAGGCGAAGACCTCAAACGGATGGCGCAACTGACTGACACCTTCCATATCGATGCTCAGAACAACGCGCACTGCACTCTCGCCTCCCGGTTCTCTAAGGGCGCAGAGAGCCTACCAATGCGCGCCTAGTGCTGAATATCCAGAATGAAAACAGTCGAATCATCACCACGAGTCAGGGCGGCCGTCCTTGCCACGGCGCCTGGGCTCCGACCGGCAGGCGAATCCTCTACAGCATCGACGCGACGTCACGTTCATCGCCAGACTCTGGATGTCCGCCGAACGGCACGGACGAGGGCATCAACGCCCTCGTCGGCTTCAAGTGGGCACGCCGCTACGGGTTTCCCCATTGGATGACCAGGGTCGACAAGGATCCACGTGGACTACGCAAGCCTGCAACGCAGGCTCCATATCAAGGTTCCGCTGAGCCGCGCTGTCGTGCATCTGGCGCACAACAATTGCCGGTTCAACGTGAGGACCACCAGCACCTTCGGCCAGGTTCACTAGGGGCCTATGGCTCTGATGGGGCTGGGCGGCCGCCCGGTGTCGGCGAGGCGGGCGGCGCCACAGCTTGGTTCGACCCGCTAGTGGTCGAGATCGATCACGACCCGAGCCGTATGCTCGCTCGTGTTCGTACTCCACGCTTGGCCGCTTGCCTGGTCGTAGCGGCCGGTACCGCCGGTGATCGCGATGTGTGTCACCGACTCGTTATTCATGGTGCTGGTCAGTGCTGAGCCGACCAGCGTGCCGCCGGGCAGCGTGAACGTGCCCTGGCACTGATCCTGCGTGCCGATCAGCTGGGTGCATACAACGTTCAGCCAGCCTACCCGCATCCCGTTTCGAAACAGCTTGGCGCGGAAGATGAACCCATCGCCCGGCTTCGGAGCACCGGTCGAGTGGCTGATGTTCACAAAAGCCGCGCCCGCGTCGACTTGCTTGAGGACGAGCCGCTGATCACTGGTCGAACCACCCGCCCGCGCCAGCGAGACGCCGCCGATCGCCGCCGCCAAGATCGTCGCGACCAGCCCGGTCAGGACGATTCGGCGTAGGCCAGTTGAGAACA
>DASSEV010000081.1:0-2775 GCA_035695105.1 Gaiellales bacterium
CCGCAGCTCGCCCCGCCGCGCGATCTCCTCCTCGCTGGCCGCCGATCCCTGCCGGATCAGCGCCCGGGCGTAGCCTTCGGTCTGCAGCAGCCCGGGGATGAGCTGGATCTGGTAGGTCCTGATGACCGAAGCCGCCGCCTCGAGACCCACGTACGACTCAGCCCACAGTGGCAAGATGTCCGAGTACGCATGCCACCAGCCCCGCGCGTTCGCCTCCTTGGCCAGGTTGAGCAGCGCGGCGCGCTCCTCGTTGTCGGTGACGCCGTACAGGGTCAGCAGGTCGGCCACGTCGCGTCCCTTGAAGCCGACCCGCCCGTGCTCCATCCGGCTGATCTTGGAGTGCGAGCCGCGGATCGCCTCGGCGGCCTGCTCGGCGGTAATGCCGCGCGATTCGCGCAGCCGGTGCAGCTGGCTGCCGAGCACCAGCCGCTGGACCGTCGGGCCGCCCGAGCGCGTGCCGAAAACGCTGGCGGGAACGTCCCAGGCCGAGTCTTCCGACGAAACCATCGGCCCCTCCCTCGCATCGTCGCCACCCTAGCTCACGGATCCTGATCCTGGCCCGGGGGAACCTGCGTGCCGTGAAATCCCAAGTCAGTCTGCCATGCAATCTCACGGCACGGAAGATGATAACCGGCAAATCATCAAGTACATAGGCCTCTTTAGTTTCCGGCAGGCTCCACAGACCGGTTTAGTTTCCGGCAGGCTCCACAGACCGGCGCTAGCCGGAAGGGTACCCTAGGTCGGCGCGAGGATCTCCCGCGGTAACGGGCAGCGCCTGCAGTGCGGCGTCGTCGAGCGGCGTCCCGCCTAGCGTGGCCGCGTAGAGCGCGGCGCCGATCGCCGGCGCGTAGCGGGGCCTGCTGACGCGGTAGCCCGCGGAAAGGGCTTCGATGCCGGTCAGGAAACCGTCCAGCACTTCTGGCATGGCGAAGATCCCGCCGGAGTAGGACACCGGGACGATCTCGCCGCGGCTGAATCCGAGCCGGCGCCGGGTAGCGTCGACGAGCCCGGTGAGCTCGCCCGCGGCCGCGGCGAGGATCGCCTGCGCGCAGCGGTCGCCGGCGACGGCGGCTTCGCGCACAGCGGGCGCTAGCGCGGCGATGCGCTGCCGCGCCCCCCGCCACTGATGCAGCACGAGCCCGACGAGATCGATGTCCGCATCCAGGGCCAGGTGGCGGCTGAGCACGTCGTGCAGCGGGCCGCGTTCGGCCCGGCCGTCGCTCATCTTCGAGAACGCGCGCAGCGCCCGGATGCCGATCCAGTAGCCGGACCCCTCGTCGCCGAAGAGCTCGCCCCAGCCGCCGGCGCGAACGCCTGCTCCGGCTCGCCGTCCGTAGGTCATCGAGCCGGTGCCCGCGATGACGTTGATGCCGTCGGCGCCGGCCAGCGATCCGGCCCAGCCGCACAGCATGTCGTTGTCGCAGCGGAACCGGCCGTGCCGCAGCGCCCGGGCCGCCGCGGCGTCCAGGAGCGGCACGTCCGCCCGCACCTCGCCGTAGCCCGGCAGCCCGAAGAACGCGAACCGGATGTCGCCTGGCCCGATCCCTGCCTGCGAGCAGACGGCAGGCACCGCCTTATCGAGCACCTCGCCGACGAGGTCGGTGCCGCGCGGGTCGGACGACAGGTAGTAGGTGCTCGGGGCGCGCAGGAAGGCGGCCAGGCGGCCCGCGCCGGTGACGACGACGAGATCGGTCTTCGTCCCCCCGCCGTCACAGCCCAGGAAGAAGTCCGTCACGTCGGCCTGGGCAGTGAGTAGATGTTGATGCCGCGCACGACCCGGCTGAGCTCGCCGGACGGGAAGGGGTTGTCCGGGGCGAGGCCGCGCTCCAGGGAGGCGAGCAACGCGAATTGCTGGGCGAGGACGGCGTAGGGCAAGGCGATAAGGGAGTCAGGCAGGTGGCCGAGGTCGCCGATGTGCCATGTCGGACGGCCGCCTGCGTGCACGGAAACCTCAACGACGTGCTCGTCGCCGAGGGCGCGGCGGAGCTCGTCGGCGATGTCCTCGTCGTAGCGCCGGGAGTAGGGGTCGGCGGAGACGAACACGAAGCAGAGCGTTCCCTGTTCCAGGAACGCCTTCGGCCCGTGCCGGAAGCCGAGCGAGGAATCCCAGTAGCTGACGACCTGGCCCGCGGTGAGCTCGAGCAGCTTGAGCGCCGCTTCACGAGCCAGCCCCGTGAGCGCGCCGCTGCCGAGATAGACCACCCGGCGGTACCGGCGTGCGGCGAGCCCGGCCAGCTGGCCGGCCCGCTCGGCCAGCAGCTGATCGGCGGCTGCGCCCAGCCGGTCCACGTACCCGCGATCCGGGCCGCGGGGGTCGAGGGTCAATTGCGGGTCGAGAGCCAGCTGCGCGGCCAGCAGCATGCTGGTGAAGCTCGAGGTCATGGCGAAGCCGCGGTCGTTCGCCGCGGCCGGCATGAGCAGCACGAGCGAGTCGGCCCGGTCCGAGTGAGCCTTCGCGAGCTGGCCGTGGCGGTTGCAGGTGATCACGAGGTGACGGACGGACGACAGCAGCTCATCGGCGATGGCGGTGGTCGCGGCACTTTCCGGGCTGTCGCCCGAGCGGGCCAGCGAGACCAGCAGCGTCGGCGCGTCCTCGCCGAGTACCGCGCGCGGGCTGGACACGATGTCGGTGGTCGCGACCGCGTCGACGCGCCGCCGCAGCCGGCTGGTCAGCGCGGGTGCCAGCACCTGTCCTGCGAACGCGGACGTGCCCGCGCCCGAGAGCATGATCCGGGCCCGCTGATCGCTCAGCAGCGGCCGCAGGAAGTCGTCCGT
>DASSEV010000082.1:0-54592 GCA_035695105.1 Gaiellales bacterium
GTGCCCGACCGACTCGAATCGGGTCAACCATGCGACTGGAGCGGTCACCTGCTGCGGAACTGCGACGTTACGGGCAGAGCCGGCCGTTTCGCGCGAGTTCGCTCCTGTTCGCGGCTACGCGCGGCGCGTTTCCACGCCTTCGCACGGTCCCTGGCATCGGCCGTGGTGAGCAGAAGCGCATCAAGGTGCGCAAGATCGAGCGCCGCTCCGAGATCCTGCGCGTGCTCTTGAACGCCGGGCGAGCTCAAGGAAGGCGACGATCTCTGGTATCTGACGCGCAGCTGGGAGACGCCGCAGGGCAGGAGATCCCCGGGACGATGATCCTCGATTGCGAGTCGTCCTCCAAACGACGTGCGTCGTACTACGACGTAGTACAATGATCAGGATACGTCGTAGTACGACACAATAGCGCCCGCCCGTTATGCAGAGTCTTCGACGTAGAAACTCGCCGATAGCCTGGGAGTGCCGTGCCGGACTCTGATCAGATCGTTTCTCCCGATGAGCTCGCGTTCGCCGCGCGGTTTCGGGTTGCGTTGCATCGCTTCAACGCTGAAACCGAAACGGTCGTCCGTGAGTGCGGGCTGACTACGTCTCGCTACGTGTTGCTGTTGATCATCCAGGCGGAAGCCGACGCGGGCCGCGAGGCGACCGTCAGCACGGTTGCTGAGCAGCTGCAGCTCTCCCACAACACCGTCAGTGAGTTAGTCAGTCGCGCAACAGAAGCTGGCTTGCTTCATCGTGAGCGGACGCCAAGCGACCGGCGGTCTTCCCGTCTCAGCCTGACCGAAGAAGGTAGGCGACGATTAGTGAACGCGGTCGCACGCCTCTCGGGAGAACGGGCCGCCCTGGGACGGATCATCCGCCGAAGGCCAGCCGGGCGCCAGGGCGTCTGATCGCGTGCCCGCTCTGAAAGCAATCCGGGGCCGTCGATTGCGAGTCGGCTCCTGGCTCGAAAGACTCGGTGCGCGCTGCAGCCTGGCAAGGGTGCCGGTGTCGCTTCGGCGGCACCTGGTGGTCTTCCGTGGAGGGACGTGGTGGCTTGGTCTTGGGCTTGCTGTTGGCGCCGCGGGCGGTCTGGCCGCTGTGGCGTTCCGGGAGCTGATCTTCGCCATCACATGGATCACGACGGGGTGGACCGAGTTCGGCGTGCAGGGACGGGTAGCCAGCGGGCACGCCGCCGTGCTTGGTATCGCGTTCCTGGTCATCGCGCCGATTCTCGGCGGCTTGGTCTATGGGCCGCTGATCTCCCGTTATGCCAGCGAGGCACGTGGCCACGGAGTTCCTGAGGTGATGCTTGCCGTCCGTCGCCACGGCGGCGTGATCCGTCCCCGCATCGCTCTTGTCAAAGCCCTCGCTTCCGCGGTCTGTATCGGTACCGGTGGCTCGGTAGGGCGGGAGGGCCCGATCGTCCAGATCGGATCGGCGCTCGGCTCCTCGGTCGGTCAGCTGCTGCGTCTTCCAGCAGATCGGATGCGACTGCTGGTCGCGTGCGGCGCCGCGGCGGGCATCTCTGCCACGTTCAATGCGCCAATCGCTGCAGTCTTCTTCACGGTCGAACTGATTCTCGGGGAGCTCGAGATCGAGTCCTTCGGCAGCGTGGTGCTCGCGTCGGTTGTCGCGGCCGTCATCGGCCGAGCCGCCTTCGGGGACACGCCGTTTCTCGGGCTTCCGCCGTTTCACCAGCGGTCAGTGTGGGAGTACGGGTGGTACGCCGCTCTCGGCCTTGGCGCCGTTGTGGTCGGTTTGGCGTTCACGCGGCTGCTGTACGGCCTGGAGGACCTCGGCGACGCCGTTTGGCGGGGACCGGAATGGCTGCGACCGGCCGTCGGCGGCGTGTTGCTCGGCGGACTGCTGCTTGCCGTCCCGCAGGTCTACGGTGTCGGTTATCCGGTGATGCAGCACGCGCTCGCCGGCCGCTATGCGCTCGGGTTCGTGCTCCTGCTGCTGCTCGCCAAGATCCTCGCCACCAGCACCACGATGGCAATCGGCGGCTCAGGTGGGGTATTCGCTCCCTCGCTGTTCATGGGCGCGATGCTCGGCGCCGCAACCGGACAGCTCGCCAACGGCCTCACGCCTGGCGTCGCCGCGCCGGCCGGCGCCTACGGCCTGGTCGGCATGGCAGCGGTGTTCGCAGCGGCGAGTCGGGCTCCGATCACCGCCATCGTCATCGTGTTTGAGCTGACCGGCGACTACACCATCATCCTGCCGCTGATGACAGCGGTCGCCGTTGCCGTCGCCGGCTCGTCGCTGGCCAGCGAGGACACGATCTACACCCTGAAACTTCGACGGCGCGGCATCCCGCTGAAACGGTCGCATGGCTCGGCGTTGGCGGACATCACCGTCGCCGAGGCCATGACCGCTGAGCCACTGGTTGACCACCCGCTCCCGGTACACGTCGGCGGGGATCAAGGCGAGGACTTGACGGCAGCGCCGAGGATCGCAGCGGCAACCGCGCATGCGGCAACGCCGTCGACGACCCAACCATTGCCCGTGCTCTCGACCAACGACTCCCTTGAGCACGCCTTGCACCTGCTTGCCAGAGACGAGACCGGTGAGTTGCCGGTGCTCGACGACGAGGGCCTGTTCGTTGGCTGGCTAGGACGAGCCCAGCTGCTCACCGCCTACAGCGCACGTCTTCAGCCCGATGTCTGATCCAACCTTCGCAGCGCACGGCCTGGGCGGTGAATGGTCCTTCGCGGCAAGCGAGATCGTGCCCCTGGTTGCCGGCTCCGTCGCGTATCTCATCCGCTATCGCACCCTCCGCCGGAAAGGCCAAGCCCCGCATCCGCTTCGGCTCGTCTCATTCTTCGCAGGCATCGCCTTGCTGGTTCTTGCGCTGGCATCGCCGGTCGACCGCATCGGTGAGGATCAATCCCAGCTCATCCACATGGTGCAGCACCTTCTGCTGGGCGATGTCGCCCCGCTGTTCATCGTGCTTGGCGTGACCGGACGGCTACTCGCACCGCTGCTCGGCTTCGCCGCCATCCGCAAGCTTCGGGGACTCGCGCATCCGCTGATCGCATTCCCGATCTGGGCGGTCAACCTCTACGCCTGGCACTCGCCGTTCCTCTACGAGGCAGCCCTTCACCACGACGCAGTGCATGCCCTCGAACACACCTGCATGTTCGCTGCCGGCTGCCTGTGGTGGGCGGCGCTGATCGAACCGCTGCCCGGCCCGGCATGGTTCGGCGCGATCTACAAGGTCTTCTATCTGCTCCTAGCCCGGCTGTTCTCGGGCCTTCTGGCGAACATCTTCATCTGGACGCGCTCGAGCTTCTACCCGTACTACGACGGCACCACGCGCTGGCGAGGCATGACGCCTGGGGAGAGCCAAAACCTGGCGGGGATCCTTCTTCTGACCGAGGGCATGATCATCTGCCTGTGTGGGCTGGCCTGGTTCTTCTTCCAAGCGCTCTCAGAAGACGAAGCACGTCAACGGCTGGTCGACGGCGGCATGGATGAACGCAAGGCAGCCCGTGCCGCCCGGTATGGACGCCCGGAAGCACGCCACGTCATGGGCTCAGAGCGCCGGTGATTACGGCGTTATGGCGTGCGCGCCCTGGTGGCGCTCGGTCTCGCCATCGGGTTCCGGCCAAACGGCGGAGGGGGTAGCCGCTCGTGAAGCGTTTCTTCACCCGACGACTCACGGTAGAAACGATGGACGGATCGGCCGGGAAGCGCGACCCGGGATCGTCCGTCGGAGATCACCCTCCCGTAATGGGAGTAGTGGCCTGATCGGTGAGCTGCGATTCTCAGGCCAGCGATGCTAAGGAGGATGCGATGTTGACAGTGATTCCAGATCTTCCGGCCGGCGTGGTCGGGGTCGAGGCGCAGGGGCAGGTCTCCGCCAGCGACTACGAAGAGGTACTCGTTCCGGCCGTTGACGCTGCCCGCGAAGCGGCACCGGACGGCAAGGTGCGATTGCTGTACGTGCTCGGCAGCGACTTCCCCGACTACACCGCCGGGGCGGCATGGGAAGACGCGAAACTCGGCCTGGGTCGTATCCGCTCCTGGGAACGAATCGCCCTCGTCAGCGACGCCGAATGGCTACGCCGAGCGATCCACGGACTCGGCTGGATGATGCCCGGCGAAGTGAAGGTCTTCGAAACCGACCAGACAGCGAACGCTCGCGCCTGGGTCGCGTCCTAGCGGCTTTTCTGGCTGGTGTACTGCGGACGTGGGTGCTCGTCTGAATCCACTAGGTGGAGCGTGATCGAGACCGTCCTGTCAGCGCGGGCGCGAGTGGGCCGCCCAGATCTCATCGATGGAGGCGAAGAAGGCCGGGTTCCGCACCAGCGATCACTGTCTACGCGTCTGGCAACGCAATCGAGTTCAGATTCGGGCACAGCGAGGCGCAGATGTTCCGAGCCGGCCTTCAGACGCAGATGGCGAAGGCGGTCGAGCCGGAGATCATCCAACAGCAGGCCGCTCCAGACCCGGCCGGCCAGATCCGCAACTTGGCGAACTCCGCGAGGCAGGCGTTCTCACCGAGCAGGAGTTCCAGGCCAAGAAGGTCGACCTCCTTTCACGCATGTAGAGCCTCAGATGCGCCCGGCAGGATTCGAACCTGCGACACGTGGCTTCGAAGGCCACTGCTCTATCCCCTGAGCTACGGGCGCGCGGTGCAGATCGTAGTGTCATGCGCACCCGCGGCGGGTATGTCCACCTCATGCAGGACGGGCGGGGGAGCGGGTCGATCTGCTGGACGCGGGCCAGCTGCCTCGCCGCGCTGGTCTCGGGCTCCGTCGCATGCGTCCTGCTCGGAATGCTCGCCGGTGTCATGGCGGCAGGCGGCCACGCGTCCGACGTGATCCCGGCGATCACCGACCCGGTCGCCCCGGCGCCCGCGCAGGCCGACACCACCAGCTCGCATCACCGCCGGCATGTGCTTGCGCGGACGGTGACGGTCACTGTGCCCGGCGGTACGTCGACGAGAACCGTCACGGTGCGCACGCCCCCGGTCACGGTGAGCCGAACCGTCACCGTCACCAGCACCGAGACGGTGACCGAGCCGCCGCCGGCCTCCTCCGGCACCACCGGCGCGACTCCGTAGCGGCCGACCGATCTTCCCGCAACGTGTGCGAATTTCGGGGGATTCCCGTATAGGCGCCGTCCGCCCGGTCCGGAAAGATGTTGCACGTGTGGGCACGGCTTCGGGCACCGATCGTCGTCTTGGTATGCGCCGCTGTCGTCGCCGTCCCGGCGAGCGCAGGCGGATCCACGCTCACCGCTACCGGCACGGTCAGTGCGTCGGGAACCAAGTGGAACTTCAAGCCGTTCACCGTCGGCGGCACGGGCAACGTGACCGCGACCCTGACCTGGTCGACGTCCAGCGCGAAGCTGCTGCTCGGCCTCTCCCAGAAGACCGCGAGCGGCACCTGGACGTGGATCGCCGGCAAGCAGGGCGCGCAGCCGCTCACGCTCGTCTGGCCGGTGACCCCGGGCACCTGGCGGTTCGCGATCGAGGCGCTCTCCGGGTCGTCCGCCTACACCCTGAACGCGACCTATCCCACCGTCTCGCAGGCCGGGGTAACCGTCTCGCTGTCACCGTCCACGGTCGCGGCCGACGGCACGTCGACCTCGCTCGCAACGGCCACCGTCACCGGCTCAGACGGCACCCCGATGACGGGCCAGACGGTCGCCTTCACGAGCACCGACCCAGGGCAGACGATCGGCCCCGTGACCGACAAGGGCAACGGCAGCTACACGTCGACGATCACCGCATCGACCACCCCTGGGCAGGCCACTATCACCGCCACCGACCAGTCGATGACGCCGGCGCTGTCCGGCCAGGCGAAGCTGACCGAGACATCGACCGCCGAGCCGCAGGTCACGCTGGTCTTCTCCCGGACCGAGCTGTCGGCCGCCGACGGCTCGACGGGCGGCGAGACCGGCTCCTGCATCCGTGACGACGCGGACATCGCCCCGCTCGACACCGTCGTCGCCCCGTACGTCGCGACCAACTACCCAAACGTCCACCTGGTCGGCAGCATCGAAACCGGGCCCACCCAGGCGACCGGCCACTGGTGCCCGCACAGCGGCAAGTCCTACGGCTCGTCGTGGAGTGACCTCGCCGCACTGCAGAACCTGGGGTGGACGTTCATCGACCACAGCGCGACCTACGCCACGAACTGGTCGTCGCTCACTGCCCAGCAGCAGTACGACCAGACCTGTGGCTCGCGGGACGTCATCACCTCCCACGGATTGGCGGGCGCCAACGGCCAGTTCGACTGGCCGAACAACAAGTTCAGCTCGACGGTCAACACGCAGTACGTGCGCAAATGCTTCTCGTTCAGCCGCGGCTACGGCTCGGGCGTGACGACGGAGGCGCAGATCGATGCCGACAACGGCCAGAACTCCACGATCGGCGTCAGCGGCGGCCACTGCAATGTCACCGGGCTGGCATGCAGCACCGTGAACTCGGTGAAGGCGTACACGCTTCCGAGCACGATCATCACGAAGCTGCACAACCTGGCCGACGGCCAGTGGCTGAACCTGCAGACCTACCTGCTCGTGACCGGGCAGAACCCGGTCTACGGCACCAACCCAACGCGCTGGGACTGCACGAACCCGGACCCGCGCTACCACTGGACGAACGACGTCGAGCGCTACTGCTGGAATGACATGCAGACCGTCCTCGCCGCCATCAACAGCGACAGCTCGGTGCAGATGAACTCGCCCGCCGGTGTCGCGTCCGTGTGGGGGCTCGCCCCTCCGCCGCAGTGACCTGAGGATCTCCGGACTACCGCGAATCGCGTAGGGCCACCGGCGTATCGTGGTGATCCACGCCCATGACCCCGGCCGATCGAATGGGGCGGCGACGTGTGTCGCCGTGAACTCGAGGGGTCTTACACATGGGCAGGTACTCCATCCGCGCGGCTGCACTCGCCGCGGCGGTGCTCGTTGCCGTGTGCGCGCCGGGGGCGCGCGCCGCGAGCACCGCCGTTACGGGCCTCACCGCCGCACAGCCGGTCACGAACATCGCACCGTCGCTCCACTGGAACGCGTTCACCGGCGCGACCGCCTACCGCGTGGTGCGTGACGCGAGCCTGCTCACGTTCACCGACGCGACCGCCGGCGAGGGGACGCACGGCTACTCCGTGCGGGCGGAGGATAGGGCCGGGAACCAGGCGGTCGCCGTCTCCCCCGCTGCGCTGATCACGGTCGACCACACGGCGCCGGCCGCGCCGGCCGGCCTGACCGCGACCGTGTCGGGGACGAGCGTCGCGCTCAGCTGGCAGCCGGCGGCGGACACGTCCGGAATCGCGACCTACCGGGTGCTGCGCGACGGGCAGCCGGTATCGTCGACGGCTGCGACAAGGCGTCGATCTGGGGCGGGTGATCGGCAGACAGCAGCCTTCGGTAACGCAAGCTACGCCGCTTTGCGACGGAGCTTGCGTTCCCGCATGGCCGTGGAGGCGCGTCCGAGCGTGTCGCGTGGGGCTTCGCCCGGCAGCCTGGTCACTCCCGCGACCGAGGCGCCCTTGTAGACATGCCGGTGCGTCGCCGGTACCTCGAGCGCGTCGAGTACCTGCTCGAGCTCGCGCGCCCGCGCCTGCGTGGTGTCGTCGTCGGCGCCGGGAAGGAGCAGGCAGAACTCGTCGCCGGCGGTGTGCAGCCGCGCGGCGAGCTCATGCTCCGCCGCGAACCGTTCGAGTGCGACCCCGACGGCGCGAATCAGCACGTCTCCCCCGCGCATGTAGTCGCCATCGAAGGCGGCATTCGCCTCACGCATGCCGTCGAAATCCGCCACCAGAATGCCGAATGCGGCCGTCGCCTCAGTCGCGGCCAGCTCGCGTTCGAGCGCCGCTTGGTTCGGAAGGCCGGTCATTCCGTCGTAGTAGGCGGCGCGGTAGAGCTCCTCCCGCTCGCGCGCGATCCTGGCGCGCTCGGCTCCGAGCGCAGCTCCGAGTCCGGCGCTGTCCCAGAACGAGAGGAACCCCGACCGCATGTCGTAGCTCGGCCGCGGCACGCCCGCCCAGTGCACGGCGACGGCGCCGTGTGATTCCTGGAAAGCGCGGAGCAACAACACCTGGATGACGCAGCCCTGACGACCCAACGTCGCGCTCAGCGGGAGCAGCTCTGGAGCGAGCTGCGGATGGTTGGAGATCAGGGAGCGGCCCTGGGCGATCGCGCGGATCAGGAGGCTTGCCTCCATCAACGAAGCGTCCGCCGACGGATCGTCCCCCTTGGTGGCGAACGTCAGCTCCGGGGCGCGCTCCTCGTCGAGCCGGTAGGCCCGGACGGTGGTCGGCGATAGCCACCCGCAGACCTCGTGGACGATGCGCTCCCAGAGGAGAGCCTCATCCTCGGTGCGCAGGATCCGGAACGACGACATCGCCGCCCGCCGCATGCAGTCGACCTCGCTGATCGATCGATCGGAGTCGAATGTGCGCGGAGTCCAGGCGTACATCTGGCCCAATCATCGGCAGCAGGCAGGCGTGGCTGAAACGCATACCGTCGCGGCCGAGCGAATCGGTTACAAACTGTGTATCATCTGCCACTTCTCGACGGTTAGGTGACGAAAGAGGGCCAGGCACTTTTCCGTCACCTCGCGATGTGGGGGCGAGGGGGCACGATGCGACGAGGCATTCGCACGTTCATCCTGGTTGTGATTTCGGCCGGCGTCTTCGCATCGAGCGCGAATGCCGACTGGCGGCAGTTCCGTCACGGCGCGGCGCGAGCCGGGGCCACCGCTGCGACCCAGATCACGGCGTCCAATGCTCCCATGCTCGTCCGCGGCTGGACGCGGCCGTCGGGGAACGAGTCGAACATGAACTCGTCTCCCGCGGTCGCCGACAACCACATCTTCGTTGCGGGCGCCGGGCTTGGCTACGGCATCATCACCTCGTTCACCAACAGCGGGCAGACAGCCTGGGTTGGATACCTTCCCTTCGGCACCGACTCGTCGCCCGCGGTTGTGGGCGGCCGGGTCTTCGTCGACTCGTGCGACAACGTCAACGCGTTCAACGAGAAGACCGGCGCGCGGCTCTGGCAGAAGACCTTCCCGGTGCAGGACGTGATCGGATGCAGCGATCAGGCATCGCCTGCCGTCGTTGGTGGCGTCGTCTACGTCGCCTCCGACGCGGACGGCAAGGTGCACGCCCTCTCGGCGGCGACCGGCGCGGCCGTCTGGAGCTCAGCCAACCTCGACGTGCGCTCGAGCACTGCGGTTGCCGGCGGATACGTCCTGGTCGGATCCAACAACCATCGGCTCTACGCGTTCCCGCAATCCTGCACAACGCCCTGCAGGCCGGCCTGGTCGCGCGATCTCGGGGACGTCGTGGAGGCCACGCCGGCAGTCGTCAACGGTCTCGTCTACACCCATAGCTGGTCGTCGCCCCTCTACGCGCTCAACCTCACGACGGGAGCGACGATGTGGACTTCCACGGCGTCTGGCGGCGGTTGGTCGTCGCCTGCCGTCGCCGGCGGTGTGGTCTACAGCACCGCGTGGAGTCCCGCTCCCGGGCTGTATGCATACGACGCGGCAACCGGGCACCTGCTCTGGTCGACGGGAAGTGCAGATGGGTCCCCGGCGGTCGGCAACGACGTCGTCGTCACCACGTGCCGGTACGCGATCTGCATCCACGCGACGTCGAACGGCGCACTGCTGCGCCGCTTCCGGCCGGCCGGCCAGCGCGTGTTCTCCTCAGCGGGCATCGGCGACCGGGCGCTGTACGCATCGCGGCAAGACGAGCTGCTCTACCGGTTCGTGCTGCCCGGGAGCGTCACGACCCTCGCACGGCGCTAGCGATCGACTACGCCGTGGGCCGGAGGATGCCGGCTGCGGTGCTGCCGTTTGGGGCTTGGAGTGTGACTGCGATGTCGCCGGCGCTGTTGATGCAGTCGGCAGATGTGATGATCCATCCTGACGGCAGGTTGGCGGTGAGCGAAGCAAGTCGGTGGATGCCGCTTGTGTCCCAGGCGACTGCCTCGGTGGGGGAGTCGCCAACGATGTATGAGGTGCCAGGGAATGGGACCTGGCTGGCGCCGACGATGAGGCCGGCGGTGTTGATGGCGAGGGCCTGACTGTCGCTCGCGGGATAGAGCGTGCCGAGGTCGTGGGCGGCTGCGTATCCGCCGCTGACCGGTTGCCAGACGGCGGCGTGTGTCGTAGCTGCGCTGGTATCGGCTGCTCCGACGATGGTGCCGGCGCCGTTGATGGCCAGGGCGGTGGAGTCGCTGCCGCCCAGCGTGCCGAGGTCGGCCGCGCCTGTGGTCGGGGTTTGCCAGACGCTCGCGTGCAGGCGACCGCCGGGTGTTTGTGCGGCGCCGATGATCGTGTTGGCTGCGTTGCTGTCGCGGGCGAAGGCATTCCGGGCGGTGGCACCTGCAAAGCCGGAGAGCAGACGCGGGGTGAGTGATGCGCCGCTCCAGATCGTCGCGCGGTACCCGGTGCCGCTTGCGGCGTCACCGGCGATCGTCCCGGTGGGGCCGATCCCCGCCGCGTGCCCGCTTTGGGTGCCGGGGGGCAGGGTCAGCGCTGTCGGGGTGCTGCCGGTGAAGAGCACGGGCAGCGAGCGCGATGTGGCCGCGCGGTAGCCAACCGTCTTGCCGGATGCGGTGTCATAGGCGAACGCTGCGGCGAAGCCGGGCGTGAGGTCCGTGAGCGTCCCTCCTGCCGACCAGGAAAGCGCATGTACGTGACCGCTGATCTTCGCACCGCCGCTGACACGGTCGGCGTCGTCGATGGCCTCCGCGGCGACCCAGGCGGCGCCACTGGGCGACGGCAGGACGGACAACTGGTAGCGGGAAGCGACCTGGGCGGCCGCAATCGCCGGCTGCACCGGATCCAGCGACAGCGATCGCGGCGCAGGACCCGATGCGCGGGTGGTCGGCCTGCCGCGTTGCATTCGACCCCAGGCGTCCGCGACGGTCTTCGCATCGGTGACGATGATCCTGGCGGTCGGGATGGTCGCGAGAATCTGCTTGTAGTCGTTCCAGCAGTAGCGCTCTGCATCGGTTGACCAGTGTGTGGTGACCGGGCCGTTGCAATTCCACGAACCCGACTGTGAGCCGCTCACGAGCACATAGCTTTGCAACGTGTACCACTGGTCGTTCCCCAAGGCTGCGAAGCGAGCGCTGATCTCCGACGGGAGGGTGTAGGAGACGTGGATGCTGGAGAGGTTCGAGCAGACAAGCGTGGTGTCGCGACAGCGACCTCCGATCACCTGGGCGGTGCTCTGCCAGAACGGCGCCGCGGTGCCGGATACCCTGGTCGTCACTCCGTTGCCATATCGGCGGCCGAACGCATAGCAGCGCGCCGCGTAGTCGGCCTGGAGCGCGTCGGTGTAGCGGTTGTTCGGATACGCAAAGAGCCCGTCGGCGCGCGTGTGGCCGTGCGCTGTGAGGTCGACCTGGGAGCCGCAGACCTCGTCCCACTGCTCCTCGGGCGTGAGGTCGGGCAGGTGATCGGAGCGATGGCGAGCGTGCGAGACGAACGTCCATCCATACTGGTCGCGAAGCGCTGCGAGATCATCCCACGAGGGAAATAGCGTCCGCCCGTAGTGGCCACACCACTGCGCCGACGGCTTCGTCGTTTCGGTCTGCACCGTCCCCGACGTGAGCAGGCCGTCGGCCGCCAGCGTCGCCGACACGGTCGACATCGGCACGATGTTCGTGTCGTTGCGCGTACAGCTCGACGCACCGTGCATACCGGTTCTCGAAAACAGCAGCGTCAAGAACGGCGGCGCCGTCGGAGGCGCCGTGCCGGGATACGAGACCTCGAGCGTGTAGGCCACCGTTCCCGATACCGGCACCACCTGGACACGCCATGGACCGGTGACGACCGATCCGTACGACAGCAGCACCGGCTTGACGGTGCTGGACGCGCTCGCGACCGTCGTCCAACCACCGCTCCCGTTACCTCGCTGCAGCCGCAACGTCGCCTTCGACGCCGGCTCTGGCCACAACAGCCGCGCCGTCAACGCACCACTCCCGCTCACCGGAACCGGCTGTGACGACGCACCACCACCGGCCACCACGGTGCCCGCAACCACCTTCGTAGCAGCCGACGCGATCGACGGCGCAACCAACGCCATGCCCATGACCAGGACACCCACGACACCCATGCGACGCGCCCACGACCGCACCATGCCCCCTCCTTCACCCGAACGTGAGGAGCACAATCACAGCCACACGGCTCGGTGTCGTCCGCAGAATCACGGATACCGCATGCGGTGGCCTACGCGGATTGAGCTGACCGGGCGCTTCAGCCCGGGGGGTCACCGAGCTCGTGCATAGATCAGCGCGGCCGGAACCCTCACGCGCTCTCGTCCACGCCCTCACGGGCAGTGATGCCGGTCAGCCGGGCGTCGGGTTACTGTGCGCGCAGCTTCGTGTTGAACGAGCTCAGCTGGCTCCCTGAGAGGTAGTTCCAGAAGTACTGTGGCAGCTCGACCGCATGGGCGCCCATTCCGACCGTCCAGGTCAGCGCGTTCGGGAAGTTCCCAACGCGCGGCGCCTGGGCCGTCTGGAACGTGAGCGGCTTCTGGCCCTTCATGTGGGCGTACATCGTCGTGTACTGCCCCCCGAGCAGGGGCCACTTGACCGAACAGTTGCACCAGATGGCGCGCGAGCCATACAGCGTCCGCATGCGATCCATCATCTGGATCGTGAAGCTCACGTCCTCCCCGAAGTTCGTCATGCTGTTGATGTACTCCCACGGGTTGAACGACATCGCCAGCCGCGTCTGCTTGAACGCCGAGAACATCTGGAGCCCGGCCACGTACGACGCCTTGTCCGCAGCCGGCGTGTAGCCGGCGGCGAGCAGGTTCTGACGGGTCAGGCTGGACCCGATTCCGCGGATGAACGGCTCGGCATAGACGGTGCCGCCGTTCGAGATGAAGATCGCCGAGATCCTGCCGTCGTACTTCGCCGCCAGCTTGGACACGAAGTCCTTCTGCGCGTTGATCACCGAGCTCGTCCACCATCGAGGCACGACCGCGGTGATGTTGTCCACGGGGTCGTGCACCTTCACGCCACCGGCCAGGTTGATAGCCCAGGTCGGAGACTCCTTGCCGAAGAAGAGCCGTACCCTGCCCGGTCTTCCCGACGCCAGAAACTTGTCGATGGAGTTGTTCGCGGCGATCGGGCCGCCCTTGGTCGGCTGCAGATCCTTCCAGAGCGCGTTGCAGCTGACGTTCACGACGCTCGGCGGATACGTGCCCGTCCCTTCCTCGAACAGGCCCTTCACGAGCCCGGGCGTGGTCGCCCAGGCGCCGCCTGGAAGCCACAGATCGGGGACGGCCGCTGCCGCCACGCCGAGTGCTGCCGTCCTCAAGAGATCGCGCCGTGTCACCTGCATCCATGCCTCCTGGAGCGTCGGGGTCGCATTGCACTATCGGGCCGACCTGTGGCCAAACCATGGGTCCGAGGTGCGCAATCGGTTCGGAGTCCGTTAGGAGCCTGGTCGTCCGAAACGGGAAACCACGCCGAGCGTGCGGCCTACTACGGAGGCGGGAGCGACCGCGGCGTGATGTCGTTGGGCGGCGGGTTGAGCACCGCCAAGACGCGGCGATGCCACGTATGGCCCGCCAGAAGCGCATGACTATTCGGCAGAACACCGGGGGCAGGGGATTCGCGGGGGCATGTCTCGTCGCCGTGATGGCTCTCGTGTCGGTCGTCGCGTTCCGCCTGGGCGGTGGAGGGGTGGAATCCGCTCCGGCATTCGCCGCAACGGGGTGCGCCGCCGCCCCCAACCCAATCGTCTGCGAGAACGCTCTGCCCGGCGCGCCGCGATCGGCGTGGGACGTCGGCTCGGGGGCAGCCTCGATCCAGGGCTTCGCCACGCACGTCGGCGTACAGGCGGGCGACACGCTCCAGCTGAAGGTCGACACGCCGGCATCCGCCTACCACGCCGACATCTACCGGCTCGGCTGGTATGGGGGGCTGGGCGCCCGCCTCATCGCGACCATCCATCCCGTGGTTGCGCTGCCCCAGAAGCAGCCCGCCTGTCTCAGCAACGCCGCCGTTGGCCTCGTCGACTGCGGCAACTGGACCGTCTCGATGCGGTGGACGGTGCCTTCCGATGCCGTTTCAGGCGTCTACGAAGCGAAGCTGGTCCGCGACGACGGCGTCGTGGCGGCCAATCGGGTGATGTTCGTCGTACGCAACGACGCGAGCACATCGCCGATCCTCGCCAGCACGTCCGACGAGACCTGGGTGGCTTACAACACCTACGGCGGCAGCAACCTGTACTTCGGCACGACGTCGGCGCCGAACGGGCGCGCCTACAAGGTCAGCTACAACCGTCCACTCTTGAATGCAGTCCAGTACTACGACAAGCGCAATACGTTCTTCAATGCTGAGTATCCGATGGTCCGGTGGCTCGAGCGCAATGGATACAACGTGTCATACACGACCAACGTGGACACCGTCATCGCTCCGCAGCGACTCCTCCAGCATCGGGTGTTCCTCACGATGGGCCACAACGAATACGTCTCACGCGAGGAGCGAGGCGCCATGAACCAGGCGCGCGCCAACGGCGTCGATCTCGCCTCCTTCACCGCCAACGAGGTGTACTGGAAGACGCGGTGGGAATCGTCCATCGCCCCGGATGCCCAGGCCTACACCACCGAGGTCTGCTACAAGGAATCGAACGCGGGCCGGAAGATCGACCCAAGCCCGCTCTGGACCGGCCTCTGGCGGGATACGCGATTCAGTCCGCCCTCCGACAGCGGTCCGCCTGAGAACGAGTTGACCGGGACGATCTTCGGCTCCGCCTTGACGCCGATCAGAGACATTCATGTGCCCGCACAGTATGCGAAGCTGCGCTTCTGGCGAGATACGAGCGTCGCCTCGCTGCAGCCGGGGCAGTCGCTCACCCTGGCTCCGGGCACGCTGGGCTGGGAATTCGACCTCGACGGGGACAACGGCTGGCGGCCGAAGGGTCTGATGGACCTCACGTCGACCACCATGACCGTCCACCACCGAACTGAGGGGTTGGCATGGAGCGATGGGCCGGCCACGAACCACGCGACGCTGTATCGGGCCGCGAGCGGGGCCCTCGTCTTCAGCGCCGGGACGATTCGCTGGTCGTGGGGGCTCGACCCGATACACGACGAGCAGACCCCGGCGTCCCGGGCCGATCCGAACATCCAGCAGGCGACGATGAACCTGCTGGCGGACATGCACGTCCAGCCGGCGACGCCTCAGGCCGGGCTGGTCGTGACCGCGGCGTCGACCGACACGACCCCGCCGACCGCCACCATCACGTCCCCGGCCACTGGCGCAGCCATCGCCGCCGGGACGAAGGTCACGATCAGCGGCCGCGCAACCGACTCGGGCGGCGTGGTGGCGGCGGTCGAGGTGTCGACCAACGGCACGCGCTGGCACCCGGCGACAGGGATGGCGAACTGGACGTACCAGTGGACGGCCGTCGGATCGGGCAAGGTGACGATCTACGTCCGAGCGACCGACGACAGCGGAAACACCCAGCCGACGCCGACCACCCGGTCGATCACCGTGACCTAAGGAAGAGCCCCGCGAGACGGTTCTAACCGATGGACCGACCGCCAACGTTCGCTCGACTCCATCGGCGCCGCCGCGGGAATGGCCCTGTCTGGGTGAGATTCTTGCCACACGGAGGCAGGGAGCACGGGTTATCCGAACGCCGTGTCGGGCTTTCCCCGATGCGACGTCTCCCCAGCGGCGCGATGCTCGGCCTGGGAAGGAGGTTGGTTGGAATGTCGACCGGTGACCGTGCGGCGGGGGCAGGGTCGGTGATAGATGCAGGTTCGTCAGTCGCTTCGTCGCCGCCTGTGTTTCCTGATCGTGAACGGTTTCTTGCGGTGTGTGCCGGTCGTGGGATCGATCCCGCCCAGGCGGAGGGGGTGTGGCGCGATCTGACGTCGGGTGGCGGAGAGGCGCGGCGTGGGTTGTCGCGCTCGGCGCTTGCGATCGTCGTGATCGGCGCTGTGCTGTTGAGCGGGGCGGGGGTCTGGTGGGCGACGCTGGTGACCTCGGCGGCGGGCGCGCCCGGACTGGTCGTGCTGGCGTTGGGGTGGATCCTGGCTGCGGGCGTGGCCGCGGAGGCCGCACGTCGCCGCGAGATCCGCTACCTCGATGCGGTGCTCTCGCTGATCGCGGTCGCCTACACCGGCGTGGCGGTGGGCGCTGGGCTGTATGCACTGGCCGGGGAAACGTTCGACCAACACTGGTGGGGGCGTGCGCCGGTCGAGGCGTCGCTGCTCGCAGCAGGTGCTATCGCCGTCTGGCGGTATCGCCAACCGGTCGTAACGATGGCGATCCCGACCGTGGCCGCCGGCGCCCTGATGGTCGACACGCTGGTTTCGAGCTTCGGTGGCTGGGATCGAGACATCACGAAATGGCCGTTCTGGGCAGCGTTTGCCGCGCTGGCACTGGCTGCCCTGGCAACCGCGCTCGCGCTCGGGCTTGACCGCCGCGGTTGGCGCGAGGAGGCGCTGTGGCCTTCACTGCTCGCCGATTTCCTGACTGTGGCAGCGATCATCGGGATTGCCGCGGGCAGACACGCGGGGCCGCGCGGCATTGGGGTCGCCGCAGCGATTGCCGGGCTCCTGATCCTCACGCGAGGTTTGTACAGCGGTCGGCTGGCACAACTCGTCATCGGCGCGGCCGTGTTCTGGATCGGCGTCATCACCCTCGGTTCGACATGGGGCAGCCTTGCCGTCGCGCTACTCACCACGCTGGCCGGCGTCTCCATGATCGCCAGCGCGATCAGCCTCACCCGCCGCCGCCGGCTCCTCATCCAGAGGCGCCATCCCGCAAACCGGTAGGGGCTGTCGGCCTTCGCCGAAATCGCGGTGCGCATCGCGGAATTCTCCAGGCGTGCGGGTCATCTCAGGATCGTGAACGCGTCCACGGAAACCGTGCCGGTGTTGGCGACCAGGCGAACGGTGTGCGTGCCCACTTGGCGCCAGGTCTTGACGTAGCTGATGGCACGGTTCACCGGGTAGCCCTCATATCCCTGCGGCCAGAGATAGGCCGTTCCGTCCTTCTTGCCATCGATGAAGACCGCCGCCTCTCCGCTCACGAAGCTCGGTTGCGGTGCGATGAATGCGATGCATCGGCCGGTGAATGTCAGCCTGACGCTTGCACCCGGCGTGGTCGTAACGTGCAGCGTGCCGCTGACCGGCCGTGCCATGTCACCGAGACGGGTAGCCGTGTGCCAGGCGCCGCTGTACTGGATGCGGGACGAGGCGTCGTCGAGGGTCGAGGCGCTGAATCGCGGCGAGACGGAAAAGGAGCCGGCGTTTCCCAGGCTGTCCGTCCATCTGCTCTGCCACTGTCCGATATTCCCGGGTGCGAGATACGCACGCGCGACGGGGTACCGGGACGGCCACCACCCCGTGTCGCGGAACGGTGCGGCGCCGGTTCGGAACCAGTCGTTCTGGTTATCCACCGGCGTTTGGGTGTCGGAGGCCACGCCGAGCGGAGCGACCGGCACCGCTCCGGTCCTCGTCAGCTGTGCCGAGTCACCGTAGAAATTCGTGGAGTACGGAGCGATCGTCGGGTACGTCCGTACCGTCACCCGCGGCGGAGTGACGTCGGCGAGGTCGAGCTTGTACGCCTTATCACCCTCCATGTCCGCGTAACCCCCTCCTCCTCCTACGAGGTAGAAGGAGCCGCCGGCAACGGCGCCACCAGCTCCTGCCGAGTTGTAGCCCCCGCTGCCGCCGATCGTCCACGCTCCGGAACGCAGGTGAAACATCCACACCTGCCCCACCGAATACGGGTTCCCGTACGGGTCCACGTTGGCACCGCCGACCACCAGCAGGCGGGCGCCGGAGATCCATGCGACAGAGGGTAGATACGCATCGCCGAGCATCTGCAGGGATGGGGCGTCAGGGAGCCGCTGCCACCCGCCGCCGGGCCGCCACGCGAAGAAGGTGTCCCCGAAGACGTAGACGCGACCGTCGGGACCGACCGCGCCGGCCGTCAACGACACGCCCGACGGGACGCTGGTCCCAAGCATGCGCCATCTGTTGCTGTCGAGGCGATAGCGGTACACATGCGACGCGGTCACCACGAAGATGCGCCCGTCATCCGTCGCGGCGGCGACCCCGGCGTCCTCGGTTGGCAGCGGCCTGATCCTCGCCCACGTATCCGTCGCGCGGTCATATCGGAGGGAGACGTGTCCACCGCTTGCCGTCATCCCGTTCAGGAGGAACAGGGAGCCGCCCGTCGCGACCACCATTGGATGTGCCACGCCGGCTGGTAGGCCGGCTCGCGCCGTCCACTCGTTCGTCGCCGTGTCGAGCGCGTACACCGAGGAGGACGGCGGAGCGTAATCGTGCGACCCTCCGACCGCGTAGACCGTGCCGCCGATGCTCGCCACACCGGGCCGGTAGACCGGCTCCGGCAACACTGGCAGCGAGGACCACGGAGAGGAGACCGCCAGCGCCTCGGCCGGTAGGCTGAGACACACGACGAGCGAGACCACTGCCATGGCGACGATTCGATGCCTGTTGACGCGACGCATGACTGCCATCCCCGTTCGTTCGACCGACGTTTCGCCCGTGCATCCTCGAGGTGCTGCGCTCGAGGAGCATCCGCGAAGTCCCCTAACCTCGCCGTAGTCTCCTCCGCCGCGTGACGTCGCAGTTGCGGGGTTTGCCGCAGGCCCCGCAGGGCTTTCTCGGACGTCGACCGGTCGAGATCGTGGCGTACTTCCGGTAACGCAGAGGGAGGTCGCACGTGTCCTGTTCGAGCCCTTATCGCAATCTGCTGGTTCTGCTTGTCGTGGCCGCCGCGTTCAGCGCGGGTTCCGGCTCCGCATCTGCGGCGGCGGTCCCGGTGGGACTGCAGACCAATCCGGCGGTTCAGGAGTCCAGCCCAGCCGCCACCGCGACCTACCAGGCATGGGAGCAGAACTCGGTCTCCAACCCAGGTCACTGGAACGTCTACGCGAAACCGCGCGCCGGCGGCGCGACATGGAAGCTGAATGTACGAGACACGGCGGCCTATACGCCAAGCCCTGTGACGGGCGGAACCGAGACGATCATCTACCAGCAGGCGCATGGCTCGTCGTCGAACCTCTACTACTACAACCTGGCCTCAAGGACGCGGAAGGCGTTGCCGGCAAAGGTCAACTCGAGCGCCTGGGAGTACTACGGCGTAGCGTCGACCAAGTACGTCGCCTTCATGCGCCTGACCAGCACGGCACGGACACTGCTTCTCTACAACCGCAGCTCCGGCCGTATCGCCCGGATCGCGTCGATCAGGCCGCGCTGCGGCTGGTGTCTCCAGGCGAACTGGGTGGGAACGTCGCACCTCCTGTACACCGTCTGCTCGTACTCAGCGGACACGTGCAACGTGCGAGTGCTCACCATCGGTGGCAGCACCGTCACGGTGCCGCGGCAGCACCCGGGGCTGTACAGCAACTGGGCGGCCGCGATGGACGAGTCGACCGGCGATATCTACTTCGGCCAGTCGACGGCCTACTGCGGACTGTTCGCCTCGATAGCCAGATGGAATCTGGACGGTGGCATCCCAACCATCCTCTACGACTTCCCGGAGGGTTTCGACATCAACGGCATCGCCTCGCTCGCCCCCGATACGGCGACCCCAGGCAATCTGGACGTCCTCTACTCCCAGTACGACTGCCTCGCCCAGAACAGCGACAACTACGAGCTGCAGTCGGCCAACACCCTCTCGGCCTCCCACGCAACGGCTCGTGCGACTCGGCCGGTCGCGACGCGGAGAGTGCGGCGAGGCGCTGGCACCGGGCCATAGGACACCGGCTCCTCCCTGCGGACCCTGTATGAGGGGTGACCGGTGGGACTCGAACCCACGACCTCCTGGACCACAACCAGGGGCTACCACCAGCTGAGCTACGGCCACCGCGGTGCTATCAGGATACCGCGCCGGTGCGGCCGAGCGTTTCGGCGGCCGCCTGGGCCGCCAGCGTGTAGGGCAGGAGCTCGGTCTCGGGCGACAGCCAGGCGACGTACGGCGTGATCGCGATGTGGTGGACGCCGAGCAGGTCGTCCGCGGGCGGCCGCTCCCAGACGTTGTCGAACAGCGCGCGCACGTGACCCCCCTCGAGCAGGGCCTCGCGATCGACCAGCGCACCGCGCGCCGTGTTGATCAGCAGCGTCCCCGGCCGCATCATCTCCAGCCGGCGGCGGTCGATCATGCCCTCCGTCTCCGGCGTCCACGGCGCGTGCAGCGACACCGCGTCGGCCCAGCGGAGCAGATCTTCCATGTCTGGCTCGCTGCCCTCGACCAACGGATCCCACCAGCGCACGTGCATCCCGAGCGCCTCGGCCTTCTGGCCGAACCGGCGGCCGATCCGTCCCCATCCGATCACCGCCACCAGCGTCCCGGCCAGCCGGTGCGGCATCCCCGCCGCCAGGTAGTCCCACTCACCCGCCTGCACCGAGCGGTCCTGCTGGATCAGCCCGCGGCGACCGGCCACCAGCAGCGCGAGCGCGTGATCGGCGACCTCCTCGGTGCAGTAGCCGGCGACGTTGTGCACCGCGACCCCGCGCGCCTTCGCCGCCTCGAGATCGATGTGGTCGGTGCCGGTGCTGGCGGTGGCGATCACCTTGAGGTCGGGCAGCCGGTCGAGGTCGGCCGCGCCCACCGGCGCGTCGGGCGACACCAGCAGCGCCTCGACCTCCGGGCCGGCGTCGTCCATCGTCGCGAACTCGGCCGCGGGCAGGATCGCCTGCACCTCCGCGAGGGGGTAGGTGTGGTCGAGGACGAGCACGCGCATGTGGGGAGTCTATGTGGGGTCAGGCCGGAGGCCTGACCCCGGCTTTGAACCAGGGTCAGGCTGAAGCCGACCCCTCAGGGCTCAAGCGGCGTAGCTGTCGCTCTGGGTGCTGTGCTCACCCTCGGCGTAGTCCGCGCTCGTCGCCTGCTGCAGCAGCTCGTGGTCGAGCACGAACCGCCGCATCAGCTGCCGCTCCTGCTCGCTGCGCTCCGGCCGCTCCGCCATGTCCCGCACACGGTCGACGATCGCGCCGGGCTCGAGGAACGGTCGCAGCCGCCGGTGATCCAGCCGGTTCTCGACCCGCGGCCCGCGGGCGCTCGCGCTGGGCTGGCCGGCCGACCGCATGAACGGCTGGAGGAACGCGACCAGCCCGTCGTCGTCCGCGATCACGCGGCTCACCCAGGCGCGGCACTCGCCGCGGTTCCAGGTGGCCCAGCATCCCAGCGCGTCGACCATCTTGGGTGCGCGCAGCAGCCGCCCGTCGTCGGCCGCATCGCGCACGGCGGTAAGCGCAATGTTCTCCACCTGCGCGAGCTGGGACAGGCTGACGAGCGTCTCGGCGCCCTCCTGCCACTCGCCGCCGTACTTGCCGTGCTGCTGGCCGAGCATGATGACGATGTCGGTGATCGTCGCAATCGATGCCCCGGTGCCGAAGCCCTCCTCGAGCAGCGACACGCGGTCGTCCTGCGAGACCTCGCCGAGCAGCCGGCGCACGATCCGGCGCAGGCTCTGCGTGCCGTCCACATCTGCGCGGCCGCTCTCCTCGCGGCGCAGGAGGTCGTCGGCCGCCTGGAACAGCGCCCGCATCGACGCCTCCAGATCCTCGCGCGAGGCGCTCTCGCCGATGTGGTTCTCGAGCCGGCCGAGGAATGCCTGCAGCCGCTGCGACGCATCCGGGCTCGAGTCGCGGGCCAGCTCGAGCAGCGTCGCCGCGAACTGGTTCGTGTCGCCGAAGCTCTCGAGCTTCGACTGCAGGTCGGCGTTCGAGATGCCGCCGCGCGGGATCGCGAGCTGGAAGTAGACCGGGAACACATCCTCGCTGGCGAGCAGCAGCAGCGGGCGCCACGACTCCTCCGGCATGGTCGCGAGCACGCGCGCACCGAGCACGTCGCCCAGCCGAGGGAACAGCCGCAGCAGGATGTTCATCGCCTTCGTCTGCTCCTCGTCCTCGAGCCGCTCGGTCCAGCGCTCGTGGTAGGCGCGGGTGGCCGCCAGCGACCCGTCCTCGTCACGTCGCGCCGTCCCCGGAAGCAGGAAGGCGTCCGGCCTGCGCCGCACGGCGTCGTAGGCGATGGGGGAGAAGAGGCGGAGCGTCTCGAGCGCCGTGAAGTCGATCGGGTTGACCTCGCCCTGAACGGCGGAGTAGGTCGCGGTGACCGCGTTCACAAGTCGGACAACGTCACGCGGCGTGCGCAGGAACGGATCGATGCCGTTCGCGCAGATGTCGATCCAGTACTCCGGGTGGACGAGGCCGCCCTCGCGGGCGCCGGCCAGCAGCGGCTCGATCCTGTCGATGAACAGCTGCTGGAGGGAGGAGCGATCGGGTAGCGGCAGGTCGATCTCGAGCTGCACCGCCTTCTGGATCGCCGCCGCGTCGACCGAGTCGCGGCCGAGCACGATCAGGAAGATGAGGTTGGGGATCGCCGCCGCCGAGGCGAGCAGCCGCATCAGCTCAGCCTGGCGGACGGTGTCGAGGCGGTCGGCATCGTCGACCAGCACGACCACGCGCTTGTCGCCCGACCCGAGGGTCGAGGCGACGCGGGCCCGGAGCGCGGCCACCTGGCCGGTGTCCGGCGACTGCTCCTTGCCGGCCGGCAGCACGGCGCTGGCGAGCAGGTACACGAACCGCCCTTCCAGATCCTCCTCGCCGCTCAGCAGCCACGGATTCCAGTCGACGACCGTGATCGTTCCGCCGGCCTGCTCGCGCAGCGCGAGGCGGGTCAGGTTGAGCGCCGAGGTGCGGCCCGACCCGGTGTCGCCGTAGAGGCCGATCGTGAGGCCCTCGCGCGGAGCCCGGGCGGCGATGACGCCGGCGAGATGGGCCGCGAAATTCGCATGCCCGAGCGCGTCGGCCCGAGCGTCGCTCAGCGGCCGATCGGGTGACAGCTCCGAAGCGTGTGTGGGCGTTTCGATGGGGCGGCCTCGCGATTGCGGTTGCAACGTCACTCATCGGCGGGATGCCATCCAGTCTTGACCGGTTTCCTGTGGTTTCGCATACGGTTCCAGGACGCACGCGCGGGTGTGGCGGAATTGGTAGACGCGCCGGCCTTAGGAGCCGGTGGCTTCGGCCGTGGAGGTTCGAGTCCTCTCGCCCGCATCGAAGGCCGTGCTCGGCCCGTCCGGATGGCCGCCGCGGCCGATCAGGCTCGGCGCAGTTCGGCCAGGCGAGCCAGCTCCGCCACGGCACCGGCCCGCTCGAGAGCGGGAGACGCGTCGTCGAGCGCCGAGACGGCCGCATCCGCGTGGCCAATCGCTTGGAGGGCTGCGGCCAGGTCGAGCGCCGACCGCGCTGCCTCCCATTCGGCGCCGGCCTCGCGAAATCCGTCGACCGACCGCTGCAGCAGCGGCTCGGCGCCGGCGGGGTCCTCGCGCGCCATCGCAATTGCGGCCTCGGCACGATCGGCGGCTGGTGGGCCGATCAGCCAGCCGATGCGTGCCGAGCGGTCGCGGATCGTCTGAATGTGAGCGGCGAGGTCATCCCAACGGCGCGCGGCGCGGAGGAGCTCCGCTCTGGCCTGCAGCGCGAAGCCAAGGCCATCCGGCTGACGCATCCGATCCAGCTGGGCGAACGCCTCGTCGAGGCGACCCTCCGCCAGGAGTCCGAGCGCTCGGAACGCCAGCCTGTTCATGGCCCCGTACGTGACTTCCCGAAGCCGCGACGCCGCGTCGATATCTCCGCGCGCTGCGTACACGTATTCCGTCGTCGCCCAGAGCAATCGCAGGAATCCAGGGGGTTGCTCCCACCGTGCCGCAGCGCTGCGGTGCTCGTCGACGACAGCGTCCCAGTCCCCGAGCAGCATGCGTGTGATCGCTGCCGTCGACCTCGAGCCGATCGGCTCGGCTCCGAGCGCCGAGACCCGTTCGACGCCCTCTTCCGCAACGGCAAGCGCATCGCGGTAGCGCCCCTGCTCCCAGTACGTCTGAGCGGCCATGTAGAAGATGTCGTCGAGGTCGATGCCCGCCAGGACATGATCGGCCAGCTGCAGACGGCGCTCGACTCCGGCGAGGAGTGTCGGGACGTCGTCCCGGTCCTGATCGGCGATGTACGCAACGTCCAGTGCGAGCGAGAGCAGCTCGGGCTGGCCAAGCCGCTCCGCCATGGCCACGGCCTGCCTCCCGGCCTCCGTCATGCGGTCGAGCGTTCGCTCCCGGTTCTCGGCCAGCGCGTCGGGAAAGCCGAACCCCCAGGCGCCGTCCGCCATGAGCAGATCCACGTGTGCAGGAGAGTCGCCATCTCCGGCTGCGGCAAGTCCCATCTCGAGCACGCGGCGAATGTCGTCGGCGTCGGCAACGGTCTGCGGCATGAGTCCCGGTGCGCGGGTCGCGAGCATGGCGAGGCGCCCGCAGACGGATGCAACCAGCGCGGGATCGTCGTTCGGCTGGTTCTCCAGCAGGCGCACGGCCTCGTGCCACGCGGCAAACGCTGCGTCGCCGTTCGCCGCCTGGTAGCGCGCCTCTCCGATCACCGCCAGCGCGGCTGCCCTGTCGACCGGCCGCTGCGCGAGCTCGGCCGCGCGCGTGGCGAATGCGAGCGCGCCGTCCAGCGCCAGCCGGCCGAGGTCGCGGCGACCTGCGTCGAGTGCGTAGCGCCGGGCCCGTTCACGGTCTCCGGCGAGGTCGTAGTGGTGCGCGAGCAGCTCCGCGACCTCCAGACGCCGCTCACCGTACGTCCGCTCGATCCACGCCGCCACGTCGCCGTGCGCCCGCGGCCGCTCCTTCCGCGGGAGGCTCTCGTATGCGACGTCGCGCGTGAGGATGTGCTTGAAGATCAGCTCGCGCTGGCCGGCCATCGATGATGTCAGCCGGGTGAGAACGAGGTCGCGCCGCTCCAGCTCATCGAGCAGCTGCTCGACGCGGTCGGCGTCGCCGTCGAGAAGGCCTGCGACCGCACCGGGCCAGAAGACACGCCCGACGACCGCCGCCGACTGCACCGCCCGCTTCTGGTCGGCCGGCAGCAGGTCGATGCGCGCGGCCAGCACGCCCTGCACGGTGTCCGGGATGGCAACGCGATCGATTGCGGCGTCGGCCCTCCAGCGTCCGCCCTCCTGGACGATCAGCTGCTCGTCCATCAGGCGGCGGAGGATCTCCTCGAGGAAGAACGGGTTTCCCTCAGCCCGTTCGAGGATACGAGCGCGCACCCCGTCGTCCAGCTCGTCGACGTTCAGCAGGAGCTCGACCATGCGCTCGGCCTCGGCACGGCCGAGAGGATCCAACGCGATGCTCGAGACGCTCCTGCGGCCGCCGCCCCAGCCCGGGCGCCGCGCCGTGAGCTCGGGCCGGCTCGGGCAGAGGAACAGCACAGGTGCCGGGATGCGGTCGGCAAGCTCTTCCAGGAGATCGAGCATGGCCCCGTCCGCCCAGTGGATGTCCTCGACCACGACCACCAGCGGGCCATCCCCGGCCATGTGGGCGAACAATGACCTCCAGGCGCCGCGGATGGCCGACATGACCGCACGCGGCGAGAGCGCCCTCAGCGGAGACTCGGCGTCGTCGAGGCCGATCGTGTATGCGATCGCGGGCACGGCATCACGCAGCTCGGGCGCGTCCATCTCGAGTCTGCGCACCTTTGCAAGCGCGGCGTCCGGCGTGTCGGTGTCGAGCAGCCCGAACTCCGACTTCGCGATCTCGACGAGCGGCCAGAACGTGATGCCGTCGCCGTACGGCAGGCAGCGACCGATCACCACGCGCGCCTCCGCCGTGGCGGTGAACTCCGCCACGAGCCGGCTCTTGCCGACACCCGGGTCGCCGTAGATGGTGACGAGGTGGCCGCGGCCTTCGTCGGAGACCCGGCGGAGCAGGGTTCCGAGCAGCTCGAGCTCGCGATCGCGTCCCACCATGGGTGCGCGGAGCCCGGGGATGCCGCGAGCCGGCTCGTCGCTCTCGCCGGCCAGCCGGAACGCCGGCAGGGGGTCGTCCCGCCCGCGCACGTCCAGCGAAGCCATCGGCACGAGCGCGAACCCGCGTGCGGCTGCGGCGGTGCGCGCCCCGACGAGCACGCTGCCGGGCTCGGCGAGGGACTGCAGCCGGGCGGCCATGTTCACCGGGTCGCCTGTCGCCATCGCCTCGCCCGGACGCGGTGACGTGGTCGCCACGACCTCGCCGGTGTTGACGCCCACCCGCATGGCCAGCTGCACGCCATGCTCGTGCGCCAGCCGTGCATTCAGCTCGCCCAACCGCCTCTGCATTCGAAGCGCGGCTCGCAGCGCCCGCTCGGGGTCATCCTCATGCGCGGCCGGAACCCCGAAGGCGGCCATCACCGCATCGCCGATGAACTTCTCGACGGCGCCCCCTTCGGACTCGATCTCCTCGCGCATGGCCGAGAAGAACCGGCTCATGATGTCCTTCAGCGCTTCTGCGTCGAGCTTCCCGCCGAGCGACGTGGAACCCACCACATCCGCGAAGAGCACCGTCACCAGCTTGCGCTCGTCGGTGCGCTCCTCGGCGCCCGCCAACGCCGTTCCGCACTCGAGGCAGAACTTCGCCCCGTCCGGGTTTCGGGTTCCGCAGGCGGGGCAGACGAGCATCAGGCGGTCAGTCTATTGCCGCCGGCGGTGCTCCCGGGTCGTGAGCTCAGGCCGCGCGGCCGAACCGCGCCTCGAGCTCCGCGCGGGTCTCGTCGGGCAGGTCGGTGAAGCGGCAGGCAGCGCGCCAGCCGCCCTCGGCACCGCGGTCGACGCCGAGCACCTCGACCTCGCCCTGGATGCCGACGCCGTCGTGCCGGGTCTGCACCAGCAGGCGGTCGCCGGACTGGAGCAGCGCTGTCACCATGAACCCGATCCCGCCCGCCGAGACGTCGACAGCCCATCCGGTCAGCTCGGTGCCGACCCCGTGGTTCACCGCCTCGAGCACCCACAGCACCGCCGGCGTGCGTGCCTCGTCGCGCGCATCTCCGCGGAACGGCTTTCGCCGCGCCACCTCGACCACCCGCAGGTCGGCGGCCAGCCGGGACGCTCCCAGCGGCACGATCTCCTCGACGGCGCAGACCACCGAGAAGCCGCCGCGATCGGGCAGCTCCACCGGGATGGTCAGCTCGAGCCCCGATTCCACGTCGACCGCGTCGAGCGTGCAGTGCAGGCGCCCGTCGCGGGCAGCGAGCAGCCGCAGGCCGACCGGGCCGCCGTCGGCGCGGATCGCGCGGACGTCCCACGGTGCCGCCGGCAGGACGTCGAGGGCCATCGCGAACGATGCCTCCATGCAGTGTGTATCGGCAGCGGGGCGCGTTCACTGCATGGCGAACGCGTACATCCGCCGTGCGTCGATCCGGGCGTAGACGGGCCCGGAATCGAGGAACTCCTCCCACTCGTCCCCGTAGCGGGGCGGGTAGATCTCGAGCAGCGTGCGGCGGAAGCCGGCGTGCTCGGGCGCCCGTACGTCGACCGGCACCGCCACGCCGTGGACGGTCACCGCGAGCTCCTCGCCGGGCAGATGGGTGGCGCTCACCTGCGGTCGCACGCGGATGTGGCGGAAGCGCAGCGAGTCCGGCGCCGAGCCGAAGTAGAAGTGGCCGCAGTGGAAGATGCCGTCGACTGGCCCGACGATCGGCCGGTTGTCGGCGGTCACCGTTGCCAGCGCAAGCAGCACCATGCCGTGCAGGCGTGCCGCGATCTGCTCGCCGGTCATCCGGCGCTCAGGGGTGTGGATGTCCAGCAGGTGGCGGCCGGCGGCGTCGTAGCTTCGATCCAGCAGCTCCTGGAGGCGGGCGATGTCGTCTGGGGTCTCGTGCATGCCGGGAGTACAGCATGAGCTCGCTACCCGGCGTCGGCTGCCGCGGCCCCGCGGCCACGGGTGGCGACAAATGAGGCGGCTACGGCGCCCGCGATGATCAGCCCGATGACGGGCAGCGAGACCGAGAGCGGCACATGGCCGACCGCCTCCGCCCACACCATCTTGAGACCGATGAACACAAGCACAACGGCCAGTCCAGGGGCCAGATACACGAAACGGTCGACGAGCCCGGCGACGCTGAAGTACAGCGACCGCAAGCCGAGCATCGCGAACGCGTTCGCGGCGACGAGCAGCAGCGGCTCCTGCGTGATGGCGAGGATGGCAGGCACGGAGTCGACGGCGAAGACGAGATCGGTCGTCGCCACGGCGACCAGCACGGGCAACAGCGGCGTCGCGACCAGCCGGCCGCCACGCCATCGGATCACCCTGCCACTGTCGTCATCCGCGTCGACGGGGAGGATCCGGCCGACCGCCCGGGCCACGGGGTTCGCGGTCGGGTCCGCCTGCTCCGGCCGGTGGCGCACCATGCGCACGCCGGTGACAACCAGAAGAGCGCCCATCACGTAGGCAGTCCATGCCACCCGGTCGAGCAGCTCGACGCCGGCCGCGATCAGCACCGCGCGCAGCACGAGCGCGCCGAGGACTCCCCAGAGCAGCACGCGTGCCTGGTGCCGGTCGCTCACGCCGAACGCGGCCATGATCAGCGCGAACACGAAGACGTTGTCGATCGAGAGGCTCCGCTCGACCAGGTAGCCGCCCAGATACGCGGCCGCCGGTCCGCTCCCGGCCCACACCCACAGCACGGCGCCGAAGCCCAGGCCGACCGCGAACCAGGCGACGCTCCACAGGGCCGCCTCCCGCACGCCGATTGCCCGGCCCGGGCGCAGCATCGCGAGGTCGACCACGATCATCGCGGCGAGCGCTGCGAACAGCGCGGCCCAGATCTCCGGGCCGGCGTGAAGGGTCGTTGCAAGGACCATCTCCGCACCTCCATGGCTGTCGACATGGAGGTCTCTCCGGCCTTCGGGCCGCCGTGCCCCGGGACGGTCGTCCGGGTTGACGAGGCACGGCTTCGGATACTCCCCTCGCGGACCTCAGTGTCGCGGTACCCGGCGGTTGCCGCAAGCGACCCTCAATGGGCCTCCAACGCTCAGCGGCCGGTGGCGAGCAGCAGCAGCGTGAGCAGGCCGAGCGCGACGCCGCCCACCGTCATCACGAGCGTCCACGTCCGGTCGGGAGGCACGAACTCCCCGCGCATCAGCGCGTCCTCGACCTGGCGCTCGCGGATGAGGGCGTAGGCGATGCAGGCGATCCCGATCAGCGCGAAGCCGGCGCCGATCAGCTCGTACGGCCACTTGCTGGTCGTGTCGGCGAGCTGGGGCACCACCTTGCCGGCCGCGAGGCTGACGGCGATCGCGGTCAGGCCGGTCCGCCACCACGCGAGGTAGGTGCGCTCGTTGGCGAGCCGGGTGCGCCGTGTGGCATCCTCGGCATCGCTGTACCTGCGGCGCTCGTCGGGCACGCATCGACCCTAGCAACCGCCTCGGATCGAGAATCCGCCGCGGTGGCGCTGCTGCAAGGGTGCGACTAAGGTTAGTAGACCGCCGGCCGCGCCTTCGGCCGTGCCTGGCCCTCGCCCATGAAGACCCAACTCGAAGAGCTCGAAGCGAATCGCGTACGGCTGACGGTCGAGGTTCCGGCCCACGACGTCGACCACGCGTTCGAGCATGCGCTGAACGACCTCTCGCAGTCGGTGCGGCTCCCCGGATTTCGGAAGGGCAAGGCGCCGAAGGGGCTCGTCATGCAGCGGATCGGCCGTGACGCCGTGATCGAGGAGGCGCTCGAGCATCACCTCTCCGGCTGGTACCGCCGCGCCGTTGCCGTGTCTGGCATCGACCCTATCGACCGCCCGACGATCGACTGGCAGGACGAGCCGGTGGAGGGCGAGGTGTTCAGCTTCCAGGCGGAGGTCGAGGTCAAGCCGAAGCCCGAGGTGCGCTCCTACAAGGGCATGTCCGGTGTGCGCCCGCCCGTGGAGGTGCCGCGCGAGGCGGTCGACCAGGAGCTGGAGCGGCTGCGGTTGACCGTCGCCGAGCTGAATCCCGTCGAGCGCGGCGCGAAGGACGGGGACTTCGTCGTCATCGACTTCACCGGCTCGATCGACGATGAGCCGTTCGAGGGCGGAAGCGGCACCGACTACGGCATCGAGCTCGGCAGCGGGCGCCTGATCAGCGACCTCGAGCAGGGGCTCGAGGGCATGAAGGCCGGCGACGAGAAGGACGTGCCGGTCGCCTTCCCGGCCGACTACCCGGCGGAGCACCTCGCCGGACAGGCCGCGAGCTTCCACGTCGTCATGAAGGACGTCAAGGAGCGTCTGCTTCCCGACCTCGACGACGAGTTCGCGAAGTCCGTGAGCGAGTTCGACACGCTGAAGGAGCTCGAGGACGACATCACCGGCCGCTTCTCGGAGGCGCTGCAGGAGGAGTCCGACCGCGTGTTCCGGTCATCGGTGCTCGACGACCTGGCCAAGCAGCTCTCGACCGAGCTGCCCGAGGCGCTCGTCCGGGGCCGCATGGCCGACATGACGCGGAGCATGATCGAGTCGCTCGCGTCCCGCGGGATGGAGATGTCCGACTACCTGCGGCTGACCGGGCAGAGCGCCGAGCAGGTGGTCGAGGCGCTGCGGCCGCAGGCCGAGGACGCGGTGCGGAAGGATCTCGTGCTCGAGGCCGTCGCCGACGCGGAGAAGATCGAGATCACCGACGAGATGGTCGAGGCGTTCATCCGCGAACAGGCCACCCAGGGTGGGGAGGACCCCGACGAGCTGGTGTCGCGGCTGATGGAGGATCCGGCCACGCTGACGGCCCTTCGCATCGATCTGCGCCTGCAGAAAGCTCTCGACATCGTGGTCGATAACGCCAAGGAGATCTCGCCCGAGCAGGCGGAGGCGCGCGAGAAGCTGTGGACGCCCGAGAAGGAATCCGAGGGCGCGGCCGCAAAACCGACAACGATCTGGACACCCGGCTCGGCAGGGCCCGGCGAATAGGAGCGATTGAGTGAGCCCACTGATTCCCATGGTGATCGAGCAGACCTCGCGCGGCGAGCGCTCGTTTGACATCTACTCGCGACTGCTGAACGAGCGGATCATCTTCCTGGGGACACCCGTGGACGACCAGATCGCGAACCTGATCGTGGCCCAGCTGCTGCACCTCGAGTCAGAGGATCCCGACAAGGACATCTCGCTCTACATCAACTCGCCCGGCGGCAGCGTCTACGCCGGCCTTGCGATCTACGACACGATGCAGTTCATCAAGCCGGACGTGTCGACGATCTGCGTCGGCATCGCGATGAGCATGGGCGCGCTGCTCCTGGCGGGTGGGGCGAAGGGCAAGCGGATGGCGCTGCCAAACGCGAAGATCCTGATCCACCAGGTGTCGTCCGGCTTCCAGGGCCAGGCGACCGACATCGAGATCCACGCGCGCGAGATCATCGACATCCGCAAGCGCCTCGACAAGATCATCGCCGACCACACCGGCCAGTCGCTCGAGAAGGTCACGCGCGACACCGAGCGCGACTACTTCATGAGCGCCGAGGAGGCCCAGGAGTACGGCATCATCGACCGGGTCATCGACAAGCACTGATGGCACGCCCGACCGACACCAATGAGCAGCTGCTCTGCAGCTTCTGCGGCAAGAGCCAGCGGCAGGTCAAGAAGCTGATCGCAGGGCCTGGGGTCTACATCTGCGACGAGTGCATCGATCTCTGCAACGAGATCATCGACGAGGAGCTGACGACTCCGGTTCAGCTCGACCTCGACAACCTGCCTCGGCCCAAGGAGATCTACAGCGTCCTCAACGACTACGTGGTCGGCCAGGAGGAGGCGAAGCGCACGCTGTCGGTGGCGGTCTACAACCACTACAAGCGCGTGCAGATGTCGGGCCAGACCGACGGCGAGGTGGAGCTGGCCAAGTCGAACATCCTGCTGCTCGGCCCGACCGGCTGCGGCAAGACGCTGCTCGCGCAGACGCTGGCGCGGATCCTGAACGTGCCGTTCGCGATCGCCGACGCCACGGCGCTGACCGAGGCCGGCTACGTCGGCGAGGACGTCGAGAACATCCTGCTGAAGCTGATCCAGGCGGCCGACTTCGACGTCAAGAAGGCCGAGACCGGGATCATCTACATCGACGAGGTCGACAAGATCGCCCGCAAGGCGGACAACCCGTCGATCACCCGCGACGTGTCCGGCGAGGGCGTGCAGCAGGCGCTGCTGAAGATCCTCGAAGGCACGGTTGCGAGCGTCCCGCCGCAGGGGGGACGCAAGCACCCGCACCAGGAGTTCCTCTCGATCGACACGACGAACATCCTGTTCATCTGCGGCGGCGCGTTCGCCGACCTCGACCGCATCATCGAGCGGCGGGTGGGACGCAACTCGATTGGGTTCGGGTCCGACCTGCGGTCGAAGAGGAACCGCGACACGCAGGAACTGTTCCAGCACGTGATGCCGGAGGATCTGATCTCGTTCGGGCTGATCCCCGAGTTCATCGGGCGCCTGCCGGTCGTGTCGGCGGTGCACCAGCTGAACCAGGAGGATCTCGTGCGGATCCTGCTCGAGCCGAAGAACGCGCTGGTCAAGCAGTACCAGAAGTTCTTCTCGTACGACGGGATCGATCTGGTGTTCACGGACGACGCGCTGGGAGCGATCGCGAACAGCGCGCTCGAGCGGGCCACGGGCGCACGCGGTCTGCGGTCGATCATCGAGGCGGCGCTGCTGAACGTGATGTTCGACCTGCCGTCGCGCAAGGACGTGAACAAGTGCGTGATCACGCGCGAGACCATCGAGAAGCACATCGACCCGACGCTCGTCACCGAAGGCGGCCACTCCGTCGACGTGACGGCTGAGCTGGGGCAGGAGTCGGCGTAAGCAGGTGCCCGTCGGGGTCAGGCCTTCGGCCTGACCCCGTTGGAGGACGGCGCCAGCTGACACTCACTGTCGGTTCCCCAACACGGGGTCGGTCGTGCCTCCGATCACCTTGCCTTGGTACGAGCGGACGAGCCGGACGTAGCGCAGACGCGCAGCCTCCGGATCCTGCCCGAAGCACGCGAGCGCATCGGCGGCCGTGATCCGGGCACCGGCGATGGCCTGCTCGCCCGCAAGCTCCCGATGGGCGCTCCACTCCCACTCGAGGGGGTCGCCGCACAGCCAGGGCCTCACCGGGTTGAGGGCGATGTAGGCGAAGGCCGTGAAGAGGTGCTCGTCTGTCTGAACAAGCCGGTTCTTGAATCGGCCCTGAAATACGTGGCCCGGTGTCCCGCGGCTGTCGTTGTACATCCGCGTGTAGGTGCCGCTGAGGACGCGCATGCCCTCAGAGAGGTTTGGAGTCGGTGTCTGGAGGAGAAGGTGCAGGTGGTTCGTCATCAGGCAGTACGACAAGACGCGCCACCCCTGCCGGGCAGAGACCCGTGACAGCAATGTCAGATAGACGTCGAAGTCGCTGCGCGTCTCGAAGACAGGAAGCTGGCGATTGCCTCGCGTCGAGACATGGTGGATCGCTCCGGGGTACTCGATTCTTCGATGGCGAGGCACGGCCCCGAACCTACGGGCGGGGATGTGACGTTGATAGGCCGGATTGGTCGCGAAAGAGCACCAGTCTCGTAAACGCAGATCTGAACCTCTACTTGAAGGTTAGAAAGGGTTGCGTCCGCGTGTACCCTCGTGAGAAGGTGGTTACCGCCCTAGAGCAAATCCGGGTCTTGGGGTAGGCTGCGGCGCTGTGAAGAGGGGGCGCTCCACTCGGGTCTTCGCGATCGCGCTCGCCGTCATGGCGATCGGCGGCCTGTCGGCGGCCGCGCAGGGGGCGACCACCCCGGCCGCGACGGTGCAGGCCGTCCTCATCGTTCCCCAGAACGGCACCCCGATCGCGACTCCGGCGGCCGACTCCACCGCCAATCCTTCCGTAACGGTGACCGACTGGAGCTCGAGCAGCGACCAGCCCCTCGTGACGCTCGGCTCCGGCACCAGCACGGCCGCCTCCACGGGCGGCGTCAACTCCGGCAGCGCGCAGCTCTCCAACCTCAGTGTCTTCGGCGGCGAGATCCAGCTGCAGTCGCTCAACGTCTCCGCCGACACATCGACGGCAAGCGTCGCGCTGAGCGGCCAGGGCCTGCAGATCGACGGCTCGGCCGCCGACCTCCCCGCCGTCGGCGACTCGACGCCGCTGGCCGACTGGGGAACGCTCACCGCCGGCTACCAGCTGAACGCCGCCGACGGTCGGACGGTGACCGGCCTGGTCGTCACCCTCTCCGCCGCCCACGATGGCCTGCCCGCCGGCAGCACGATCCTGCTCGGCAGCGTCGCCCTCGCCCCGCCGGCGGGATCCGGCGGCGGGAGCGGCGGCAGTGGTGGCGGCGGTGGCAACGGCGGCGGGAGTGGTGGTAGCGGCGGCGGGAGTGGTGGTAGTGGCGGTGGCGGCGGTGGCGGTCTCAGCAACGGCCCGCCTCCGACGCCGAAGCACCACCACGGACACGGCGGCCACCGCAAGCCCCGACATCACGCAAGGCACCACCACCGCGGCCATCACGTCAAGGTGCACCACCCCACGCATCTCCCGCAGCTCGGGCGCGGGCTCCGCGGCAGGGTGGTCGAGGCAGCGGCTGAGCAGATCGGCTGGCCCTACGTGTGGGGCGGCGAGTCCCGCGCCGAGGGCGGCTTCGACTGCTCCGGCCTCGTCGACTACGCCTATGCGGCAGCCGGGCACCCGCTCCCAGGCCGCCCAACCGCCGCAGTGCTGTGGCAGATGGGGGTGCCGATCACCGTCGACCAGCTCCGCCCCGGCGACCTGGCGTTCCTGGGGGCACCCTCGGGCGAGCCCTACCACGTCGCCCTCTACGCGGGGCACGGCATGATCATCGTGGCCTCCGGGCGCGGCCGGCCGATCGCGATGGAGCCGCTCGACAGCGCACCGTGGGACGGCTACGCACGGATATGGGCGCCCGGCGCGGGCCACCTGCTGAAGCCGGCGCCGTGGCTGACCGCGTCGGTGCAGGCGCAGCAGCCGCGCGTCGAGCTTCGGTCCGACATCATCGCCGCCGCCCGCGCGAACGAGACGCCGCCCTCGCAGGCGAGGCCCTCCCGGACGCGCATCCAGGCGCCGGCGCCGCCGCCGGCACCAGATCCGGCCGCCGAGCACGGCACCACGCTGCTGACGATGGCTGACCTGCGGCTGCGCCTCGAGCTGGGCATGCGTGCCGCGCTCGGCCTCCCGACGGCCTGACCTAGTAGCGCGGTCGCGAGAACCAGAACCGCTCGATCAGCAGAGCGGCCACGAGCAGCGCCAGCCAGGCCAGGCTGAGCTTGGGCTGCAGCACCGACGGGATGTTGTGGCTCGTCCAGCCGCGCTTGATGACCTGCTCGTTCCAGCCGTCGTTGATCGCGATGGCAACGCCGTAGCAGAACACCAGCGCCAGGTAGAGCGACAGCAGCCTGGGACGCGTGCGAGCCGACAGCAGCAGCGCGGTGATGACGAGCATCAGTCCGAACAGGCCCTCGTGCAGCCCGAGGTGCACCGATGCCAGGTCGGGCTCGCCCGGCGTCGGCTGGCGGGCCCGGATGACGTGCCCGAGCAGCGGCACGTCCTGCGCGTAGAAGCCTGTGGCGGCGATCATCCACGGCACCGACCAGAGTGCCAGCAGGATGATGATCACACGGCGCGCGCGGCCGATCGGCGGCTCCCGGCGCGCGGGCGCCCACCAGGTCAGCCAGAAGGCGAGCCCGACGCCGACCGCCGCGGGTAGGTTCGCCCAGCTGGCCGTGAGATCGCCCTGGTCGACGACGCCGGGGATCGCCACCGTCGCGCACAGCGCGATTGCCAGCCAGGCCAACGGCCCGCGCGCGACAGCGCCGACCAGTGCGATCGCGATCAGCGCGACCGGGAAGTTCAGGTAGGAGATCAGCCGCGACGCCGCTCCGCTGATTCCCGTGTCGTCGAAGTGGTAGGTCGCCCCGGGCGGAAGCCGCCAGTAGGTCACGGCCGTAACAGCACCCACCAGCGCGCACATCGCCCAGATGGCCCGCACTCGCACGGGCCAACACTAACTACAATCAGCCGCCAATGGACGACGCGCGGCGAGAGGAGCTCGAGCGTCGCACCCGCCACCAGCCGGCGGCCGTGGAAGCGCGGCTGTTCGAACGCTGGGAGCGCGAGTGCGGCTTCTCCGGTGATCCGGAGAGCGACCGCGAGCGCTTCGTCATCGCGCTGCCGCCGCCGAACGTGACCGGCGAGCTGCACATGGGGCATGCGCTCAACGGCTCGATCCAGGACACGCTGATCCGGCTGCGACGGATGCAGGGGCGCGACACGCTCTGGATCTGCGGCACCGACCACGCGTCCATCGCCGTGCACGCCGTGATCGAGAAGCAGCTGCGCGCGGAGGGCACCAGCCGGTTCGACCTCGGCCGCGAGGCGTTCGTCGAGCGCGTGTGGGAGTGGAGGCGCACGACCGGCGCGACCATCATCCAGCAGTTCAAGCGGCTCGGGTGCACGCTCGACTACGACCATGAGCGCTTCACGATGGACGAAGGCTACGTCCGGGCCGTGCTCGAGATGTTCGTGCGGCTGTACGGAAAGGGCCTGATCTATCGCGACAACCGGATCGTGAACTGGTGCCCCGGGTGCGGGTCGACCGTGTCGGATCTCGAGGTGCGGCACGAGCATGCGGCGGACGCGCTCTACGAGGTGCGCTACCGGATCGCGGGCACCGAGGACTTTCTGACCGTGGCGACGGTGCGCCCGGAGACGATCCTGGCCGACACGGCGGTGGCGGTGCATCCTGACGACGACCGCTACCGGCACCTGGTCGGCAAGACGGCGATCGTGCCGATCGTCGGCCGTGAGGTGCCGATCATCGCGGACGAGTACGTGAAGACCGACTTTGGCACCGGGGCGCTCAAGATCACGCCGGGCCACGATCCAAACGACTTCGAGATCGGGCGCCGCCACGGCCTGGAGGAGCTGTCGGTGATCGGATTCGACGGCCGGATGAATGAGGCGGCCGGGGAGTTCGCGGGCCTGCCGGTGGCCGAGGCGCGGCAGCGGGTGATCGACCGGCTGTTCGACGAGCAGCTGCTGGCCGGGGAGCAGCCCTACGAGCACGAGGTCGGCCACTGCGACCGGTCAGGCGACCGGATCGAGCCGCTGATCTCGCTGCAGTGGTTCATGGAGATGCAGTCCCTGGCAGCGGCGGCGAACGCCGAGGTGCGGGCGGGCCGGGCGCGGTTCATCCCGAAGAACCAGGAGAACATCTACTTCCACTGGATGGACAACATCCGCCCGTGGTGCGTGTCGCGGCAGCTGTGGTGGGGCCACCAGATCCCGGTGTGGTACTGCCCGGACGGCCACCAGACGGTCGCGACCGAGACGCCTGACGCCTGCGCCGAGTGCGGCTCGACGGAGCTGGAGCGGGATCCGGACGTGCTCGACACCTGGTTCTCGTCCGCGCTGTGGCCGTTCGCAACCCTGGGCTGGCCGGAGCCGACCGAGCGTCTCGCCGTCTACTACCCGGGCAACGTGCTCGTGACGGCCCGCGACATCATCAACCTTTGGGTCGCGCGGATGCTGATGATGGGCCTCGAGTTCATGGGTGAGCGCCCGTTCTCGGACATCTACATCACGTCCATCATCCAGGCGGCCGACGGACGGCGCATGTCGAAGTCGCTCGGCACCGGCGTCAACCCGCTCGACCTGATCGACCGCTATGGCGCCGACGGCACGCGCTACGGGCTGCTGAAGATGAGCTCCACCCAGGACGTCCGGTTCGCCGAGGGCATGATCGACGAGGGTGGCAAGCTGGCCAACAAGCTCTGGAACGCGTCGCGCTTCGTCCTCCAAAAGGCTGACCCCGCCGCTGAGCCATCGCCTGAGCAGGCAACGATCGAGGATCGCTGGATCCTCTCGCGCCTCGCCGGCGCATCGGAGGAGGTGCTGCGGCTGCTCGATGCCTACGAGTTCGCCGCGGCGGTGAAGTCGCTCTACGCATTCATCTGGAACGACCTGTGCGACTGGTACGTCGAGGCGGCGAAGGCGCGGCTGTACGGGGACGACGAGGCCGCGCGGCGGTCGGTGTCCTCGACGCTGCTCTGGGTGCTCCAGCGGACGGTCGCGCTTGCGCATCCCGTGATGCCGTTCGTGACGGAGGAGATCTGGGGCTTCCTGCCGGGGGACCGGGCGATGCTGCTGGCCTCGCCGATGCCGCAGCCGGAGCTGGAGCATCGCGACCCGGAGCTGGATGAGCGGGCGCGGGCCGACATGGAGGTGGTGTCGGAGGCGCGCTACCTGGCGGGGCGTGGAGACGCGCCTCAGGTGACGGCCGCTCCCGGCTTTCTGTTCCGCAGCGTCCTCGAACGGGAACGGGGCGTTGTCATCGTCGACGACGACGCGGCTTCGTCCTCCAGCGTCGTCGCCGCCGAGGACCGGGCGGCGCTCGAGGCGAAGCTGGCCGAGGCGATCGCCGAGCGAGATCGCGCGACCGCGAAGCTCGCAAACGAGGGCTTCACCTCGCGGGCGCCCGCGCACCTGGTCGAGGCGGAGCGGGAGAAGGTCGAGCGCTACACGGCCGAGGCCGCCGATCTCGAGCGAAGGCTGAACGGGGCATGACCCGGGCGGTGATGGACGCGGCCGGGTACATCGAATCGCTCGAGCTGATGGGGATGCAGTTCGGGCTCGAGCGGATGCATGCGCTGCTGGACGCGCTCGGGCACCCGGAGGAGCAGTTCGACGCGATCCACGTGGTCGGCTCGAACGGGAAGAGCTCGACGGTGCGGTTCTGCGAGGTACTGCTCGAGGCGGAGGGGATGCAGACGGGCGCCTACACGTCGCCGCACCTGACAACGTTCCGCGAGCGCATCCGCCTGCGCGGCGAGACGATCTCGCCGGAGCTGTACGAGGCGGCGGTCGGCGCCGTGCAGGGCACCGGGCTCGAGCTGACGCAGTTCGAGGCGCTGACGGGCGCAGCCTTCGTCGCGTTCGCGGAGGCCGGGGTCGGCATGGCCGTGGTCGAGGCCGGACTGGGCGGACGGCTGGACGCGACCAACGTGCTGGCGCGATCGGTGGTGCAGGTGCTGACCAACGTGTCCCTGGAGCACGCCGAGCTGCTCGGCTCCACGCGCGAGGCGATCGCCCGCGAGAAGCTGGCCGTCGTGCCCGAGGGCGGCCACGTCGTCGCCGGGGAGCCGGGATGGGACGATCTGGTACCGCAGGCCGAGTGGGTCAAGGTGGTGACGGTCGGCGGCTCGTACCAGGATCAGAACCGGGCGGTGGCGCGGGCGGCCGTCGAGGCGGCGCTCGGCCGGCCGGTCGACCCGGGCGCGATCGAGGACGTGCAGGTACCGGGACGGCTCGAGGTGCGGGGCACGCGTCCGCTCGAAATATGGGACGGCGCCCACAACCCGGCCGGGATGCAGCGCCTGGTCAGCGAGCTGCCGGCGATGCTGGGCGACCGGCAGACCGTGGCGGTGTTCTCGGCGCTGGCCGAAAAGGACGTCGCGTCGATGGTGTCGCTGCTTCGGACGGTGTGCCCGACGATCGTGGCGACGACGTCGAGCAACTCGCGGGCGCTCCCGGCGGAGGCGGTCGCCTCGCTGGCGGGCGGGCCCGCGGCGGACGACCCGCACGAGGCGCTGGAGGCGGCGCGGGTGCTGGCCGGCCCGACCGGGGCCGTGATCGTGTGCGGGTCGCTGTACCTGCTGCACGATCTGGCGTCCGCGTGATCGGTCGGCCCTGATCCCCGCACGCGAGGCGTCACAAGACCGTCACGCGACCGTCACGCTCACCCGACGGGTGTTGGTGTCCAATAATCGGGCGGAGAGGGAAACCGCCCAACCGGGCCGAACACCTGTCACAGAACCGTCACGCCGGCGTCACGGCCACCCGACAGGACTTGGACACCGTTGGGGCCGGTGTGACCGAATCGTTGCGCAGTTGTGACCAACTTCTCCCTGATGATCGTTGCCATCCGACCGGTCAGCCACCTAGACTCCTCGCAGGCGTGACCCTGCTCGCTACCTCATCGACGTCCTCGAGCTCCGGCCCGTTCTCGGGCATCGGCAACTTCTTCAGCTCGGGGTACTTCACCGCGATCGAGCGGGTCACCGGACTGTTCGTGATCGCCATCTGGCTGGCGCTCGCCTTCTGGACGGCCAAGGACGCGCGCCGGCGGATCGACGATCAGGTGATCGTCGCGGTGTGCGTCGCCGCCGCAGTGCTGTTCGGGCCGCTGGGCGTGGTCATCTACCTGTTCCTGCGCCCGCCGGAGTACCTGAGCGACGTCCGCGAGCGCGAGCTCGAGATCCGCGCCATGGAGCGCCGGCTCGGCGCCGACCAGGTCTGCCCGTACTGCCGCAACGCGGCCGAGCCCAGCTTCCTGTCGTGCCCGCACTGCGGCACCAAGCTTAAGAACGCCTGCCGGCGCTGCAAGAGCCCGCTCGATCCGGAGTGGCGGCTCTGCCCGTATTGCGAGACCGCCGTCACCGGCAGCTCGCCGCCGCGCGCCCGGGACGTGGTCACCGGCCGCACCACCACCGAAGCCTGACGACCGGGCATCGGGTGCTGGCGGAGCTACGCCCGCGCACGCCGTAAGCTTCTGCTCCGCCCTCGACCCAAGGAGTGACGCATGGCCGACCAGGAGCGCACCTTCGTCATGATCAAGCCCGACGCCCACGGGCGCCGGCTGTCCGGCGAGGTGCTCGCGCGCTTCGAGCGCCGGGGCTTCACGCTACGCGGGCTCAAGCTCCTGCGCGTCAGCCGCGGCCAGGCTGCACAGCACTACGCCGAGCACGAGGGCAAGCCGTTCTACCCCGACCTGGTCGACTTCATCACCTCCGGCCCGGTGGTCGCCATGGTGCTCGAGGGGCCGGCGGCCGTCTCGACGGTGCGCACGATGATGGGCGCCACCAACCCGCTCGACTCCGCGCCCGGCACCATCCGCGGCGACTACGCGCTCGAGATCGGCGAGAACGTCGTGCACGGATCCGACTCGCCCGAGTCCGCCGAGCGCGAGCTGGCGATCTACTTCACCGAGGACGAGCTGGTCTGATCGACCCGCGCAGGATCGGGCCGCTCACCCTCGCCTCGCGGTCGCCGCAGCGGCGGGCGATCCTGGAGCAGCTGGGCGTGCAGTTCTCGGTCGTCGAGCCGCACTACGAGGAGATCGACCCGCCCGGTGCGACGCCTGAGCAGCTCGTCGTCGCCCATGCCGCCGGCAAGGCCCGCTCGGTCGACGGCCCGCTGGTGCTCGGTGTCGACACCACCGTTGCGCTCGACGGGGACAGCCTCGCCAAGCCCGCTGACGAGGACGAGGCCGCGGCCATGCTGCGACGGCTGGCCGGCCGCACCCACACCGTCTACTCCGGCCTCTGCCTGCGGTGGGGCGAGACCGAGGTCGTCCGGCTGGCCGCGACCGCCGTCACCTTCCGCCCGCTCGGCGACGAGGACGTCGCCTGGTACGTCTCGCTTGGCGAATGGCGCGAGCGCGCGGGCGGTTACGCGGTGCAGGGAGCGGGCGCCGCACTGGTCACCGCCGTCGACGGCGACTACACCAACGTGGTCGGGCTTCCGGTCGCCGCGCTGATCGATGCCGTGGCGGAGGCTGGCTGCTAGACTGCGCTGCCGCCGAACGTCTGCAATAGCAGCGGCTTTTTCCGGAAGGACCAGCGATCGGGATCCTCAACTCACTGACTGGGTTCGGTGGCCGCGACATGGCGGTCGACCTCGGCACCGCCAACACGCTGGTCTACGTCCGCGGACGCGGGATCGTGCTCTCCGAGCCGTCGGTGGTCGCGATCGACCAGCGCACCGGCGACGTGCACGCGGTTGGCATCGAGGCGAAGCGCATGCTCGGGCGCACGCCCGGCGACATCCAGGCGATCCGGCCGCTCAAGGACGGCGTCATCGCCGACTTCGACGTCACCGAGCAGATGCTGCGCCACTTCATCCAGAAGGTGCACCAGAACCGCTGGGCGCATCCGCGCGTGGTGGTCTGCGTGCCGTCCGGCGTGACCGGCGTCGAGAAGCGCGCGGTCGAGGAGGCGACGTACTCGGCCGGCGCCCGCCAGGCGTACCTGATCGAGGAGCCGATGGCCGCCGCGATCGGTGCCGGCCTCCCGGTCTCGGAGCCGACCGGCAACATGATCGTCGACATCGGTGGCGGCACCACCGAGGTGGCTGTGATCTCGCTCGGCGGCATCGTCGTCTCGCAGTCGATCCGGGTAGGCGGCGATGAGCTCGACGACGCGATCATCGAGCACGTCAAGCGCGAGTACAAGCTGATGATCGGCTCGCAGACGGCCGAGGAGGTCAAGCTCGAGATCGGCTCCGCCGCCGAGCTGCCCGAGGAGGTCGAGGCCGAGATCCGCGGACGCGATCTCGTGTCCGGTCTGCCGAAGACGGTCGTGCTGTCGAGCGCGGAGGTACGGCAGGCGCTCGAGGTGCCGCTCTCGCAGATCATCGACGCGGTCAAGCAGACGCTCGACAAGACGCCGCCGGAGCTCGCATCCGACATCATGGACAGGGGCATCGTGCTGGCCGGGGGCGGCGCGCTCCTGCAGCGCCTGGCCGAGCGGATCCGCAACGAGACGCAGATGCCGGTGCACCTGGCCGAGTCACCGCTGACCTGCGTCGCGGTCGGCTCGGGGCGGTCGCTCGAGGAGTTCGACGCAATCCACCGCGCGAACCAGGCGTACGCCAACCGTCGCCGCAACGGCCGCCGCAGCTACAGCTACTGAGCCCGCGGGGCGGTCGCCCAGCCGTCCGACGCGAACCCCCGCGCGCGCTCGGCGGACGCCGTGAGGCCCTTCGCGGCGTAGCGGCGCTGCGCACGGCTCGCAGCCTCGCGCGCCCCGTCGCCGTGGCCGCCCGCGGCGAGCACGTGTGCTTCGGCCAGCAGCGCGTCCCCCTGGATCACGGGGGAGTCGGTGCGGGAGGCGATGTCCACGGCCTGCGCAGCCAGTTCGATTGCCTCGCTCGCACCGTCGGTGCCCGCCGCGGCGCGCGCGAGCGCTGAGCGCCAGGCGATCTGATTGCCGACGTCACCCGGCGCGGCATTGCGGCGGCTGGCCTCGGCATGGACGAGCGCCTCCGCCGCCCGGCCCTGATCGCAGAGCACCGTGCCGAGGCACGCGTGCACCTCGCACAGGATCTGCCGGTGCTGATGCTCCTCCGCCATCGCCAGCGCAGACCGAAGGCTGCGCTCGGCGGCCGGCAGATCCGCCGCGCTCAGGTGAAGCATGCCGGTGTAGTACGCCATCTCCGCCCGCGAGGTGGCCGGCGAGCTGGAGAAGAAGTCGGTCGACGCCGCGAGCAGGGTGAGGGCCTCGTCCGCGCGGCCCGAGCCGGCCAGCAGCATGGCCAGCGGAACCGCGATGTGCGCCTCGGCGGTGGCGTGGCGCTCACGCTCCTGCTCCATCAGCTCGCGGCACCTGGCGACCGCCTGGTCGCAGGGCGTGTCGCTCAGCCACAGGCACAGCGAGAGGTTGCCGAACACCGCTCGCTCCTCGGCCATCGGCCCCGCGTTCGCGAGGTGCAGGCGCGCCCGCTCGAGCGCCTGCAGTCCGTCGCCGTAGCGGGACAGCGCCTGACGGGCGAACCCGCGCCACAGCCACAGGCGGACGAGGCCCTGCGCGTCCCCGACCTCTTCGAGGACGGGAACGGCGTGTTCCGCAGTTCGCTCGAGCTCGACACCGTCGCCCGTGCGCGAGTACAGCAGGAACGCGTGGCCGACCATCGCCCGCTGCTCGTTCCGCCGGTCTCCAAGCTCGATGCTGAGCCGCAGGGCCTCGTCCAGGGCAGCCCGCGCCTCCTCGGTCTGACCGAGCCAGATCAGTGCGAGCGCCATCTCGGGCAGGATCTCGAGCCGGTCCTGCGGCAGGTGCTCGAGCAGGTCGGCGGCGCGGCGGAGCAGGTTGGCCGTGGCCGGTGCGTCCATCCGCCGCTGCGCCCGCATGCCGGCGCCTGTCAGCTCGCGTCCGGCGTCGCGCGCGAGCTCCCGCGCGTGCTCGTCGGCCGGCCCGAGGGCGATGCGCTGGAGGTATGCCTGCTCGAGGTGATAGCCGATCATCTCGGCCGGATCGACCTCGGCGGCCACGCCGGAGGTGCGGATCCACACCGCCAGGCGCTCGTGCAGCTCCGTGCGGCGGCGTTTGGGGATGCGGGTGTACGCCGAGTCGCGGATCAGGAGATGGCCGAACCGGTACGCGGGAGCCTGGTGAAACGCCGAGCGGCTCGGGCGTACGAGGTCGCGCTGCACCAGCGATCCCAGGGCCGGGCCGGGGTCGTCGCCGAGCAGCGCGGCGAGCGGCTCGGCCGCGAACTCCTTGCCGATCACCGACGCGCACTCGAGCATCGCGCGCTCTTCATCGGGCAGCGCATCAAGCCGCGCGCTGATGACCGCATGGATGGTGGAAAGCGCTCCGACGTCCGCGTCACGTCCGGTCGATAGCGTGGCCAGCAGCTGCTCGACGAACAGCGGGTTGCCGCCGGACAGCGCGATCACGCGATCGCGGACCGCCGGGGGCAGCGGCGTTTCCAGCAGCTGTTCGACCAGGGAGGACGCATCGCCGTCGGACAGCGGCGCGAGCAGCACCGTGGTGGCGTTGCGAAGGCCGCCGGCCCATGTCGGCCGCTCCTCGAGCAGCTCATCGCGTGCGCTGCAGAGCACCATCAACGGAGACTCGCGGGCCCAGCGGGCGACCTCGGTGATCAGGTCGAGCAGGGTCGGCTCAGCGAAGTTGATGTCCTCGAATCCGACCACGAGTGGTTGCGTGCGCGACAAGGATTCGAACAGGCGCCGGGCCGCCCAGGTGACGTCGTCCGTGTCGGCGGGCTGGGAGACCGCTCCCGCGGCCGCCGCGAGCAAGCGGGCGACACGCGGGCCGTCCGGGTCGTCGCCCATGGCTCGCCGCAGGCCGGGCTCGATCTGGTCGCCGGCCACGGCGCGGATGATCTCGACGAGCGGCCAGTACGTGATGCCCTCGCCGTAGGGGAGGCACCGGCCGATGAGGACGGTGGCCTCCCCGTCGACCGAGCCGAGGAACTCCCGGATGAGGCGCGACTTGCCGATCCCGCCGGGCCCGACCACCGTGAACAGCGCACAGGATTGCTGGCGCACGCTGCGGGTGTAGGCGTCCCAGAGCTGGCGGAGCTCGTCCCCCCGGCCGACCAGCGCCGTGTCCAGGCGTCGCCGGTACGGGGTCTCGTCGACGACCTCGATCAGCCGCCACGCCGCCACCGGCTCGCTCTTACCGCGCGCCTCCAGCGGCGGAACGGAGTCGACGCGCACGGCGTTCTCGGTGAGCGCGCGGGTGGTGTCGCCGATCAGGATCTCGTCCGGCCCGGCGAGCTGCTCGAGGCGGGCGGCAACGTTCACCGCGTCCCCGGTGACGAGGGCGTGGCCGGCGTGGGGATCGCCGGCGACCACCTCGCCGGTGTTGACCCCGGTGCGGGTCTGCAGCCGGACGCCCCAGTCACGGTCGAGCTCCTCGTTCAGGCGGCCCAGCCGCTCGCGCATCTCGATGGCGGCGCGCACGGCCCGCAGCGCGTCGTCCTCGTGCAGGCGGGGGACGCCGAACACCGCCATCACGGCGTCGCCGATGAACTTCTCGACGGTGCCGCCGTGGCGGGTGAGCACCTCCGCGGTCGTCTCGAAGTAGCGCTCCATCACCCGGCGCACGGCTTCCGGATCGAGCGTCTCGCCGAGCGCCGTCGACCCCGTGACGTCCGTGAAGACGACGGTGACGGTCCTGCGCGATTCGTGGCCGGAATTCACGTCACAACTGTAACGCCCATCCGGTAGAGTCGTGCGTTCTGCAACGAGAGGAGGGGAGATGGAATACCAGCCTGTTGACGACTATCTGCGGCAGCGGGGCGGTAAACACGATGACCTGAGCCCGGAGGAAAAGGCTTTCCTGGAAACGCTCACCGCAGAGGAGGTGGCGGCGCTCGTCGCCCTCGACAACAAGGCCCGAGACCTCGCCCTTCCTCCAGACCAGTACGCGGACTTCACGCCAGTGGTCTTCTCCGTGGGCGCACACTCCTACTGAGTGCACCTGCTCGATCTGTCGACCGATCGGGCAACGGTCGGCGCCGGCGTGTTCCTCAGCCTGACCCGCCGCTGCCCGCTGCACTGCGCACACTGTGCGACGCGCTCCACGATGCGGGCGGAGCAGCACGCAGAGGCTCCGTTCATTCGCCTGGCGGAGAGCTTCACGGAGCACGACCGGCCGCAGGTGATGTGGCTCACCGGCGGCGAGCCGCTGCTCCGGCCCGGGCTCGTGCGCGCGCTGGCCGACACCGCCCGGCGTTGCGGCACGACCACGGCGCTGCTCACCGGCATGTGGTTCGCGGGCCGGCACCCGGCCCCGGCCGTTCATGCCGCGCTGCGATCGGTCGGTCACGTCTCGGCCAGCATCGACCGGTTCCACGAGGCGGAGGTGCCGCGCGCGGCCGTGCTGCGACAGCTGGCCGGGCTGCTCGACGACGGCATCGACGTCAGTGTGCATCTCGTCGGCGATGGTGCGGATGACCCGTACCTCGAGGCGGCGGTGGAGGACATCCGGTCGACGCTGGCCGACCGGTGCCCGATCCACGTCTCGTTCCTCCAGCGGTACGGGCGTGCCGAGGCGCTGTTGCCCGAGGAGGAGCGGCCGGCATCCTCTGACGCTCTGCCGTGTCACCTGGCCTCCTGGCCGGTCGTGACGTACGACGGAACCGTCGTCGCGTGCTGCAGCCAGCTCGCAGTCGACGGCCCGGTTCCGGAGCATCTGCGGCTCGGTCACGCCGCAACGGATGGCTGGCCGGTGATCCGAAGCCGCGCGGAGTCCCGCAGTGCCCTGCGTGCCATCCGGACGTTCGGCCCCGGCTGGCTCGCCGCGCAGGACGGTGCGGGGACGTGCGGCGGCTACTGCGCGACATGCCTCGAGCTGGGCCGTGACGATGTCACGATGAGGCGGGTGGCGGAGCGCATGGAGCGACCCGGCGTGGGCCTGCTCGAGATGCGTGCGGAGACGGTCAGACGTCAGACGTCGGCGTGGGTCGATCCGCGCTTCGCGCACCTGCTCGAGCTCGGGCGCCCGGTCGCGGCATGACGGCGAGCGAGCGGCTGCAGGCGAAGCTGCGGCTCGCGGCGCCGGCGCTGAACGCGGCGGCCGAGCCGGTCTGGCTGGGGCCCGACGCCGCCCGGCTCTACCCGCTGTACCTGGAGCGGCTGCACGGCGTCGCGACCGGCGCGGTGCCCCTGATGCGGCGAGCGCTCGCCCGATGCGTCGAGCTCGACGACCCCGCGAGCCGCGTGCTCGGGCCTTTCCTCGAGCATCACATCCCGGAGGAGATGGGGCACGACGACTGGCTGCTCGAGGACATCGCGGCGCTCGGTGGCGACCCGGACGAGGTTCGGAGACGCCTCCCTTCGGCCGCAGCGGCCTCCTCGAACGGCGCGCAGCTCTGGTGGATGGAGCATGCGCACCCGGTCGCGCTGCTCGGCCATGCCGAGGTACTGGAAGGGTCGCCGCCGGCGCTCGAGATGCTCGACGAGTTCGAGGCGCGCACGGGGCTGCCCCGCGTCGGGATGATGTTCTTCCGGCGGCATGCCGAGATCGACCTGCGCCACCGGGAGGAGATCCACGCGACGCTCGACGCGCTGCCGCTCACGGCGGAGCTGGAGGGGCTGATCGGCACGAGCGCCCTGCACACAGCATCCGCGCTGGTCGACCTCTATCGGACGGTGCGCTGACCTTCGAGACTCCCGCACGCACGTCTCAACCAGTGCCAACTTCGTCACAGGGACGTCACGCCCACCCGGTGGGGCTTTGACTCCAATAATTCGACGTCGGAAGCAAGCCGCGCAACCATCCCGCTGTGCCGTCACAAGAGCGTCACGATTTCGCAACGCCCAACCGGTGGGGCTTTGACTCCAATAATTGGGTCAAGGGCGTTGCGGGATTGGCACGAGATGGTGCGAGGCGTGGCTGCGGTGATACGGATCTGTGTCGGCGGCTGTCGCAAATGCCGCGCTACGACCGTCCGCGCCGGTAGCCTCCCGCCTCGTGCCGCTGCTCTCCGGGCCCATCACCTACTTCCAGGCCATCGTGCTCGGCCTGCTCCAGGGCTTCTCGGAGCTGTTCCCGATCTCCAGCCTCGGCCACAGCGTCATTCTCCCGCAGCTGCTTGGCTGGAACATCCACCAGAACGACGAGTACTTCATCACCTTCCTGATCGCGACACACCTCGCGACGGCGATCGTGCTGTTCTTCTTCTTCTTCCACGACTGGATGCGCATCTTTGCCGGCATGTGGCGCTCGCTGGTGGAGCGTCAGATCACCGAGGACAACACCGACGCGAAGTTGGGCTGGCTGCTCGTCGTCGGCACCGTGCCCGCCGGCCTGCTCGGGCTGCTGTTCCAGGACGCACTGCGCAGCGTCTTCGCGTCCGGCCAGTCCGCCGCCTTCTTCCTCACCCTGAACGGGTTCATGCTGTTCGGCGCCGAGCGACTGCGCCGCCGCGCGCCCGAGGTCGAGAGCAGCGAGGACTCCGCGGCCTCCGACGCCCGGATCGCCAAGCGGACGTCCTACCTCGACGCCGCCGGCATCGGCGCCGCGCAGGCGATCGCGTTGATCCCCGGCTTCTCCCGCAGCGGTGCCTCAATGAGCGGCGGCCTGCTCGTCGGTCTGTCCAACGAGGGCGCCGCCCGGTTCTCATTCCTGCTCGCAACGCCGATCATCGGCGCCGCCGCCCTGCTCAAGCTTCCCGACCTGTTCGGCCCGACCGGCAACGGCGTGCGGGGGCCGGCGCTCGTCGCCTCGCTCTGCTCGGCCGCCACCGCGTTTCTGTCGGTGCGGTTCCTCGTCAAGTACTTCGAGACGAACCGGCTGACGCCGTTCGCCGTCTACTGCGTGGTCGCCGGCGTCGTCTCGTCGATCTGGCTCTACGTCACCTAGGCAGTCGGCTGCGACTCCTTCGGCCCCGACGCGAACCAGGCGTACACGAAGCACGCGATCCCGACCAGCACCGCCGCGATGCCGTGCTTGACGTGGTGGTGGTTGGAACCGGACTCATGTCCCAGGAACCCGGGAACCGGCAGCGACTTGGCCGGCAGGGCGAAGTACATGATGCCGACGAGGATGAAGAGGATCCCCAGGATGATGGCGAGGATGACGAGCGGTCGTTTGTTCTCCACGTGAGCTCCAGTTCGATGGTCGACACCAGCGTACCCCTGGGGCGGTTTTCCGGCGACGCCTCAAAGCCCCTGCTAACGCGGACTTAACACCGCTCGCGTACACTGCTCGTTCCGACCGCCTTCGACGCGTGCTGATCGGCAAGAACCGACATCTCCGGCGGCGGGCCGTGATCGGCCTGCTACTCGCGGCCTCGCTCACGCTCCTGACACTCTCGTTCCGCGAGGGCTCCCAGGGCGCGATCGGCGCCATCCAGCGCGGAGCGCTGGCGACCACGGCACCCGTCTCGTCGGTGGTCACGCGCATCACCCAGCCGTTCGTGGACGCCTGGCACTGGACGAGCGGGCTCTACGACGCCCGCTCCGAGAACGTGAAGCTGAAGCGCGAGGTCGCGATCTACGCCGCGCGCAACCAGCAGCTCCAGCAGCTCCAGTACGAGCTCGCACAGGACAACCAGCTGATCAAGTTCACCGAGCAGTCCCGCATCGCGTCGCAGTACGACTACGTCGGCGGCTCCGTCATCCGCCAGGTGCCGAACGCCTACAACCAGACGATCACGATCGACATCGGCAGCTCCCAGGGCGTCTCCGTCAACGATCCGGTCGTCGCCCCGGCTGGCAACAGCAACGAGTTCGCCGGCCTGATCGGCCGGGTCACCGCCGTCACGCCGAGCGCCTCGAGCGTGCAGCTGATCCTGGATCCCAACAGCGCCGTCTCGGCGCGCGTCCAGGGCGGCACCGTCCACGGCGTGGCCATGCCGTCCGACGCCGACCCGGGGCTGCTCAGCCTGAAGATGGTGCCGCAGGAGGAGCAGGTGTCCACCGGCCAGGTCGTCGTCACGGCCGGCCTGCAGGCGAACGCGCAGCACCTCAGCTCGCTGCTCCCCGCCGGCATACCGCTCGGCCAGATCACGAGCGTCTCGCAGGACGAGCTGGCCACCACCAAGACCATCCAGGTCACCCCCTTCGTCGACTTCGGCAGCCTCGACCGAGTGCTCGTCCTCAAGGTGCACGGCTCGTGATCCGCGATGCCGTCAAGATCGCCCTGCTCATCTTCCTGCTCGCGGTGCTGCAGCTGTCGGCCATGCCCCAGCTGACCCCGGGCCCGGCCGGGCCCGACCTGCTGCTGATCCTGGTCGTCATGGTCGCCCTGCTCCGCGGCCCGGAGGCGGCCGCGGTCACCGGCTTCGCCGCCGGCCTGCTGCTCGATGCCATGCTGGTCGGTCGGCTCGGCCTGTCGTCGCTGCTCTACATCGCCGCCGGCGTCTGGGTCGGCCTGCGCGCCGAGCCCGGCGACCAGGTGGTGCCGACGATCCCCTCACCGCCGCGGCCCTCGGCGCAGCTCGCCTACGTCGTCGCCGCCACCGTGCTCGTCCAGATCGCGACCGCCGCCGCGCACGTGCTGCTCGGCGACTCCTACCCGGTGCGGTACGAGCTGACCACGGTGATCATCCCGACGATCATCGACACGACGCTGGCTGCGCTCGTGCTCGTGCCGCTGCTGCGGCGACTCCTGCCATACCGCATCAGACTCGATGGTTATTCAGTCGCCGCCCTCTAGGCCGGAGCCGCCGCCCGACCAGAACCAGCTCGTGATCCGCGCCGCGGCTCTCGGGCTGGTCGCGGCGATCCTGTTCGGCATCCTCATCTTCCGGTTGTGGGCGCTGCAGGTGCTGCACTCCGACCACTACGTCGCGCAGGCCAACCAGAACGAGGTGCGCCAGCTCGACCTGCCCGCGCCGCGCGGGCAGATCGTCGACCGCACGGGCATGGCTCTGGTCAAGAACACGAGCCACGTCTTGGCCGAGGTGAATCCGGCGGGACTGCCCGGCAAGGTGGACTGCACCACGTTCCCGGCCGACCAGCAGTCGACGTGCGCCGCCGTGGTGCAGGCCACGCCGCCTGGGGCAGTGCCGCGATGTGCGGCGCTGCAGTTGCAAAAGCGGTGTGTCGAGCTGGCGAAGCTCGGAAAGGTGCTCGGCCTGAAGAAGCACGACATGTGGAACACCTATGAGCACACGCTCTACGTCAACCCCGATGGCAGCGGCGGATGCACGCCCAAGAACGGCCATCCGTGCTACGTCGTCAACGCCGGAGCGCCGATCCCGATCGCGACCGTGAAGGAGCCGCAGGTCGCCTACGTGCTCGAGCGCCGCAGCGAGTTCCCCGGCGTGCAGTTCCTGCAGACCACGCAGCGGCAGTACCCGTTCCACGAGCTCGCCGCGAACGTGCTCGGCTACGTCAGCCAGATCTCGCAGGGTGAGCTGAAGGATCCGAACTTCCACGGCGTCAAGAGCGGCTCCGACGTGGGCCAGGCCGGGGTGGAGTACTCGTACGACAGCAAGCTGCGCGGCATCGACGGCGTCCTCCAGCAGAACTACGACGCGACCGGCCGGGCGGTCGGCCAGGCCTACGTCCAGCAGGCTGCGCAGCCCGGCGAGACCCTGAAGCTGACCATCGACTACCGGCTGCAGCAGATCGCGCAGCGGGCGATCGCCTACGGCATCCAGGTCGCGCACTCGAACGCCGAGCCGTACGCGCACACCGGCGCGATCGTGGCGATGAACCCGCAGAACGGCGCGATCCTGGCCATGGCCTCGTACCCGAGCTACGACCCGTCCGTGTTCCTGCCGCCCGCCAAGGGCGCCGCCAAGCTCTACCGGGACACGTACAACCAGCCGCTGGTGGACAAGACGCTCGAGCCGAAGTCCCCGGGCTCGACGTTCAAGTCGATCACGGCCGCGTCGGCGTGGAACGCGGGGCTGCTCGGCCCCGGCTCGACGCTCAACTGCCCAGGGCAGTTCACCGTCCCCGGCGACACCTCGCACACGGTGTTTCACAACTGGACAACGGCGAGCTCCGGCAGCATCACCCTGCCGACCGCCCTCGAGATCTCCTGCGACACCTTCTTCTACGAGCTCGGATACAGCTTCTACCTGCGACCCAACCAGGGCATCGAGTTCCAGAAGCAGATCCGCCGGTTCGGCTTCGGCACCACGCCGCCGCTCGACATTCCCGTGCCGTCCTACGACTCCGGCCTCGTGCCCGATCCGACGTGGCGCATCCAGACCTACTCGAACCCGATCGACCAGGCCTGGAACCCGGGCTACGACATTCAGATGGCGATCGGCCAGGGCGACCTGACCGTCTCCCCGATGCAGCTTGCCGTCGCCTACAGCGCGATCGCCAACGGCGGCAAGCTCGTGACACCGCACGTCGGCGAGGCGTGGATCGACAGCTCCGGCAACGAGCAGAAGATCCCGTTCACCCCGCAGCGCAACCTGCACCTCTCACCGGAGATGCTGCGCGAGATCCGGCTCGGGCTGTACGAGGCGAGCCACGCCAGCCAGGGCACCTCGACCCCGGTGTTCGGCACGTTCCAGCCATCGGTCGCCGGCAAGACCGGCACCGCCGATCACCTCGACAAGAACGGCAACCCCGCGCCGCCGAACGCCTGGTACGCGTCGATGGCGCCGTGCGACCCGAGCTCGTGCAACCCGAAGCTGGTGGTCGTCGCGCTGATCAACGACGGCGGGCACGGCGGCGTGTCCGCGGCGCCGGCGGCCCTGCAGGTGTTCCAGGCCTACTTCCACCCGCAGCACCAGCGCCTGATCCGGGTCGTCGGGAGCGACCAGTCCCGCTGATGCGCTACTACCTCCGACACCTCGACTTCATGCTGATGGCGACGGCGCTTGCGATCACGTCGTACGGCCTGTGGATCCTGCGCAACGCAACCCGCAACGATATCCCCGGCGACCCGTCGTACTACTACAACCGTCAGCTCGCCTACGCCATCGTCGGCGTCGTCGGCATGGTGCTGATCTCGGCGCTGCCGCCGCGGCTGTTCCGCCGCGCGCACCCCGTGCTCTACGGCTTCGTGATCGCCTCCACGGCGGTCGTGCTCGTCATCGGCACGAGCATCCAGGGCGGGCAGCGCTGGATCAACCTCGGCCTGTTCCAGTTCCAGCCCTCCGAGCTCGGCAAGCTGCTCCTGATCGTCGGCCTCGCCGCGCTGCTCGCCTCGCGGCGCCACGTCTGGAGCCCCGCCCGGATGACGTGGGGCGCGATCGCCTACATGATGTTCCCGGCGCTGCTGGTCTTCGCCGAGCCCGACTTCGGCACCGCGCTGGTCTACGCCGCCGTCACCCTCGGGATGCTGTTCGTGCTCGGCGCGCCCTGGCGGCACTTCGCCTGGATGGGGCTGGCCTTCGTGGTCATGATCGCGATGGTGTTCTCGATCCTGCCCGGGCTCGGCGTGCCCGTGCTGAAGCAGTACCAGCAGGACCGTCTGACCGCGTTCCTGCATCCGACGTCGAGCAACGTCCAGGCTGACGGCTACCACCTCTACCAGTCGATGATCGCCGTCGGCCACGGCGGCACCACGGGCACCGGCTACGCGGGCGCCACCCAGACGCGGCTCGACTACCTGCCCGAGCATGCGACCGACTTCATCTTCTCGGTGGTGGGCGAGGAGCGCGGCTTCATCGGCGCCGTCTGGCTGCTCGGCCTCTACGCGCTGCTGATCTGGCGGGGGCTTCGCATCATCACCATCTCGAGATCGACATTCGGGAGCCTGGTCGCCGCGGGTATCGTCAGCATGCTCACGTTCCAGATCTTCATCAACATCGGCATGACCATCGGCATCGCACCCATCACCGGCATCCCGCTCCCGTTCATGAGCTTCGGAGGCACCCACACGATCACGAACCTGTTCGCGATCGGCGTCCTGCAGGCGATCCACGTGCACGCATACCAGGGCGACGACCCGCTGTATGCCTAGCGCCGGGAAGCTGTTCAGCTCGGTGCGGCTGCTGAACGCGGCCATGACCGACGTCCGCAAGGGCGCCGGCGATCAGCAGCCGATGCTGCTGTGCGGCCGCAGCGCACCGCTCGATGTGCTGATCGACGCGCTCGGAGCGGAAGGCAGCCAGGCGGTGCAGCTGTTCGCCGTGCGGCGGCTGACGCGCGAGGACTCGGCTCGGCTCTCGCAGGCCTCGGTCGCGGTGTACGGCGGGGAGGTGCTGTCGGGGCTCGACGAGCAGACGCGCAGCGATCTCGAGGTGGTCGGCCGCGCCAAGGCGCCGAAGCTGGCGATGCTCGAGGCGCTGGATCTGCCCAGCGACGCGATCGCCGCGGCCGGTCGCGTACGCGGCGTCGAGCCGCACGACGTGATGCCCTACCGCCAGGGGCACTTCCCGGTCAACCGGGCCATGGACATGCTCGCCGAACGGGTCGGCTCGAGCGGGCCGTGGGTGGCGTCGCAGGTACCGACGCTGCGGCAGCGGATCGTCGAGGGCGTGATCGAGGCCGCGGCGCGGCGCAACGCGAAGGCGGCGCTGATGATCTTCGTGCCGGGGGCCGACATGCCCGTGCTCACGGCGGTGCAGATGCGGATGGTGCTGCAGATCGCGGCGTGTCACGGGCAGGAGGTGTCCGCCGACCGCGCGCTGGAGCTGCTGTCGGTGCTGGGCGCGGGGTTCGGGTTTCGGATGCTCGCGCGCTCGGCGCTCGACTTCATCCCCGTGGCCGGCTGGGCGGTGCAGAGCGGCATCGCGTACTCCGCGACGCGGGCGGTGGGGACGGCGGCTGACGAGTACTTCGGGCGCGGGGCGGTCGCCGATGTGTCGAAGCTGCGGGCAATCGCGGAGGGGCTGCGGTACGAGCTGGAGGAGCAGATCCGGAAGCGCCGCGCGTCGTAAGAATCCGGGGTCAGGCCTCTGGCCTGACCCCGCT
>DASSEV010000083.1:0-10470 GCA_035695105.1 Gaiellales bacterium
CCGCCGCTCACCCGTCTCGCGCACCGGATCCGGCGGCGGAAGGAGCATCAACGCGACCGAGACCACTGCCGGCAGCAGGAACGCCAGCCGCCAGCTGACCTCGGCCGCCAGGCCTCCGAGCAGCGGCGCCAGAGAGAGTCCGCCCGCCTGGATGCCCGCGAACGTGCCGACTGCCCGCCCGCGACGGTGCGCCGGTACCGCGTCTGCCAGCCCGGCCAGGAGCAGCGGGGTCGTGAACGCGTTCGCCACGCCCTGGATCGCGCGCGATACGAGGAACACCGCGATCGTGGGAGACACCGCCGAGAGCACCAGCGCGGCGGCATAGACCAGGTACGCGCCCTGCACCGCACGCCGCCGGCCGATCCGCTCGCCGATCGTCCCGGAGACGATCTGCAACAAGGCGAACGGCACAAGGTAGGCGGGCACCGCCAGGGCGACCTCGGCCGTGGTCGCGTCGAAGGCGTCGCGGAGCTCGGGGATCAGCACCGCCAGCACCGCACCGCCGAACGGGCCGAGGAACCCTCCCAGGTAGAGCGGCAGCGTCGTGCGGCGGTCGCTCACTCGCGCACCGTCGCGCCCGGCATCAGCCGGCCCAGCGAGACGCCGCCGACGATGACCAGGCCGCCGACGAACTGCAGCGCCGTGATGTCCTCCCCGAGCAGCAGCGCCGCGAACAGCGCACCGAGGAATGGCTGCAGGTACATGTAGAGCGTCGCCCGGGAGGCGCCGATCGTCCGCAGCGCCCGGAAATACAGCAGGTTCGTGACGAGCACGGGGAAGATCGTGGAGTACAGCCAGGCACCCCAGCGCAGGCCGTTGATGGCGGCCCAGTCCTGCTGGAGCATCTGCGGGATGCCGAAGGGGAGCATCATGGCGCCGCCGATCGCGACCATCAGCGCGCTGATGCGCGCGGCCGAGTAGTGCGCGAACAGCGGCCGCAGCATCACCGAGTACGCGGCCCAGGTGATGGCTGCCCCCACGGCGAGCAGGTCGCCGAGCAGGCTGACGCCGGCGACCCCCGCCCCACCCTCGATGACCAGACCGACTCCGGACACCGAGACGCCCAGCGCCAGCCAGTGCCTCGCGCCGACGTGCTCGTGGCCGGCGAGCGAGGCGAACAGGGCGGCGAACGCCGGCGAGGAGGCGAGGATCAGCGCCGTGTTCCCGGCGGTGGTGTTGTCGACTGCGTAGTTGAATGTGAGCTGGTTGCCCACGATGCCAACGGCGGCCGCCGCGAGCACCAGGCCGACGTGCTCGCGCCGCACCCGGAGGCTGCCCTCGCGCCAGAGCACCAGGGACCCGAAGGCGAATCCGGCGACACAGAACCTGGTGGCGGAGAAGGCGAGCGGCTCCCAGGCACCCTCGAACGCGTACTTGGTCGTCGCATAGTTCAAGCTCCACAGGACATTCGCGACGACCAGCATCGCGTCTGCGGACTGGGGCGTTCGGCGCACCGGCGGAGGGTATCGCCGTTGGTTCGCAGCCCCGACCAGCGGGTACGCTGCCCGGCGATGCCGGCCGCCCAGGTCACAGCCGACGACCTGCTCCCGCTCTGCGGGACGGCGCAGCGAGCGCTCACCGAGCTCCGCCAGGCGCCGGGTGCGCCGCGCGTCCGAACGCTTCGCCGCCTCGGCGAGTTCGTCACGAGCCGCATGACCGACGCCGCGCTCGCCTACGAGCGGGACGCGGCCGAGGCGACGCACCACGCGGGGCTGCTCGACGCCGCCGACGTGCTGACCTACGCCGACGCGCTGCAGGAGATCGGCGTCGACGGCCGCGGCTACGTGGGCGGGCCGTCGGCCGCCGGCCCTGTGGAGGCCCCGGGAGCGGCGGAGCGGGAGGCCCATACCCGTTTTCTGGAAGCGGTGGACGGGCTGCAGGGTGCCCTGCGCGTCGTCGCCGACGAGCTGGACGAGCCGCCCGGCCGGCTGACCGAGGAGCTCTCCCCGGGCCACGTCTCGGCCGAGGCGATCGCGGATCTCGCCGACGAGGCGCTCACCCGCCTCCGCGACGGAACGGCGGCCGCTCCCCCGCGCGACGCCGACGGGCGGGAAGCGGCGATGGTCTGGCTGACGTTCTGCGGATTCACGCTCGACAGGGCGCTGGCGGCTCAGACCGCCCTGGACGGCGGGGATGACGCCGAGCTGACGACGGCGGTGCGCGCGCTGCCGAGGCTGCCGGTGCTGCTGCGTGCGGTGGCGAACCCGGCTCCGGAGTCGCTCACGCTGCTCGAGCTCGCGCGCCAGATCGCCGCCTGATGACTGATTCCACGACCCCGCACGTCTGATCGCCTGACTGTGGATGATTGCCAACCGTGTGGGGGCTGCGACCGGTAGGACGTCCACTCCCGATCTGCGTGATGGCAGATCGGTCGTGACCGGTGCAAGGCCTGCGGCCTTGCACCTTGCGTCGTCCTCGGTCGGGCCGATATTCCCGATATCGGCCCTCCCTCGATCCTTGCGCTGCTCGCCTACCGACCCACGACCAATCTGCTTGATCGCAGATTGGTCGTGACCGGCGCAAGCCGTTGGCTTGCGCCTTGCCCGCACGGCGCAGTGGAATCAATCATCTCGCTACGTATGCTTGCGCGATGACGCTGGCATATCCGGAACCGGCGCTGGCGACGCCGCGGCTGCGGCTCCGGCGCTGGCGGCTCGCGGACGCGGACGACCTGGTCGTCTGCTGCAACGACCCGGACGTCCGCCGGTGGCTGCCGCCGATCCCCATCCCCTACGCCCGCGGCGATGCGGAGGAGTTCATCACCGGTGCGCGGGCTGATGATCCCAGCCTGCTCCGATTCGCCATCGAGCTGACCGGCGTCCCGCTGGCCGGGGCGATCGGCGCGCGGACGGTCGCGCCCGGCGTTGTCCAGATGGGCTACTGGGTGGCGCCGTGGTCGCGCCGCACCGGAGTGGCCAGCGAGGCGCTGACGCTGCTCGCCCGCTGGGCGGCCGGCAGCCAGGGCGTGGCCCGCGTGCAGGTGTTCACCGACACCGAGAACGTCGCATCGATGGGCGTGGCCGAGCACGCGGGGTTCCGGCAGGAGGCGGTGCTGCGCAGCTGGTACGACCTGCGCGGCGAGCGGCGGGACGCGACCATGTTCGCGCTGCTGCCCGAGGATCTCGGATGAATCCCCCGCATCCACAGCTCGAGGACGGCGTGGTCGCCCTTCGCCAATGGACGGGGGACGACGTCCCCGAGATCGTGCGCTGCTGCAACGACGAGCTGGTGGCTCGGTTCGTCCCGGTCATCCCCGTGCCCTACACGGAGGCCGACGGCCTGGCGTTCGTCGCGCGCAACGAGGAGCCGGACGAGCTGAACCTGGCCATTACCGACACTGGTTCGGGAGCCGTGCTCGGCGCGGTCGGGATCAGCCTCAAGGACGACCCGGCCGTTGTCGAGATCGGCTACTGGCTCGGGCCGGAGGCGCGCGGGCGCGGCGCCGCAACCAGGGCGCTGCGGCTGCTCGCAGGGTGGTCGCTGCGTGAGCTGCCGATCGCGCGGCTGCAGCTGACGACGGACGTGGAGAACGCAGCCTCCCAGCGGGTCGCCGCCCGCGGCGGGTTCGTGCGAGAGGGCATCCTGCGAGCCTGGTACGACCGTCGCGGCGAGCGGCGAGACGCCGTGATGTTCTCGCTGCTCCCGGGCGAGGAGCCCACCTGATCCTGCGCCCGCACGCCGGTGGAACGCTGCTGGTCGGCCAGCCGGCGCATGCGTGGCTGTCGGGGCGCCTGGCCGACGCATGGGCCTGGCCGTTCCAGCCGCGAGACGAGGTGCGGCTGGCGGCTCTGCAGCACGACATCGGCATGGCCGCGTGGGATGCCGCCCCGGTGCGTGACCCGCGGACGGGGCTGCCGTACTCGTTCACCTCGATGCCGCGGGCGATGCATGTCGAGCTGTGGACCCGGGCCGCCCGGCTGATGGTGGCGCAGAGCCCCTATGCGGCGCTGCTCGTCTCGCTACACGGCACGGGCCTCTACGACCGATACGTCTCCGACCAGGAGCGGGCCGCCGAGCCCGCGCGAGCCTACCTCGAGGCCGAGCGCGAGTGGCAGCGAGGCATGGCGGCGGCCCTGGACGCCGACCTGGGGCAGCTCGAGCGCAACGCGGCGCTGTTGCGATGCTGGGACTGGCTCTCGCTGTTCGTGTGCACCGCGTCGTCCGAGGAGGGCTCGTTCGCCGGCGTTCCGGCCGGGGACGGAGCGGTCGCCCTGGCTGCGTGCATGCCGGCCGGCGATGCGCAGGCTGTCGCGGTGTCGCCGTGGCCGTTCGCCGAGGAGGCGATCGAGGCGGTGATCGACGGCCGGCTGCTTCGTGGCGCCGTCGCCACGCAGAAGCAGTTGGATCGGGCGGTCGCAGCCGCGCCGATCGAGCGGCTGAGGATCCGGCTCGCGCCGGGCTGACCTGCCACACGCGCGAGACCACCAGTCACAGCTCTCGTGACGCGATCCGGCCGCCGACCCGCCTCGCCCACGCGATCTGGCCGTGACGGCATTCGTGACGCCGGTGCCGGTGCTGTCACGAAGCCGTGCCGCCGCCCGGGTCGGGCTCCGACCCTGTGCGGGCCGGGGCCGGCGTCACGGGAATGCAACGGCAGGTGGAACAATCGAGGTGTGAGGCACCAGCTCCCCGTTCCCCATCCGTACGACTTCGAGCGGTCGACCTACCGCTTCCGCCTCTTCGGCGACGACCTCGCCAGCCGCTGGCAGCGCGGCGCGCTGCACCGGGTGCTCGCATCCGGGCTGCCCGTTCGCATCGCCCCCGACGGCGTCACCGCCTATGGCTCCTACGGCGAAGCGGACGAGCGGGAGGTGCATCACCTGCTGGGCGGGGACTTCGACCTGCGCGGCTTCGCCGCCGTGCACCCGGAGCTGGCCGCGCGGGCTCCCGGCTTTCGCCCTCCCCTGCTCTCCGACCCGTTCGAGATGCTGGTCACCTCGGTCACGGCGCAGCAGATCTCGCTGCGCGCCGCAGCCGTCATGCGCGGTCTGTTCGTCCGGCGTTTCGGCGAGCGCGTCGAGCACGAGGGCGTCGAGTGGTGGCGGTTCCCGCGCCAGGACGAGGTGCGCGGCGGAGATCTGGACGGGCTGAAGCTCTCACGCGCCAAGATCAGAACGATCGCCGCGCTGGCGGATGCCGACCTCGGCGGGTTGCCAACGCTCGACGACGACGCGGTGATCGCGCGGCTGACCGAGCTCCCCGGCGTCGGGCGCTGGACCTCGGAGTGGTTCCTCGCACGCTGCCTCGGCCGCCCGGCCGTCGTGGCCGCCGGCGACCTCGGCGTCCGCAAGGCGGTCGCGGCCTGGTTCGCCCGGGAGCCGATCTGGCCGGAAGCCCGCGTTCGCGAGGCGATGGCGCCGTTCGGCGAGCACACGAACCTGGCCGTGCACCACATGCTCACGCCGGAAGGCGGCTGAGGGGCTTCACCGCTCCGACACCATCTTCTCGCCAGTCATGCGATAGCATCGGCTGCTCACCGGGGCGGGAGACCCCGGAGGTGGAGGAGCTCCGATGGGGGTCGGTAGATGAGAGGTGACAACCGCCTGCAGGCCAGGCTCGTTCAGGTGTCGGCGGTCATGCTGGTCGTCGGCCTCGTGACCGCAGCCGCCGTGCTGGCCTGGATCGCGGTCGAGCTCCGCAACCTCTCCGGCGACATCTCCCAGTCCCGCGCCCGCCTGCCGGCCGCCGTCAGGCTCGTGCTGCCGAAGAACACCGACATCCTGACCGACCGGCAGGTGACGTTGGTGCGCTATGGCAGCGGCGTCTCCCAGGGGGCGGGCGTCCTCTTCGCCACCGTGCCCGACAAGCACCTGGCAGGGTTCCTCGTGCTCCCACCGAGCACGATCGTGCACGGCTCCGAGCTGTCCACCCTCTCCACCACCCAGGCCATCAAGGCGCTCCAGGCGGACGGCGTCCCGGTGTCGCACGTCGCGCTGATCGATCCCGCCAAGGTGCCAGAGATCGTCGACCGCGTGGGCGGCGTCAGCCTGGTCAACCGCGTGCCCTTCGCCGTCAAGGACGCCAGCGGGCACACCGTGGACTTCCCGGCCGGCGTGCTGCACCTGGGCAGCCGCAAGGCGGCCCTCTACGTCCAGGCCGCGACCACCCAGGAACCGCTCGAGTCGGCCAGCTCGTCCCTGCTCTCGGCGCTCGTCCACGCCCTGCTGCAGCCGACCGGATTCGACCAGCTGCAGTCCGTCGGCGGCGCCTTCGCCGACGCCACGTCAACCGACCTCAAGCCGTCCGATGTGCTCGGCCTCGTCGACCTGCGGCTACGCGGCGGCGATGTCGTGCAGTGCCGGCTGCCGCGGGGGCAGGAGCTGAACGCGTGGAAGCCGGCGGTCGACGCCATCCTCGGTTCCAGTGCGACCGGCGGCCCGTGCCACCGGCGTCCGCTCGAGTCCTCGGGAGCGGCGCCGCCGGTTGCCATCGTGCGGGTGGTGCAGCACTACGGATGGCAGCTGTTCATGGGCGGCGCGATCGCGCTGGGGGCGCTGGCCGCGCTGGTGGCGTTCCTGCTGGCGTCCATGTGGCCGGGCCGCAGGAAGCCGGCTCGCACCCGCGAGGAGTGGGCGCCGCTCGGCCCGCAGCATGGCGACGTGGTCTGGTCGGGTCGCGGCGACCAGGCCGGCGCTCCGCCGGTGGTCGACCTGACACGCCATCCCGACGAGGCCGATCCGGCGACGGACCCCGAGCACACGGCGCCTCAGCGAGAGGCCTGAAGCAGGCTGCGCCCGAGGCGGTCGCGGACATCGGCGGTGGGACGGTCGCCCCGGTGCTCGAGCGCCGTCAACAGCGCCCCGGTGACGGGCGGCGCCTCCAGCCGGGTGAGCAGCGCCGTCGGTGCCTCGCGCGAGATCGCCTTCTCGAGCATGTCGCTGGCACCGTGGAACAGGCCGCCGGCGAGCACCAGCTCGAACGGCTCAGTGTCCATGCCGAGGGTGCGGGCCACCGAGGCCGCCGCCTCGCCCAGCTCGGAGCCGGCCCACTCGACGATCCCGGCGGCGACGGCGTCTCCTCGCGCAGCGTGCGCCAGCACCAGCGGCGCCGCGTTCAACTCCGGCTCGCCTCCCCGGCTGTACTCCTCGAGCAGCTGCGCGACCGACGAGGCGCCCCGCAGCTGGCACAGCGCCTCGCTCAGCGAGGTGGCCGGCCCGCGGCCGGTGTAGGAGCGGGCGACAGCCCGCAGCGCCGCCTCCGAGACGTCGGATGCGCTGCCCTCATCGCCGAGCACGCGTCCCAGCCCGAGCGTCCGGGCGGTCCTGCCGTCGCGGTTCCGCCCGGCGGCGACGGTGCCGGTGCCGGCGATGACGACGACGCCCCATGGCGCGGCAACGCCGGCGCGCAGCGCGATGAAGGAGTCGTTCAGCAGAACGGGCTTGCCTCCCAGGCCCAGCGGCTCGAACGCCGCGTCCAGCCGCGTCACGTCGGACGGCCAGTCCACGCCGGCCAATCCGAACACGCATGTCTCGAGGTCGCGGCGGCGGATGTCCGTCCCGGCCAGGGCGCGATCGATGGCGTCCCCGATGCTGTCGGCCGCCCCTCGCAGCCCGACCGTCTCCCAGTTCGCCGGCCCTGCGGTGCCCCAGCCGAACAGCGTGCCGGTCTCGTCGCAGATCGCGGCGTGCGTCTTCGAGCCGCCGCCGTCCACGCCCAGCACGACCGTCATCGCAGCCCCGCCGACCGGTAGGCGCGCTCCACGACGTCCATCACGACCACCCCATCCTCACCGCTCGGCCGCGGCTGCCGGCCCTGGCCGACGGCATCGATGAACTCGGCGACCTGCGCGCTGTACATCGGCTGCGTGCAGTGCTCGTAGCCCTCGGGCTCCTCGGTGAAGTCCCAGATCCGGGCGTAGCCACCCGTGCCGTACAGCTCGGTCTCGGCCTCGAGCCCGCCCTTGCGGGGATGCCACCACCCCGACTCGACCGTCGACGCGGCTCCGTTCGACCAGCCGATCAGCAGCACCCCGTCGTCGTCGACGGCGTACCTGCCGTACCTCGTGCCGATGCTGGCGCAGACGGTGTCCGGAGCCGGGTCGCCGAGCAGGAAGCGGGCCGTGTCGATGGCGTGCACGCCCATGTCCAGCAGCGCCCCGCCACCGGCCAGCTCCGGATCCGTGAACCAGCCGGACGGCCCCCACCCCGCGTGGACGCCGTAGCCGCGGGTCTTGACGATGTCGCCCAGCTCGCCGGCCGCGACGCGGTTGCGCAGGCGGCGGACGTCCTCGTGGAACCGCCAGCAGTGCGCGACCATCAGCCGCGCTCCCGACGCGTGCGCGGCCGCCAGCATCTCCTCCGACTCCGCAAGCGTGCGCGCCATCGGCTTCTCGACCAGCACGTGCTTCCCGGCCCCCAGGCAGGCCACGGCCTGCGGCGCGTGTAAGGCGTTGGGCGTCGCGATCACCACGGCGTCGATGGACGGGTCGGCCGCGAGCTCGCGCCAGTCCGTCGTCGTGCGCGGGATGCCGTGCCGCTCCGCCAGCGCCGCAAGCGACTGCTCGCGCCAGTTGGCGGCGGCGACCAGCTCGCCGTCCGGATGCTCGATGACGGCGCGGGCGTGGAAGTCGGCGATCCAGCCGGAGCCGAAGAGGGCTATGCGCAAAGACGATTGATCCCCTGCCGCCGTGCGGCCTGAGCGGTCAGCAGCCAAGCAGCGGAAGGATCGAGGGAGAGCCGATATCGGGAATATCGGCTCGACCGAGGACGCGGCGATGCGACGGCTGCTGGGCGCAGCGCCTCAGCGCGGGGCGGCCACCGGGCGTCGAGCGTTCAGGCGTGCGGCGGTGGGGGATCAAATCGTCCGATCAGCCCTTGACGCCGGTCAGGGTGATGCCTTCGATGAAGACGCGCTGGGCGAGGAAGAAGATCACGATGACGGGAAGCATGAAGATCAGGGCGGCTGCCATGGTCAGGTTCCAGTCGACGTGATGGATGCTGCGGAAGGACGACAGCGCCACCGACAGCGTCTGGGCGTCCTGGTTGGAGGCCAGGTAGACCAGGGGGCCGTAGAAATCGTTCCAGGCGTAGATGAAGTTGAACAGCGCCACCGCGACGATCGCCGGCTTGGCGAGCGGGATGACGACGCGCCAGAGGATCTGCAGGTGCCCGCCGCCGTCGACGCGGATGGCGTCGGTCAGCTCCTGCGGGATCGTCAGGAAGAACTGACGCAGCAGGAAGATCGAGAACGCGTCGCCGAAGAAGCTGGGGATGATCAGGGGCCGCAGCGTGCCGATGAACTGGATCCCGGTCCAGTCGTGGAACTGCTTCGCCCAGAGGATGTAGAGCGGGATCGACGTCACCTGCGTCGGCAGCATCAGCGTCGAGAGCACCAGCAGGAAGACGATGTTCCGCCCGCGCCAGTCGATCCGGGAAAAGGCGTAGGCGACGGGCACGCAGCTGCAGACCACGCCGACCGTCGACAGGCCGGCGTAGAGGGACGTGTTCCACAGGTAGCGCCACACGTTGACCTCGTGGAAGACGGTGCGGAAGTTCGACCACACGAACGGGTCGGGCCAGAGCTTGCCGGTCAGCGCCTGGTCGTTCGACTGGACGGCCGTGAAGAACATGTAGATGACCGGGAACATGAACAGCGCGGACACCCCGAGCAGCACGGCGTGGTTGGCCACGGCCATCAGGAACCGCCTGCGGCGCACGCCGGCAGGGCGCCGGCGCGCCGCGCGGATCGGACGGGGCTGAGCGACGTCGGCTATGACAGCCCTCCCCCGTAGTGCACCCACCGTCGGGACGTGAGGAGCAGGATTGCGGTCAGCACCATGGTCGCGAGGAACAGCACCCACGCCATCGCTGCCGCGTAGCCCATGTGGAAGTACGTGAACGCCTGCTCGTACAGCCAGACCGAGTAGAACAGCAGCGAGTTCTGCGGGTCGCCCACGCCGTTGCCGGTGGTGGTGGCGCTGACGTACGCCTGGTCGAAGTACTGGAAGCCGTCGATGATCCCGATGATCAGCGTGAAGAAGATCACCGGCGTGAGCATCGGGAAGGTCACGTAGCGGAAGCGCTGCCAGGCGTTCGCCCCCTCGATCGAGATCGCCTCGTACAGGTCACGGGGCACGTTCAGGAGGCCGGCCAGGTAGAGCACGATCGCGTCGCCGATGCCCCACAGGCCGAGCACGACGAGAGCCGGCTTCGCCCACGTCGGGTCGAAGAACCAGAGTGGCCCGTCGATGCCGAGATGGCCGAGGAACTGGTTGATCGGCCCGGTGACCGGGTTGAAGAGGTACACGAACACGAGCGATGCGCCCACGGTGGGTGCCATGGACGGCATGAAGAACAGCGTCCGGTAGCCGTTGACGCCCCGCTTCGGCCGAGTCAGCAGCATCGCCGTCAGGATGGCGAACACGATCCGCAGCGGCAGCCCGACGATGATGATCCAGATCGTGTTGTACACCGCCGTGTGGAAGTACGGGTCACCCTGGTTCGGCTGGCCGTTCAGCGTCAGCTTCCCGAT
>DASSEV010000084.1:0-20643 GCA_035695105.1 Gaiellales bacterium
GCGTCACTCGCTGGATCTATCCACCGTCATCGGGAACGACCTCCTGTCGCACCGCCTTGCACGGCAGGCGAGAATGCAGGGCACACACCGAAGACCGGAGAGCCCTCCATGCCACGCACCGTCATCCTGGGGACAGCACGCACGCCCTTCGGCCGCCTCGGCGGCGGCCTCTCGACCCTGACCGCACCGCAGCTCGGCACCCATGCCGGGGCCGCCGCGCTCGAGCGCGCCGGCGTGGCACCTGACCAGGTCGGGTACGTCGTCATGGGCGAGGTGCTGCAGGCCGGCGTCGGCATGATCCCGTCGCGCCAGGTGTCCGCCGGCGTTGGCTGCCCCAAGGGCGTCGGCTCCGACACGGTCAACAAGGTCTGCGCCTCCGGCATGCGGGCGATCGCCTACGGCGATCTCATGATCCGGTCCGGCGAGCATCAGGTGGTGCTGGCGGGCGGCATGGAGAGCATGTCGAACGCGCCCTACCTCGTGCCGAAGGCCCGCTTCGGCTACACGATGGGCGACGGCGTGCTCGTCGACCACATGACCAGCGACGGACTCACCTCGACGTTCACGCACCGCATCATGGCCGAGGAGAACTCCGTCGTCTCGGCCGAGATCGGCTCGACGCGCGAGGCGCAGGACGCCTGGGCGTTGCGCAGCCACGAGCGTGCCGTCGCCGCGCAGGACGCCGGCCATCTGGCCGACGAGATCGCCCCTGTGACCGTCGCCGGCAGGAAGGGCGAGACCGTGGTCGAGACGGACGAGGGGCCCCGCCGCGACACCTCCGCCGAGAAGCTGGCCTCGCTGAAGCCGGTGTTCACCAAGGACGGCGTGACGACCGCCGGCAACGCTCCTGGGGTCAACGACGGCGCCGCGGCCGTGGTGCTCGCATCCGAGGAGTGGGCGCAGGCCCAGGGGCTGACGCCGCTGGCGCGCATCATCTCGGAGGGGCACGTCGCCGACGACTACCCGTACCTTGTGCGGACGCCCGCCGCCGCGGCGCGCGCCGCGCTCGAGAAGGCGGGCATGCAGGTGTCCGACGTCGATCTGTTCGAGGTGAACGAGGCCTTCTGCTCGGTCGTCCTCAACACCATCGACCTGCTCGAGGCCGATCCCGAGAAGTTCAACGTGCAGGGCGGCGCCGTCGCGTTCGGCCACCCGATCGGGGCCTCAGGCGCCCGGCTGATCGGAACGCTCGTCCACCAGCTGCGCAGGCAGGGCGGCGGGTTCGGGCTCGCCGCGATCTGTTCCGGCGCCGCCCAGGGCGACGCGATGCTGATCGAGGTGCCCGCGGCATGAGCGAGATCCAGCGGATCACCGTCGTCGGCGCCGGCCAGATGGGCGCCGGGATCGCGCAGGTGGCGGCCGTGGGCGGGTTCGACGTGACGCTGTCGGACGTCGCGCCGGGCCAGCTCGAGCGGGCCGTGCGCACGATCGAGGGGTCGCTGACCAAGCTGGCCGAGAAGGGACGGATCGAGCCCGGGCAGGTGGAGGAGGCGGTGGTTCGCATCCGCACGTCCGCCGAGCCGGTTGATGCCGACCTGCTGATCGAGGCGGCGACCGAGAACGTCGATCTGAAGCTGAAGATCTTCCAGCAGCTGGACGCGGTCGCCTCCGACGGCGCGATCCTGGCATCGAACACGAGCTCGATCCCGATCACCAGGCTGGCCGCGGCGACGGGGCGGCCCGAGCGCGTCGCCGGCATGCATTTCATGAACCCGGTGCCGCTGATGCCGCTGGTCGAGGTGATCCGCGGCATCGACACGAACGACGAGACGCTGGCCGCCGTGGTGGCGGCCGCCGAGCGGATGGGCAAGACGGTCGCGCAGGCGAGCGACTTCCCCGGGTTCATCTCGAACCGCATCCTGGTGCCGATGATCAACGAGGCCGTGTACTGCCTGATGGAAGGCGTCGGCGACCGGGAGTCGATCGACACCGTGATGAAGCTCGGGATGAACCACCCGATGGGGCCGCTGACGCTCGCCGACCTGATCGGCCTGGACACCTGCCTGGCGATCATGGAGGTGCTGCACGAGGGCCTCGGCGACGACAAGTACCGGCCATGCCCGCTGCTGCGCAGCTATGTCGAGGCCGGTAGGCTGGGGCGCAAGTCCGGGCGCGGCTTCTACGAGTACTAGGGCGGCGAGGGGGCGCGCTGGGCGGCGGTCAGCCAACGACGCTGGGATCGCCAGCGGCGGACGGTGCGCTGGCTGGGAGGTTCCGAGACGCCGTAATCCGCGCGACGGATGGCGGAATCGACCGTGGGCACGGGGTGCCCCTGGGCGAACAGCTGCTCTGCGCGAACGCGGATGCGCGGCCAGGCATAGGAGCCGGGCAGCGGGCGCGGTGAACGCGCTCTGAGGGCGGTGAGGTGGGCCATCATGGCCTTGTGCTGGGAGGCGGTCATTCCGCCGGCCGCGTTCCAGAGCCCGCTGAGGGTGACGACCAGATCGCGGCCGCTGCGGCGGGTCAGGAAGTCGACGGAGGCGTGGTCGGCGCAGAGCCAAACGGCGACGCCGTAGCCGAAGGCCACGCGCTGGGTGCGGCCGCGAGTGCGATCGAGGCAGACGGCGCAGCAGGGCGACTTGGTGGGGACGTTGCGGGCCTTGTAGAGGGTGAAGGCGGGCACGGAGGGAGTGTGACGGGCGGGATGTGGTTGGTGGGTGACGAGGTGTGGGGGAGGCGTCACAAGAGGCAAGTGGCTTTCACCCGGACGGCCAAGTGGCCACATGGGAGGCCGGCATCCATACGCACCCCCACCGGCGTACCCTCGTCACCATGACCGGACGGGCGGAGAGGATCAGCGGTGTGTTCCTTCTTTCCCGCGATCCCGAGGCGCTGGCCGGTTGGTACCGCCGCCATCTCGGCTGGAAGCTCGAGCTCCTCCCCGGTGAGGGCTACGACCGCGAGATCCACTACCGCGACGACGGCGCCCACGGACGCGGCAGCACCTCGTGTTCGCGATCACGCCCGGCGATCCGGGTGGCGGTGAGGGGCACATCATCAACAACCGGGTCGATGACATCGAGGGAATCGTCAGCTCGCTGGAAGATGGCGGCATCGATGTCTCTCCGGTCACCGTGGGAGCAAGCGCCGAGGGGCAGGGGAGGTTCGCCCGGCTCCGCGACCCCGACGGCCACCGCATCGAGCTCTGGCAGCACCTCGACGGGCCCGCCGCCGAGGCCTGACCCTCGCCCGCCTACGCCCGCTGCCCCACCGCCACGCCCACAGCAACAGCGGCCACGCCGATCACCACCGTCGCCACAGGCACCGCCGCCGCCCGCAGGTAGTTCGCCTCGTCGAGGTAGTGGTAGCTCTGGTACGCCAGCGTCGAGAAGGTCGTGAACGCTCCCAGAAACCCGACGCCGAGCATGATCCGCACCCGGCCGTCGTGCGGGTGCACCCCGACGAGCAGGCCCAGGAGCAGCGCTCCCACGATGTTGACCGCGAAGGTGGCCGGCACCTGATGGTGCGGGGCCATTCGCTCGCCGGCGACGTAGTCGACGGCGTAGCGAGCGAAGGCGCCGAGGCTTCCGGCGAGCGCGACGAGCAGTCCGACTGGCATGGGGCGTACCTCCGGTGATCGCGGTGGTAGGAGCTATCAGCCGGACGGCGGTGCGGAAGCCGCTGCTTCCCGGCGAGCCCCATCGCCGACCGCCAGCATACCGGGCCGTCATGCCATCTGACCGCGTTCGTATCCTTCGCGGCTAACAAACTCCTTACGGCGGTATCCCCTTTCCGGTGGAGTGCCGGCCTCGGGAGACCATCGTACGGTTGGGACAACGGGCGGCCGTGTCCACCTTGCGGCCGCTGGGGGAATCATGCGGCACGACAGCACAGGAGTCGATGGGGAACGTCTCCAGCAGGCGCGGCAGCGCCTGCACGTGCACCTCGAGATCACGCGGATCCTGGGCGAGGCGGTCTCGCTCGCGGACGCGGCACCTCGGGTGCTCGAGCAGATCTGCCGCGGCCTCGGCTGGGACCTCGCCGCCATCTGGCGGGTCGACCGCGAGGCGGGCGTCCTGCGCTGCGTCGACCTCTGGCATGCACCCGGCACCCCGCTGATCGGGTTCTCACTCGCGACCCGGCACGCTGCGTTCCAGCCGGGCGAGGGCCTGCCCGGCATCGTCTGGGAGGAGGGCGCGCCGCGCTGGGTGCCCGATATCGGCGGCCGGCAGTCCGGCTCGCGGGCGGCGCCCGCTGCGCGAGAGGGCGTGCGCTCGGCGCTGGGACTGCCGCTGCTGATGCGGGGTGAGACGATCGGCGTGCTGGAGCTGTTCAGCTCGCGCGCGGCGCGGCCCGACGAGGACGCGATGCAGCTGCTGGCGGCGATCGCAAGCCTGATCGCCCAGTTCATCCGGCGCCGCGGCGCCGAGCGCGACCTCCGCGACAGCGAGGCGCGCACGAGCGCGATCGTGAACGCCGCGCTCGACCCCATCATCGGGATCGACGGCAGCGGGCACATCACCGAGTTCAACCCCGCGGCCGAGATGGCCTTCGGGCGCCGCCGCGACGAGGTGCTGGGAATGGAGCTGCGCGAGCTGCTCGTCCCGGATGAGCGCGGGGAGCCGGGGAGCAACATCGTCGACCGCATGCTGTCCGGCGCAGAGCCCGAGCCGCTCGGCAGGGTGGTGGAGGCGGTGGGCGTCGACGCATCCGGACGGGAGTTCCCGGTGGAGCTGGCCGTTGCCCAGGTGGACGTGCCCGGGGCTCCGTCCTTCAGCGTCTTCCTGCGGGACGTCACCGAGAGCCGCCGGGCGCAGGAGGCGGTCCGCCGCCTGGCCGCAATCGTTGAGACGACCGGGGATGCGATCCTGTCGAAGTCGCTCGACGGCACCATCCTGACGTGGAACCGCGGGGCGGAGCTGCTCTACGGCTATACGGCGGAGGAGGCGATCGGGCAGCCGGTCGCGATGCTCGCGCCTCCGGACCGGGTCGAGGAGATCGGCGAGATCCTGCGGCGCGTCACCGCGGGCGAGCGGATCGACGGGCTCGAGACCGTGCGGCGGCGCAAGGACGGCTCGCTGGTCGACGTGGCGCTGACGGTGTCACCCCTCGAGCGCCATGACGGCACGGTCGCCGGAGCCTCGGTGATCGCCCGCGACATCACCGAGCGGCGGCGCAGCGCCGAGCAGATCGCGCACCTCGCCTATCACGACCAGCTGACCGGCCTGCCGAACCGGACGATGTTCCACGAGCACCTGGAGACGGCGCTGGCGCGTGCCGACCGCCACCGGCTCGCGGTTGCGGTGCTGTTCATCGACCTCGACAACTTCAAGCTGGTGAACGACAGCTTCGGCCACGAGGCCGGCGACGAGCTCCTGCGCGACTTCGGCGAGCGGCTGACGTCGGTCACGCGGGCGACCGACGTCGTGGCTCGGCAGGGCGGGGACGAGTTCCTGGTGCTCGTCCCCGATCTCGAGATCGACGGCGGCGGCATCGAGCCGCGCGCGCTCGAGGTGGTCGCCTCGATCGAGCAGAAGGTGCGAAGCGTGCTCGAGACGCCATTCCGGGTGTCGGGCACGGAGGTGCACGTGGGGCTCAGCATCGGCGTCAGCATCTACCCGATCGACGCCACCGACCGCGAGCAGCTGCTGCGCAACGCCGACACCGCGATGTACATCGGCAAGGGTCGGCTGGAGCGCGACGTCTCGGCCGAGCCGGAGCACGCCCGCGGCCGGCTGGAGATGCTCCGCGAGCTGCGGCGCGCGGTCGAGCAGCACGAGTTCGAGCTGCACTACCAGCCGATCGTCGAGCTGGACAGCCGCCGGCTGGTCGGTGTGGAGGCGCTGGTTCGCTGGCGGGATCCGCGCGGCGAGCTCGTGCTGCCGGAGGCCTTCATCCCGCTGGCCGAACGGTCGGGCCTGATCGAGCCGATCACCCGTGAGGTGATCGACGGAGCCTGTCGCCAGGCGCGGCGGTGGGCCGACCGCGGCGCCGACATGATCGTGACGTTCAACCTGCCGCCCGGGCTCTGGAGCCCGGGAATGGTGGAGACGCTGCTCGAGTCGGCACGGCACGCCGGCATCGAGGCCGACCGGATGATGATCGAGGTGACCGAGTCGACCGCGATGGTGCAGCCGGCACGGGCCGCCTCGACGGTGCGCCTGCTGCGCAAGCACGGCATCCGCCTGGCCATCGACGACTTCGGCACCGGGCACTCGTCGCTGAGCCGGCTGCGCGATCTCCCGGTGTCCACGCTCAAGATCGACCGGTCGTTCGTCGCCGACCTGCCGCGCGACCGCGGATCGGCCGCCATCGTGACGGCGATCATCCAGCTCGCGCACAGCCTCGGCGTGCAGCCCCTGGCGGAGGGCATCGAGACGCAGGAGCAGCTCGACTTCCTGATCGCCCAGGGCTGCCGGCTCGGCCAGGGCTACCTGCTCGGCCGCCCGGCCCCGGCGGACGACATCGACCTGCAGCCCGCGCTGACGTGACGCCGCGTCAGCGGGCGGTGGCGCCCGCCGCGCGGCGGGAGGGCGCCGGCCGTCCCGCCAGCGCCTGCCGTGCGACCAGCGCACCGGCGGCCGAGACGGCCGCGGCGGTGATCCACATCGCGTCGTAGCCGGCGCGCTCGGCTACCAGGCCGGAGATGGGCGACGCCAGCGACCCGGCCCCGAACACCATGGTCGAGGCGATGCCGACCGCCCGTCCGGCTCGCTCCGGCCCGACCAGCTCCCCCGCGGTCACGTACAGCACCCCGTTGAAGCCGAAGCAGCCGAAGGCCAGCGCGACCGTTGCGATCACGGCGGTGACGACGCCCAGGTGCAGAGCGACCGGCATCAGCAGCCCGGCGACGGCGGCCAGCGTCCCGATCTCGACCAGGGTGCGCACCCGCCGGGTGCCGGCGTCGCGGTCGGCGATGCGACCCCACACCAGCCGCGACGCGGCCGCCGAGAGGTTCAGAACCACGAACAGCGCCCCGGCCTCGGTCCGGCCGAGCCCGTCGCCGCGCGCCGCAGGGACGATGTAGGTGAGCGCGGCGCCGAGCGCGTACACGTAGCAGAGGCCGACCACCAGCAGCGGCCGCATGCCGGGCGCCGTCAGCGCCCCATCCAGACGCAGGCTGCGCGCCTCGCCGCCCCCTGCGGTCGACAGCTTCGCGAACACGGCGGCCGTCGACGCGGTGAGCACTGCCGTGACCGAGAGGGCGAGCCGCACGCCGCCGGCCCCAGCAAGCAGCGGCAGCGCCGCGGCGCCGATGGTGCCGCCGAGCGGCACAGCCAGCTGCCGCCAGCCGAGCGCGATGCCGCGCTTCTCGGGCGGGAACTCGCGCAGCAGGCTGCTCATGCCCGCCACGGGAACCGCTGCCGAGCCGATGCCCGCGACGAAGATCGCGGCCGAGAACAGCACGGCGCTCCCCGCGAAGGAGGCGGACAGGTACGCGACCAGGTTGATCAGCGCGCCGCCGAGCAGCACCGGCCGGGCGCCGAACCGGTCGACCAGCATCCCGGTCGGGATCAGGGCCACCGCCGAGCCCAGCCCCACGGCCGCGAACACCGCACCGAAGCCGGCCGGGCCGAGCCCGAACTCGTCACGGATCTCCATGCCGATCGCCGGCAGGCCGAACTGCACGATCGAGACGGCCGCCTGGGCGATGACGGCGATGATCAGCGTGGTTCGTGCCCGCGGAGACATCACCACTCAACCTAGCGCTTGCGCGGTCAATCGTGGTGAGGCCGGCACGAGAGCGACGGTGCGGCCAGCCGCCGTATCGAGGTGGCCGCCCCGTTGCCGGGCCGGCCACCTCGTGGGGGAGGGAAGTGATGCGCCGCCGGCTACGCGGCCATCCGCGACCGCAGGCCGCCGCCGAACCAGACCCGCCGGGTGACATGGAAGGCTGCGCCGACGCGTGCCATCAGCGCCTCGGCGTTGAGCGGCTCGGACGGGTCGACGGTGATCAGGGAGATCGCGTCGAGGCCCGCGACGGCGAGGCCCTCGGCGAGGGACTCCACGTCCGCGGGGTGTGTGCCGAGTTCGATAAGGATCACCGCCGGGCGGACGCGGTGCAGGAGCGCCAGCGCCTCGTGCGCGCCGCAGGCCACCGAGATGTCGCAGTGCGCGGCGAGCCGGCGGATCAGCGGCGAGGTGGAGGGGCCGCGCTCGATCACGAGCACGGCGGCGCGGGGGAACAGCTCGAACACCCAGCCCTCGCGCGATACCCTGTCCGCATCGTCCGCCTCGACCGCATCTACACCCGCGCCGGCGACGCCGGCCAGACCTCGCTCGGCGACGGCGAGCGGGTCTCCAAGGCCTCGGCGCGCATCTGGGCGTACGGCACGGTCGACGATACCGGCGCCGCGATCGGCGTGGCCATCGCCCAGGGGCTCCGCCCGGATGTGGCCGACCTGCTGCGCACGGTGCAGAACGACCTGTTCGACGTCGGCGCGGACCTCTCGGTGCCGATCGAGACGATGCGCGGCAAGGGCAAGTCCCGGCTCCGGATCACCGAGGTGCACGTGACGGCGCTCGAGGCGGCGTGCGACCGCTACAGCGAGGGCCTGGCGCCGCTGACGAGCTTCGTCCTGTCCGGGGGAACTCCGCAGTCCGCGGCGCTGCACCTGGCGCGCACCGTCTGCCGCGGGGCCGAGCGCCACGCGGTCGCGCTGGCTGGGGAGGGGCCCGTCAACCCGCACACGCTGGCGTACCTGAACCGCCTCAGCGACCTGCTCTTCATCCTCGCGCGCGTCCACAACGACGATGGGCGCGGCGACGTGCTCTGGCGGCCGGGCGCCTCGATCGCGGAGGGGTGACCGCCCGCGCCGGGTGTACGCTGCCCGGCATGGCGACCGCCGGCCTGCCCGACCCGTCCGACGAGCCGCGGGCGGACCCCTCGACGATCTCCGGGATCCCGCTGCGGCCGCTCTACACCCCGGAGTCGACGCCGATCGACTACGCGCGCGATCTGGGGGATCCCGGCCGCTATCCGTTCACGCGCGGGGTGTACGAGACGATGTACCGCGGCAAGCTGTGGACGATGCGGCAGTTCGCCGGGTTCGGCACCGCCGAGGAGACGAACCGGCGCTTCCGCTACCTGCTCGAGCACGGCCAGACCGGGCTGTCGACGGCGTTCGACATGCCCACGCTGATGGGCTACGACTCGGACCACGCGCGCTCGCTGGGCGAGGTGGGGCGCGAAGGGGTGGCGGTCGACACGCTGGCCGACATGGAGGATCTGTTCCGCGGCATTCCGCTGGATCGCGTGACCACGTCGATGACCGTCAACGCCCCGGCGGCGATCGTGCTCGCGCAGTACGTCTGCGTGGCCGAGCGGCAGGGCGTGCCGCCGGAGCGGCTGGGCGGGACGATCCAGGCGGACATCCTCAAGGAGTACATCGCGCAGAAGGAGTGGATCTTCCCGCCGGAGCCGTCGATGCGGCTGATGATCGACATGATCGAGTGGTGCACGCGCACGATGCCGCGGTGGCACCCGGTCTCGATCTCCGGCTACCACATCCGGGAGGCGGGGGCGACCGCGGCGCAGGAGCTCGCGTTCACGCTGGCCGACGGGTTCGCCTACGTCGAGCGGTCGATCGAGCGCGGCCTGGACGTGGACGAGTTCGCGCCGCGGCTCTCGTTCTTCTTCAACGCGCATATCGACTTCTTCGAGGAGATCGCGAAGTACCGGGCGGCGCGCCGGATATGGGCGCGGGAGCTGCGCGAGCGCTACGGGGCGAAGACGGACCGGGCGCTGCTGATGCGGTTCCACACCCAGACGGCGGGCGTCTCGCTGACGGCGCAGCAGCCGCAGGTGAACATCGTCCGTACGGCGATCGAGGCGCTCGCGGCCGTGCTCGGCGGCACGCAGTCGCTGCACACGAACAGCTACGACGAGGCGCTGGCGCTGCCGACCGAGGAGGCGGCGCGGCTTGCGCTGCGGACGCAGCAGGTGATCGCGGCCGAGACCGGCGTGGTGCACACGGCCGACCCGCTGGGCGGGTCGTGGCTGGTGGAGTCGCTGACCGACGAGCTGGAGCGCCAGGCGTATGAGTACTTCGACCGCATCGAGCGCCTGGGCGGCGTGGTGGCAGCGCTTGACGAGAACTTCTTCCAGCGCGAGATCGCTGAGGCGAGCTACCGGTTCCAGCAGGAGGTGGAGTCGGGCCAGCGCTCGATCGTCGGTGTGAACGCGCACACCGAGGGCGACGAGGAGCCGCTCGAGCTGCTGCACATCCCGATCGAGGTGGAGCAGCGGCAGGTGGCCCGGCTGCATGCGGTGCGCGGCGAGCGCAGTCAGGCCGAGGTCGACCGGGCGCTCGCGGGGCTGCAACGGGCGGCGGAGGGCGACGACAACGTGATGCCGCACCTCGTCGAGTGCGCACGCGCATACGCGAGCGAGGGCGAGATCTGCGACGCCCTCCGGTCGGTCTGGGGCGTGTACCGCGAGACCCCGGTGTTCTGACGCCATAGTGACGAATCGCCACAGATTCGGCCAGGACCGCCGTCGTCGTCCGGCACTGCCTCTGAGGTGGTTTCTGGCCGCTATCGGACGCTGCGGCTGCGACGCGGTCTCAGTCCGCGCGAGTCGCGCGCGCGGCGGTGACGAATCCGCAACGGCCCGGGCGACGGCCTCTGAGGCGGTTTCCGGCCGGTAGCGGACGCCGGAGAGCCGGATCGGGGCGGCGCTAGACTCGCCGCCCATGGATGCCTTCGAGCTCTCCGACGTCGAGGCCGCCCGCGCCGCTGCCGGCCGCCTCTACGAGGAGTTCCTCCGCGTCGACTCCATGAGCGCCGGTCTCTATGTGCTCGACGCCGGCGCGACCGATCCCCAGTCGCCGCACGCGCAGGACGAGATCTACTACGTCGTCGCCGGCCGCGCCGAGATCGAGGTCGCGGGCGAGAGCCGTCCCGTCCAGCCGGGATCGGTCGTGTTCGTCGCCAAGGACGTCGAGCACCGCTTCCACTCGATCGCCGAGCGGCTCGAGCTGCTCGTGCTGTTCGCCCCGGCCGAGACGTCCTGAACCCCCTTCCGGGGGATTTCGCGCTGCCCCGTTCACACGGACGCTCGAGCCATGAACGACACCGGCTCCCGCACCTCCACCCAGAGCGGCCAGACGCTCGTCCTGATCACCCTCTTCATGTTCGCCCTGCTCGGCATGTGCGCCCTCGCGATCGACGTCGGCGTCTGGTACCAGCAGAAGCGCGCGGTGCAGAACGCCGCCGACGCGGGTGCGCTGGCCGGAGCCGCGACGCTGCCCACCGGATGGTCGGCCGCCACGTCCGCCGCAGCGGCGGAGCTGACCGCGAACATCCAGGGCGCGACCGTCACCTACCAGCCCGCCAGCGTCTACGTCACCAACGACAGCATCCGCGTCACGGCCAGCAAGCCTGCCCAGAGCTTCTTCGCCAAGGCGCTCACGTCGAAGTCCGTGACGACGACCGCCACCGCAACCGCCACCTTCATGAACGCCGGCGGCGGGGCGCTCCCGTGGGGCGTGCTCAAGCAGACCTACACCCCGGGCACCACCTACCCCATCTACGTCGATCAGCAGGGCCCGAACAACGGCGCGCTGCGGCTGCCCGCCTGGGACACCGGCAGCTCGACCTGCTCGACGAGCGGCCTCAGCGGGGGTGGTGCAAGCCTCTACGCCGCCGAGGTCAGCGGCGGGGTCACCGTCTGCCCCGTGAAGATCAACGACGTGCTCGGCACCAAGACCGGCCAGAACAGCGGCCCGACGACGCAGGCGGTCACCGACCGCTGCGGCGGTGCGGCGCTTCAGCCGGTCAGCTCGATCGTCTCGTTCCCTGCCGGCGGCACGCCGAACCTGCTCAAGCCCGCAAGCTGCCAGGTCGTGCTGTTGCCGCTGGTGGTCGATGCCAATACGGGCAACCCGGTCTGGCCCACGACCGGCAGCGGCAACGTCCGCGTCGTCGGGTTCTCCTGGTGGGTCGTGAGCGCGGTGAAGAACGGCGGCAAGGAGGTCGACGCGGTCTACGTGGGCGACGCCCCGATCACCGCCACCACTTCTGGCGGCAGCCTTCCCGCCGCCTACACGGCGCAGCTCACGGGCTAGCCTCTGCGCCCGGCGGAATCGGCCGCTGGCTAGACTCGACGGCGATATGAGCCGCCGAATCCGAGTCGTCGTCGCGAAGCCGGGCCTGGACGGGCACGACCGGGGGGCGAAGATCATCGCCCGCACCCTTCGGGACGCCGGCATGGAGGTGATCTACACGGGTCTCCACCAGACGCCCGAGCAGATCGTCGAGACGGCCATCCAGGAGGACGCCGATGCGGTCGGCATCTCGATCCTCTCAGGCGCCCACATGACGCTCGTCCCGCGCATCCTCGAGCTGCTCAAGCAGCAGGGGGCGGAGGACGTGCTGGTCGTGGTGGGAGGGACGATTCCCGCCGACGACATCGAGGAGCTCAAGCGGCAGGGGGTCGCCGAGGTCTACACGCCGGGCGCCCCGACCGCCGCGATCGTCGAGTTCCTGCAGTCGAGGTTGGCGAGCTAGCCACCAATGCCGGGTCTTCGCATCACAGCGGAAGGTCGCGTCTCCGTGATCACGGTCAATCGGCCGGAGGTGCTGAACGCCCTCAACACGGCACTGCTCGAGGAGTTCCTGGCGACGCTGCAGGACCTTGGCAGCGACCCGGGCGTCGGCGTCATCATCGTCACCGGCGCCGGCGACCGGTCGTTTATCGCCGGAGCCGACATCAAGGAGATGGACGGCAAGACGCCGCTCGAGGCGCGCGCCTACTCCGAGCTCGGGCAGGAGATCGCCCACAAGCTGGAGACGATGCGCAAGCCCACGATCGCGGCGGTCAACGGCTACGCGCTGGGCGGCGGCTGCGAGATCGCCCTCGCCTGCGACGTGCGCCTCGCCTCCGAGAACGCGCGCTTCGGCCAGCCCGAGATCAACCTCGGCATCATCCCCGGGTGGGGCGGCACACAGCGCCTGGCCCGCGCCACCAACATCGGGTATGCGAAGGAGCTGATCCTGACCGGCCGCATGGTGGACGCGCCGGAGGCACTCGAGCGCGGCCTCGTCCAGCACATCTACCCGATCGCCGAGCTGATGCCGCGAGCGATGGAGATGGCCCAGCAGATGGCCTCGAAGAGCCCGGTCGCGCTCTACTACGCCAAGGAGACGACGAACCGGTCGCTCCACGGCGACATCGGCGGCAACCTGGTGCACGAGGCCGATCTCTACTCGCTCATGTTCTCCACCGACGACGCCCGCGAGGGCCTGCGCGCATTCGTGGAGAAGCGCACCCCGACGTTCATCGGGAAATAGCCGTCAACAACAGCAAGCAGGGGGAAAGGTGAACATCGCAGTCTGCGTCAAGGAGGTGCCGAGCGCGACCAGCGCGAAGCGCATGGATCCGTCGACCAACCGGCTCGACCGGGCGGGCGACAGCGAGCTGAACCCGTTCGACGTGCACGGCCTCGAGGAGGCCATCAAGCTGCGCGAGGCGGGACACGACGTGGGCGAGATCGTCGCCCTGTGCATGGGGCGCGAGCAGGCACAGCGGCCGCTGCAAAAGGCGCTCGCGCTGGGCGCCGACCGCGCGGTGCTGCTGACCGACGATGCCCTGGCAGGCTCTGACATCAGCGGTACGGCCTACGCGCTGGCGCAGGCGCTCGACAAGCAGAACGCCGACCTCGTCATCCTCGGCCAGCAGGCGGCCGACGCCGATTGCTACGTGATGGCCGCGGCGGTCGCCGATCACCTGCGCCGGCCGCTGGTGACCCAGGTCGCCGAGCTGTCGCTGGACGGATCGACGCTGCGCGCCAAGCGGCAGACGGAGCACGGCTACGACGTGATCGAGGCGCCGCTGCCGGCGGTGATCTCGGTCTCGGACGCGATCAATACGCCGCGTCTGCCCTCCATCAAGGCGATCATGGGTGCGAAGAAGAAGCCGACCGACGTCGTCTCGGCCGCCGATGCCGGCATCGACCCGTCACGGGTGGGTGCGGCCGGCGCGAAGAACGTCGTCGCCAGCGTGTCGCCGCCGCCGGCCAAGGACTCGGGACAGCGGATCGAGGACGCGGGAGGCGACTCTGCCGGGGCGATCGTGCAGTTCCTGTCCGAGAGGGGCGTGATCTAGATGGCGGGCACGATCGTCTTCGTCGACCACTTCGAGGGCTCGTTCAATCCCAACAGCCTGGGCATGCTGGTTCGTGCATCGCAGGGCGGCGAGGTGACCGCGTTCGTCGCCGGCTCCGGGATCGACGACGGCTGGGCCGCCGGACTGGGCGCGTACGGCGCCAGCCACGTGCTGGTGGCGGACGACCCGGCGCTGGGGTCGCTGCCGCAGCCGCTGGTCGATGCGCTCGAGCCGCACGCGCGCGAGGCGGCCGCCGTGCTGTTCGGCGCGGGCGTGGTCTCGGCGGACGTGGCGGCCGGTCTGGCCGCGCGGCTTGGTGCCGGCATCAACTGCGAGACCACCGACTTCACGATCGGTGACGGCGGCGTCACCGCCGTGCGGCCGGCGCTGGGCGACACGGTGATGGTCGAGTCCAGCTTCGCCGCGTCGCCGGCGGTGATCCTGTCTCGCGCGAACGCCTTCCCGGCCGACCCGGTCGGCTCGGGGACTGCCCAGGTCGAGCGCGTGCAGCCGACGGTGCAGGACTGGTCGGCGGCCGCGACGCTGGTCGGCCAGGAGCAGGCGTCACGCGGCGGGGTCGACATCACCGAAGCCGACGTGCTGGTCGCGTTCGGCCGAGGCATCGGCGGCCCGGAGAACATCCCCGTGATCCAGGAGCTCGCGAGCGCCCTCGGCGGCGAGATCGCAGCGACCAGGGCGGTGGTGGATGCCGGCTGGACGGACTACTCGATGCAGGTCGGGCAGACGGGGAAGACCGTGTCCCCGAAGCTCTACGTTGCCTGCGGCATCTCGGGCGCGATCCAGCACAAGGTGGGCATGGCCAACTCCGGTGTGATCGTGGCGATCAACAAGGACGTCAACGCACCCATCTTCGAGTTCGCCGACCTCGGCGTGGTCGGCGATGCGCTCACCGTCGTGCCCAGGCTGACCGAGGCGCTGAAGTCGCGCTGATCGGCTGGGTGAACCAATAGTGCCAGGCACCTTTGGTTCACCCCGAGCTTGCACCGTCTGCCACGAACGACCTAGACTGCGCGCATGGCCGCGCACCGCATCCTGGTGGTCGCGAACGAGACCGTCGCCGGCCGCGAGCTGCTCGACGACCTGCGCGAGCGAGGGGCCGGGAGGGATGCCGAGGTGCTGGTGGTGGCGCCCGCGCTGAACACGCGCCTGCACCACCTCTTCGCCGACGTCGACCATGCCCGTGAGCTGGCCGAGCAGCGCCTCGCCGGCTCGATCCATACGCTGCGCGCCGAGGGCATCGAGGCGCGCGGCGCCATCGGCGACGGCGACCCGGTGCGGGCGATCGAGGACGCGCTGTTCGAGTTCGACGCGGACGAGATCGTGATCTCGACGCACCCGGTGGAGCGCTCGAACTGGCTGGAGAAGAAGACGGTCGACCGGGCGCGCGAGAAGTTCGCCATCCCGGTCACGCACGTCGTCGTCGACCTCGGGCGGGACTGGGCCACGACGGGGTAGCGTGCGGGGCGTGCGCGTCCCCGCCCTCGAGACCGACCGGTTGCTGATCCGCGAGCTGACACTCGAGGACGCGGATGCCGCACGCGCCGTGAACGACGGGCTCGCGTCCGGTTGGGTCGCCTGGACGGCCGAGACCTACGCGCAGCTCGAGGCGCTGATGCAGCCTCCCTACGGCGAGCGGGCGATCGGGCTCCGCGAGACGGGCGAGCTGGTCGGCCTCGTCGGGCTGGTGCCCTCGTACGGCCCCTTCGACCAGATCCCCGGTCTGGGTGCGGCGACGCGGCCCTCGCGGTTCCGGCCGGAGATGGGCCTCTACTGGGCGCTCGCGCCCGCCCACCGGGGCAACGGCTACGCCACGGAGGCCGCTCGGGCGCTGATCGACCACGCCTTCGCCGTCCTCAACCTCGCGCGGATCGTCGCAACCACCGAGCGCTCCAACACGGCATCACAGGCGGTGATGCGCCGCCTCGGCATGCGGGTCGAGGAGAACCCGCTGCCGGAGCCGGAGTGGTTCCAGGTCGTGGGCTGGCTCGAGCATCCGCAACCCGGCTCAGCCTGACGGCTACATCTGCGAGTACTCGGGCCCGCTGCCGCCCTCGGCCGGCGTCAGCCGTCCGCCCTTGGCGGTGATCGCGCCGCACTGGATGCAGTTGGAGGGCGCGAGCTTCAGCTGCACCGTCGGGCCGCCGTCATCGCGGCCGATCTCGTAGACGGCTGCCGGGCACATGGCCACCCATGACTCCGCCACCTCGCGGGGCACGTTCTCCTGCACCCGGATGTGGTTCGGCTGGTCGTCCCGCGTCCTGTTGCCAGAGAGGAAGACGCTTGAGAGCTTGTCGAACGTCAGCTTGCCGTCCGGCGCCGGATACTCGCGCTTGCCGGGGTGGGGCTCCACGGCCGCGTCCGCGTCGCGGTGGAACGACCAGTTACCGGGCGGCAGTGCGCCCCGGGAGATGTCCATCAGGCCGCCCACCGGCCCGCCGAGCGTAAAGCCCTTGCCCAGCGCCTGGCGCATGTTGCGCACCTTGCGCAGGTCGCTCCAGATGTGGCTCTCCCTGACCCGGCGGTCGTACCCGGCGAGCGCGCCCGCCGCAGAGAGATCGGCGCCTGCCTTCAGCCCCTCGTAGATCGCGTCGGCGGCGAGCATCCCGGACCGCATCGCGTAGTGGATGCCCTTCAGCTTCGGCACGTTGACGAAGCCGGCGCTGTCGCCCGTGAGCACAGCGCCCGGCATCGAGAAGCTGGACGGGAACGCCAGGAAGCCGCCCTCCGGGATCGTCTTCGCCCCCCAGCCGATCCGCTCGCCGCCCTGCAGCAGGTCGCGGATCATCGGATGGGTCTTGAACAGCTGCAGCGAGTCGTGCACCGAGAGCGTGGCATCGCGGTAGTCGAGACCCAGCACCAGGCCGATCGCGAGCATGTCCGGCCCCATCGGGTAGATGAAGCTGCCGCCGACCTCCCGATCCTTGCGTGTCGTCCGGAACGGCCAGCCGAGCGTGTGGATGACGCGGTCGAGCGGCTTCGTCACCCGCCACACCTCCTTCACGCCCAGGCTCCACACCTGCGGGAACTCACCGAACAGCCGGAAGTGCTGCATCGCCGCACCCGCAAGGTGCCCCTGCGTCCCCTCGGACAACACCGTCGCCTGTGCGTGCACCTCGACGCCGGGCTCGTACGACCCGGTCGGCTCGCCGTCGCGGTCGAGGCCCTTGTCGCCGGTCTTGACGCCGCGCACCGCACCGTCGGAGACGAGCAGCCGCTGGGCGTCCGTCTCCGGCAGCACCATCACCCCCAACTCCTCCGCCCGCTCGGCCAGGTGGCGCCCCAGCTGGGACAGCGAGAAGATCAGGTTGCCCTTGTTGTGGAACGGCGGCGGGGTGGGGATCCGGATGTCGAACTGCCGGGTCATCAGAAACACCGACTCCTTCGTCACCGGGCCGAAGCATCCCGGCAGCGTGGCTGGGTCGGTGCCCGGCAGCAGATCGCGGAGCGCGGAGGGGTTGACCACCGCGCCCGAGAGCAGATGGGCGCCCGCGACGCGGCCCTTGTCGAGCACGGCGATGGGCGTCTCGCCCAGCCGCTCGGCCGTGGCCGGATCGTCGTTCAGCAGCTGCTGGAGCCGGATCGCGCCGGCCAGGCCGGCCGGCCCGGCGCCGACGAACACGACGCCGACGTCGATCCGCTCGTCCTCCGCCGCCTCCGGCGCCTGGACGAACTCGCCCACCCGGACCGGAGGTGGGTATGCGCTCGGGCGGCGGGCGGGCATGGGCGCGATGCTACCCGAGCGGATCCGGACCGCGTCGCCCTACCCGGCTGGGGAAGCTCGTCTGGGGCGGGCGACGAGCTCGCCGCCGCAGTTCGGGCAGATGCCGTCCATCGCGCCGGCGCAGTCCGTGCAGAAGGTGCACTCGAAGCTGCAGATCCGGGCTGCGTCCTCATGTCCGAGGTGCCGCCCGCACCGGTCGCACGCGGTTCGCATCTCCAGGGCCATGCGACAGGGTACCCTCCACCGCCATGCGCCCCGTCGACCTCCGCTCCGACACCGTCACGCGGCCCACGCCCGAGATGCGACAGGCCATGGCCGAGGCGCCGGTGGGAGACGACGTGTGGGGCGACGACCCGACCGTGATCGAGCTGGAGCGCGAGGTCGCCGCCCTGCTCGGCAAGGAGGCGGCGCTCTACGTCCCCTCCGGCCACATGGGGAACCAGGTCGCCATCCGATCCCAGACCCGCGCCGGGGACGAGATCCTCGTGCACGAGCTGGCGCACGTCGTCGTCCACGAGCAGGGCGCGTGTGCGGTGTTGTCGGGAGCGCAGACGCGGATGATCTCCGGCGAGCGCGGGATGCCGGGGCCGGACGGCCTCGCCGGGTGGCTGCGCGATCCGTCTGACGTGCACCACGCCAGACAGGCCCTTGTCTGTCTGGAGAACACCGTCGGCGAGCAGGGAGGCCTGGTCTACCCGCAGGAGCGGATCGACGCGGTCGCGGCGTTCGCGCACGAGAACGGCATGCGCGTGCACATGGACGGCGCCCGGCTGTGGAACGCCGCCGTCGCCTCGGGCAACGATCCCGCCCGCATCGTCCGCGACGTCGACAGCGTCTCGGTGTGCTTCTCGAAGGGGCTGGGGGCGCCGGTTGGCTCCGCGGTGGTCGGTAGCGCAGAGCTGATCGAAACGGCCCGGCGCAACCGCAAGCTGTTCGGCGGCGGCATGCGCCAGGCAGGCATCATCGCCGCCGGTGCGCTGCACGCGCTTCGCCACCACGTCGACCGGCTTGCCGACGACCACCGGGCCGCACGATCGCTGGCGGAGGGGCTGGCCGGCTGCCGCCGCATTCGCCTCGACCCGGAGCGGGTCGAGACCAACATCGTGTTCGCGGAGGTGCCGGACGGAGAGGACGCGTCGGCGCTGGTTCGCGAGATGGCCGGCGCCGGCGTGCTGTGCGCCGATCTCAACCCGTCGACGATCCGGTTCGTGACCCATCTGGACGCCGGCGAGGACGCTGTTTCGGCCGCAGTGGAGCGGTTGCGGCCGCTGCTACGATGACCGTATGAAGACCGATATCCATCCCGACTACGTGGTCGCGAGGGTGCACTGCTCGTGCGGCAACGAGTTCCTCACGCGATCCACCAAGCCCGAGCTTTCGGTTGAGATCTGCTCCGAGTGCCATCCCTTCTACACCGGCAAGCAGAAGCTGGTCGACACCGGTGGACGGGTCGAGCGGTTCCGGCGCCGCCAGGCGCGCAGCTCCTCCTAGCCGTCAGCACTCATTGCGTCCGCGCTGCGTGCCGACAATGATCTCGACATGAGCGCGAACGTTGGTGGACAGGCGGTTCTCGAGGGCGTGATGATGCGCACCCCATCGTCGTGGTCCGTCGCCGTGCGGCGGCCGGACGGCGGGGTGTCATGCGTCTCGAACCCGGTCAGCAGCCCCGCCGCCAGGCGGCGCTGGCTGCGGCTGCCCGTGATCCGCGGCGTCGTGGCGCTGGTCGAGTCCCTCACGATCGGGTTCCGCGCGCTCGCCATCTCGGCCAGCGTCGCCTCCGCGGAGGAGGGCGAGGACGGCGAGGTGTCGGCCGAGCTCACGCGCGGCCAGCTGATCTTCGCCTTTGCGATGGCGATCGGCTTCACCGTGATCGTGTTCAAGGTGTCGCCGGCCATCCTCACCGAGCTGCTGCCCATCCATTCGACCGGGCTGTTCGTCGTGGTCGAGGGCCTGATCCGGGTGACCCTCCTGATCGTCTACCTCGCGGCCATCTCCCTCATCCCCGACCTGCGGCGGGTGTTCCAGTACCACGCCGCCGAGCACAAGGCGATCAACGCGTACGAGGACGGCGCGGACCTGACCCCCGAGCGGGTGCAGACCTACTCCAAGATCCACGTTCGATGCGGCACGGCCTTCCTGCTGTGGGTGATGGTGATCGCGGTGTTCGTCTTCGCGCTGGTCGGCCGGCCGGCCTGGCCGATCCTGATCCTCTCGCGGGTGCTGCTGCTGCCCGTGATCGCCGGCCTGGCCTACGAACTGATCCGGTTCGGTGGAAAGCACCCGAACAACCGGGTCGTCCGCGCGCTGCTGGCGCCGGGGCTGTGGCTGCAGCGGCTGACCACCCGCGAGCCGTCGCTGGATCAGGTCGAGGTGTCGATCAACGCGCTGCGCGACGTGTTGGCGGCCGAGGAGCGGTCGCAGGCCGAGCGCGGAGTCTCGCGCGTCGAAGTCATGGCGTAGATGATTGGTTCCAGGGCCGCGTGCGGTCTGAGCGGTCGGGGGGCGAGCAGCGCAAGCATCGAGGGAGGGCGGATATCGGGAATATCTGCCCGACCGAGGACGCAGCGATGCGACGCCGCCCGGGCGCAGCCACCCAACCGATGACCATGGCCGACCGACGTACGTTCAGACGCGCGTGGTCGTGGAACCAATCATCTGGACCGGTCCGTCTCCTATCCTTCGAGCGATGGAACCTCTCATCGCCGAGATCGCGCGCAGCTTCGCCGAGATCGAGCGGCAGCTCGGCGACCCCGAGCTGATCGCCGACCAGAAGCGCTACGCCGAGGTCGCCCGCCGACACACGCAGCTGGCGCGCGCCCACGAGCTGGCGCTGCGGTGGCGAGCGCTGACGGCC
>DASSEV010000085.1:0-27983 GCA_035695105.1 Gaiellales bacterium
GAGCTGGAGCCAGAGCCCGGCACGGACGCGAGCGCCGCAGCACCACGACGATCCGCCGCCGGGACGGAGCTGGCCGGGCTGCCGTCCGGCGTGCATCGCCTGCACCTGCGAGGCGGCGGCGCGGATCAGGTGGTGCACGTCATCGCGGCACCGCGGCACGCGCACGCGGTGCGCCGCCGTCGCTGGGGCTCGTTCCTCCCGCTCTATGCGATCCCGGGCGGGTACGGCGTCGGGGACTTCACAGGCCTGCGGCAGCTCGCCGACTGGACCGTGCGGCACGGGGGCGCGTTCTGCGGCAGCACGCCGCTGTTCGCCTCGTTCCTGGACGAGCCGTTCGATCCGAGCCCGTACGCGCCGGTCAGCCGGCTGTTCTGGAACGAGCTGTTCGTCGATCCGTCCGCCGCGCCGGAGCTCGAGGCGTCACGTCCTGCTCGCGACCTGCTCGCCTCGGCCGGCTTCCGGTCGGAGCTGCGCCGGCTGCGCCGTGGCCGCCGCGTCGACCACCGGGCATCGATGGCGGCCAAGCGGCGGGTGCTCGAGCTGCTCTGCGACGCGCTCGAGGGAGACCGGGCCCGCGAGCTCGACCGGCTGCTCCGGCGCGACCGCGAGCTGCGGGCGTACGCCGGCTTCCGTGCCCGCTGTGACGCGGCCGGCCGGGGCTGGGACGGCTGGGCCGGCGAGCGGCCGGATCCGCGCGCGGCCCGCTACCACGCGTACGTCCAGCTGCTCTGCCGCGAGCAGATCGCGGCCGCGGCGACCGGGGATCGGCTGTACGTCGACATGCCGCTGGGCGTGCACCCCTCGGGGTTCGACACCTGGCGGCACCGCGACCTGTTCGCGGCGGGCCTCTCGGTCGGCGCCCCGCCGGACGCGCTCTTCCGCGGCGGCCAGGACTGGGGCTTTCCGCCGTTGCTCGCTGCACGCGCCCGGGCGGACGGCCACGCCTACTTCCGCGCCGGCGTGCGCCTGCTGATGGAGCGCTCGTGCGCGGTGCGGGTCGATCACGTGATGGGGCTGCACCGCCTGTTCTGCGTCCCGCGCGGCTTCCCCGCCACCGAAGGCGTGTACGTGCGGATGCCGCACGAGGAGCTGTACGCGATCCTCACGCTCGAGTCGGCGCGCACCGGCACCGAGGTGGTGGGCGAGGATCTCGGCACCGTCCCGTCGGCGGTGCGCACGGCGATGCGCCGGCACGGCCTGCTGCGCTCGTTCGTGCTCGAGCTGGAGCTGGGACCGGAGGGAGATCCCTTCGACCGCGTGCCGGCGGACTCGCTGGTGGGTATGAACACGCACGACATGCCCACGTTCGCCGGATTCTGGGAGGGGGAGGACATCGACCGCCGCGTCTCGCTCGGGCTCGAGAACCGCGCCGATGCCGCGTCCGACCGCCGGGAGCGGACGGCGGTGCGCCGTGCCCTCGGCCGCGTGCTGCGCGCACGGGGCCGGGCCGGCCGCACGCTCGAGCAGGCGCTCGACGGCAGTCTCGGCGAGCTCGCCGCGTCCGACGGGCGGCTGATGGTGGTCAACGTCGAGGATCTGTGGGCCGAGCGGGAGCCGCAGAACGTCCCCGGCACGGGGCTCGAGGCGGGCAACTGGGCGCGCCGCGCCGCACACCGGCCGTCGCAGTTCGACCGCGCGCCCGGCGTGCGCGCCCGGCTGGCACAGGTGGAAGCGGCCCGGAGCGCCCCATGAGCCGGATCGCCGGGCCTCCGCCCGTCCGCCATGACGTCAGCCTGCTGGGCGACCACGACCTCCACCTGTTCAACGAGGGCACCCACCTCGAGCTCGGCCGCCGGCTCGGCGCGCACGTGACGACGGCCGGCGGCGAGACCGGCACCGCGTTCGCCGTGTGGGCGCCGAACGCGCACGGCGCCGCCGTCGTCGGCGATTTCAACGGCTGGGATGCCGGCCGCCACCGGCTCGCTCCGCGCGGATCCTCGGGCATCTGGGAGGGGTTCATCCCCGGCGTGGGGCACGGCGAGGTCTACAAGTTCGCGCTCGACACCGAGCATGGCACGCTGTTCAAGGCCGACCCATTCGCCGCGTTCAGCGAGCAGCCGCCGCGCACCGCGTCGCGCGTCTGGGACCTCGGGCACGACTGGCAGGACGCCGGCTGGATGGCCGGCCGGGCGGAGCGAAGCGGGCTCGCCGACCCGGTCTCGATCTACGAGATGCACCTCGGGTCGTGGCGCCGGCGGCCGGAGGAGGGCGAGCGCCCGCTCACCTACCTCGAGCTCGCGGACGTGCTGCCCGGCTACCTCCGCGACCTCGGGTTCACCCACGTCGAGTTCCTGCCGGTGATGGAGCACCCGTTCACGGGCTCGTGGGGGTACCAGACGACCGGGTACTTCGCGCCGACCAGCCGCTACGGGACGCCCCAGGAGTTCATGCGGCTGGTCGAGGCGCTGCACGGGGCCGGCATCGGCGTCATCCTCGACTGGGTGCCGTCCCACTTCGCGACCGATCCGCACGGCCTCGCGCTGTTCGACGGGACGCATCTGTTCGAGCATGCCGATCCCCGCCAGGGGTTCCACCCCGACTGGGGCAGCTACATCTTCAACTACGGCCGCAACGAGGTGCGGAGCTTCCTGCTCTCGAGCGCGATGCACTGGCTCGACCGCTACCACGCGGATGGCCTGCGGGTTGATGCTGTGGCGTCGATGCTCTACCTCGACTACTCGCGCAGCGAGGGCCAGTGGGTGCCGAACCGCCACGGCGGCCGAGAGAACCTCGAGGCGATCGACCTGCTGCGCCACCTGAACGCGGCCGTGTACGAGCGGCATCCCGGCGCGCAGACCTACGCCGAGGAGTCGACGGCCTGGCCGATGGTGTCGCGGCCGACGTATCTCGGCGGGCTCGGCTTCGGATACAAGTGGGACATGGGCTGGATGCACGACACGCTCGCCTACATGGAGCAGGACCCGATCCACCGCAGCCACCACCACGGGCAGCTGACCTTTCGCGGCCTCTACGCCTTCACCGAGAACTACGTGCTCCCGCTGTCGCACGACGAGGTCGTGCACGGCAAGCGGTCGCTGATCTCGAAGATGCCCGGGAACGCCTGGCAGCAGCGCGCGAACCTGCGGCTGCTGCTGGGGTACATGTACGGCGTCCCGGGGAAGAAGCTGCTGTTCATGGGCGCCGAGATCGGGCAGTGGCGAGAGTGGAACCACGACACCAGCCTCGACTGGCATCTGCTCGAGGACCCCGCGCACGAGTCGATCAGCCGCTGGGTGGGCGATCTCAACCGCTGCTATGCGTCGACCCCGGCGCTGCACGAGCGCGACGCCGACCAGGCCGGATTCGAGTGGGTGCACGTCCACGACGCCGCGGCGGGGGTGCTCGTCTTCATGCGCCGCTCCGCGGGCGGGGCGATGGTGCTGTGCGCCTACAACTTCACGCCGGTGATGCGGCCGCACTACCGCGTGGGGGCGCCTGCCGGCGGCCGCTGGCGCGAGCTGCTGAACTCCGACGCCGCGGTCTACGGCGGCAGCGGCGCCGGGAACATGGGCGGGGTGGACGCCGAGGACGAGCCGCTGCACGGCCGCCCGCACTCGCTCTCGCTGACGCTGCCGCCGCTCGGGTGCGTCATGCTCGCGCACGACCCTGAACCGGCGGCCGCGTGATCGTCGAGCGGCGCCGGCCGGGCGCGGAGGTTCAGGAGGGCGGCACGGCGTTTCGCGTCTGGGCGCCGTTCGCGGAGCGGGTGGATCTCGAGCTGGAGGGCGCGCGCACGCGGCTCGAGCCGCTCGGCGACGGTTGGCACGGGGCCACGGAGCAGGCCGGACCGGGCGCGCGCTACGGGTTCTCGCTCGACGGCGGCGAGGTGCTGCCCGATCCGGCGTCTGGCTGGCAGCCCGAAGGCGTCCACGGGCGCTCGGCGGTGGCGCCGCGCGGGCACGGCTGGTCGGACGCCGGCTGGCGCGGCATCCCGCTCGGGCAGCTGGTGCTCTACGAGCTGCACGTCGGCACGTTCACCGGCGCGGGCACCTTCGACGCGGTCATCCCGAGGCTGCCCGAGCTGGCCGAGCTCGGCGTCACGGCGCTCGAGCTGATGCCGGTGGCCGAGTTCCCCGGCGGGCGCAACTGGGGCTACGACGGCGTCTTCCCCTACGCGGCGCAGTCCACGTACGGCGGCCCCGAGGGCCTGATGCGGCTGGTCGACGCGGCGCACGCCGCCGGCCTGGCCGTCTGCCTGGACGTCGTCTACAACCACCTCGGCCCCGAGGGAAACGTGCTCGGGCGCTACGGCCCGTACTTCACGGACCGCTACAGGACGCCGTGGGGCCAGGCCGTGAACGTGGACGGCCCGGACAGCGATGCGGTCCGCGGCTACCTGGTCGGAAACGCGCTGCGGTGGTTCGAGACGTTTCACATCGACGCCTTGCGGCTGGACGCGGTGCACGCGATCGCCGACCAGAGCGCCGTGCCGTTCCTGGCCGAGCTGGCCGATGCGACGGCCGAGCTGGCCGAGCGCCTCGGCCGGCCGCTGCACCTGATCGCCGAGAGCGACCTGAACGATCCCCGGATGATCACTCCCCGTGCCGCCGGCGGGCTGGGCATGGACGCCCAGTGGAGCGACGACTTCCACCACGCATTGCACCGCCTGCTGACGGGCGAGAGCCGGGGGTACTACACGGACTTCCGCGACCCCGGCGCCCTCGCGAAGGCCATGCGCGACGGTTTCGTCTTCGACGGCGAGCGCTCCGTCTACCGCCGGCGGCGCCACGGGGCCGGCTCGCGCGGCCTACCCGGCAAGCGGTTCGTCGTCTACTCGCAGAACCACGACCAGGTCGGCAATCGCATGGCGGGCGACCGCCTGATCGAGACAGCCGGCGAGGACGCCGCGCGGGTGGCGGCCGTGGCCGTGCTGACGGCGCCGTTCCTGCCGCTGCTCTTCATGGGCGAGGAGCACGGTGAGCGGCGGCCCTTTCCGTACTTCGTCAGCCACACCGACGCGGAGCTGGTCGAGGCCGTCCGCACGGGGCGGGCGGAGGAGTTCTCCGGCTTCGAGTGGGGCGGCGAGCCGCCCGATCCGCAGAGCGAGCGCACGTTCGAGAGCGCCGTGCTGGACTGGGAGGCGCGGAGCCGGCCGGGGGGCGAGGCGATGCTGGAGCTCTACCGCACGCTGCTTCGGCTGCGCCGTGAGCGGCCGTCGCTGCGGCGGCTCGACCCCGGCCGGGTGGAGACGGCGCTCGCGCCGGGGACGACCTGGGTGGGCCGGCGCTGCGAGGGAGACGAGGCGCTGATCTGCCTTCACACCGCCGAGAGCGCCGCCGATCTCGAGCTCCCGCGCGCGGGCGCGTGGTCGGTCGCGGTCGACACCTCGGGGACGCTCGCCGCCGGCACCGAGGTCGAGGGCTCCGTCCACGTCCCCGGCCGCTGCGCGCTCGTGCTGCTCAGGGAGGTCGGCGATGCCTGACCTGCGAGTCTGGCCGGGAGCGCCGTACCCGCTGGGGGCGACCTGGGATGGCGAGGGCACCAACTTCTCGATCTTCTCGGAGCACGCAACCGGCGTCGAGCTGTGCCTGTTCGACGAGAGCGGCCAGGAGCGGCGCATCGAGCTGGTCGAGCGCACCGATCTGATCTGGCACGCCTACCTCCCCGACGTGCGCCCGGGCCAGCTCTACGGCTACCGGCTGCAGGGTCCCTACGAGCCGGACGAGGGGCACCGGTTCAATCCCAACAAGCTCGTGCTCGATCCCTACGCCAAGGCGGTCAACGGCGACATCGAGTGGAACGACGCGCTGTTCGGCTACCGGGTGGGGGACCCGGATGCCGACCTCACGTTCGACGAGCGCGACAGCGCGCCCTACATGCCGAAGTGCTCGGTGATCGACCCCTCGTTCACCTGGGGTGACGACCGCCCGCCCGCCGTGCCGTTCAACCGCTCGCTGATCTACGAGTGCCACGTCCGCGGCATGACCATGCTGCATCCGGGGGTCCCCGAGGCGCTGCGCGGCACCTACCTGGGCATGGCCAGCGACCCGATCATCGACCACCTTCTCAGCCTGGGCGTCACCGCGGTGGAGCTGATGCCGGTGCACCAGTTCATCAAGGACCGCTACCTGGTCGACAAGGGCCTGACGAACTACTGGGGCTACAACTCGATCGCCTTCCTCGCACCCGAGAACCGCTACGCCGCCAGCGACCGCCCCGGCAGCCACGTCAGCGAGTTCAAGTCGATGGTCAAGGCGTTCCACCGGGCCGGCATCGAGGTGATCCTCGACGTCGTCTACAACCACACCGGCGAGGGCAACCACATGGGGCCGACCATCGGCCTGCGCGGCGTCGACAACCAGGCGTACTACCGGCTGAACCCGGGGGACGAGCGGTACTACTTCGACTTCACCGGCACCGGCAACAGCCTGAACATGCGCCACCCGCGCACGGTGCAGCTGATCTTCGACAGCCTTCGCTACTGGGTCGGCGACATGCACGTCGACGGCTTCCGGTTCGATCTGGCACCGGTGCTCGCCCGGGAGCTGTACGAGGTCGACCGCCTCGGCGCCTTCTTCGACATCATGCAGCAGGACCCGGTGCTCTCGCAGGTGAAGCTGATCGCCGAGCCGTGGGACCTGGGCGAGGGCGGCTACCAGATCGGCAACTTCCCGGTCGGCTGGGCGGAGTGGAACGGCGAGTTCCGCGACGGCGTGCGCGCCTTCTGGCGGGCGGATCCCGGCAAGAGCGGCGAGCTGGCCTCGCGCATCTCCGGCTCGAGCGACCTCTACGCCGCCGGCGGACGGCGTACCTACGCGAGCGTCAACTTCGTCACCGCCCACGACGGCTTCACGCTGAACGACCTGGTGTCCTACGAGCAGAAGCACAACGAGGCGAACGGCGAGGACAACCGCGACGGCGCGGACGACAACCTCAGCCGCAACTGGGGCGTCGAGGGCCCGACCGACAACCCGGCGGTCGTCGCCATGCGCCAGCGGATGAAGAAGAACTTCCTGGCCACGCTGGTCTTCTCCCAGGGCGTGCGGATGCTGCTCGGCGGGGACGAGATGGGCCGCACGCAGGGAGGCAACAACAACGCCTACTGCCAGGACAACGAGATCTCCTGGGTGCACTGGGATCTGGACGCGGAGGGCCGCGAGCTGCTCGGGTTCACGCGCGAGATCCTGCGCATCTTCCGCGACAACCCGGTGTTCCGGCGTCGCGGCTTCTTCACCGGGCGGCCGGTGCGCGGCGAGATCAAGGACGTCACCTGGCTGCACCCGTCCGGCCGGGAGATGACCGACGGCGACTGGGCCGACGGCATGCTGCGGTCGGTCGGGATGCTGATCGACGGCGAGGCCACCGACGAGGTGGACGAGCGCGGGCGCCCGGTGCGGGGCCGCACCGTGCTGCTGATGCTGAACGGCGGCGAGAACAGCCGGCGGTTCGTGATCCCGCAGATCGGCCTGCCGGGCGTCTGGGTGGAGCTCATGAACACATCGCGCACCGGCACCCGCCCGATCCGCCGCCGCGCCGTCAACGTGATCGCGCACTCGATGATCCTCGCCGAGCTGACGCGCGATCCGCGCCCGGCATCGTGACCCGGCCGGTCTCGAGCTACCGGCTGCAGCTGTCACCGGAGTTCACCCTCGCCGGCGCGCTGGAGGTGCTCCCCTACCTCGACATGCTGGGCGTGGATCACCTCTACCTGTCGCCGATCCTGCAGGCCCGGCCCGGGAGCGCGCATGGCTACGACGTCACCGACCCGACGCGCATCAGCGACGACCTCGGCGGCGAGGAGGCGCTTCGCGCCCTCGCCGAGGCGGCCGGCCGGCGCGGGATGGGGCTGATCGCGGACATCGTCCCCAACCACATGGCGGCGGACGAGTCCAACCCCTGGTGGTGGGACGTCCTGCGGCTGGGGCGCCGGTCCCCGCACGCCATCGCCTTCGACATCGAGTGGGATGCTCCGAGGGCCGATGGCCGGGTGATCCTTCCCGTGCTCGGCGAGTCCCTCGAGGAGGCCGTCTCCTCGGGCGCCCTGCGGGTGGACGAGCAGGGTGCCCTCTTGGCCTACCACGATCGCCGCTTCCCGCTGGCGCCGGGCAGCGAGGGGGCGGATCCGGCCGCCGTCGCTGCGGAGCAGCACTACCGGCTCTGCTTCTGGCGCGAGGGCCTCGAGCGGCTGAACTACCGCCGGTTCTTCGACGTCTCCGACCTCGTCGCCGTCCGTGCGGAGGACGCCGAGGTGTTCCGGCGCTCGCACGAGCTCCTGCTGCGGCTGGTCGCCGAGGGCGTGCTCCAGGGGCTTCGCGTCGATCACGTCGACGGCCTGGCCGATCCGACGGCATACCTGCACCGCCTGCGGGCCGCGGCCGGCGACGCCTACATCGTGGTGGAGAAGATCCTCGCGCCGGGCGAGCGGCTGCCCGCCGGATGGCCCGTCGAGGGCACGACCGGGTACGAATTCCTCGCGGTCGCGGGCGGGATGTTCGTCGACGCCGCCGGGGCCGGCGCGATCGCGGAGCGCTACGTGGCGGTCACCGGACGGCCCGCCGATCCCGAGCAGACCGCGCTGGCCGGAAAGCGGGAGATGCTCGGTGCGCTGTTTCGCGCCGACCTCGACCGGGTGCTTCGCCGGGGGGATGAGGCCGGCATCAGCGGCGCGGGCGTGCGCGCGGCCGTCGAGGCGCTGACAGTGCACCTCGACGTCTACCGGACGTACGCCGACGACGACGGTCTCCCCGACGGCGACCGCGAGCGCCTCGACCGCGCAGCCGCGGCGGCCTCGGCCGATCTGCACGGCGACACGGCGGCGCTGGAGCCGGTGCACGCCGCGCTGGCGGGGCCGACGCCCGCGACCCTGCCGTTCGTCCGCGCCTGGCAGCAGCTGAGCGGGCCCGCGGCGGCGAAGGGCGTCGAGGACACCGCCCTCTACCGCGACACGCGGCTGGTTGCGCGGAACGAGCCGGGGCTGGATCCCTCGTTCATGACATCGACGCCGGATCAGGTGCACGCGTGGGCGCTCGAGCAGCTGGCCGGCCATCCGATGACGACGACGTCGACGCACGACACGAAGCGGGGGGAGGACGTGCGGTCGCGGATCGCGGCGCTCAGCCACGCTCCGGATACCTGGCTCGAGCTGTGGGAGCGCTGGCGCGACCCCTCGCTGTCCGGCGCCGACGCGTCGGCCGACTGGCTTTTGCTGCAGACCATCGTCGGGTCGTGGCCGGGGGCCGACGCTGACCACGACGCGTACGCGGACAGGATCGAGGCGTACATGGTGAAGGCGCTGCGCGAGGCCAAGGAGGGCACCAGCTGGCTTGACCCGGACGAGAGGTACGAGGCGCGGTTCACGGGTCGCGCGCGGGAGCTGCTGGGTGACGGGAAGTTCAGTGCGGCCCTCGATGAGGTGACCACGGCCCTTGCCGCCGCCGGCGCGGCCGTCTCGCTCGGCCAGCTCGTGACCAAGCTACTCGCGCCCGGCTGTTCCGATGTCTACTGGGGCAACGAGCGCGCCCAGCTGACGCTGGTCGACCCGGACAACCGTCGGCCCGTCGACTTCGCCGCCCATTCAGCGCTCCTCGAGTGCCTGATCGAGCGCCACGCGGGCGACCCGGAGGGCACCGTGAACGAGCTCTCCGCGTCGATCGGAGATGGCCGGCTGAAGCTGCTCGTGACGCACCTCGGTCTGACCCTGCGGCGTCGTCGCAGGGAGCTGTTCACCGCCGGCAGCTACATGCCGCTGGACGCCGGCCCCGGCGCCTATGCAGCCGCCCGCGAGCACGGTGGCCGGTGGGTAGCCGGGGTCGCGGCCCTGCGCTCTCCGCGGCGGCCGCCGGGCCGCGTCCGCCTCGCCGAGGGCGTGCCGGCGCTCTGGCGGGACGTGCTGACGGGACGGGTTCACGACCTGCGGTCGGCCGCGATCGGCGACGTGCTCACGTCCGCGCCCGCCACCCTGCTCGAGGCCGCGTAGCGTCTTGATGTCGAGTGAGGCAACAGATAGGATGGCGCCGTCTTCTTCCCCGTCTGCCTCGTTCGCAGTCGAGCTTCACCACCGCGCACTCCGGCCTTGGCATTGCTCCGGCGGCGCATCGCTTCGCATCCCGGCGGCGGGAGGGGACATCCCTGCAAACGATCGCCGGTAGGAGGCGCTGACCATGGACGAGCAGACACGAGCGAACCTGCTACAGGCGATGCACGAGGAGGCGTTCGCCCGGGCCAAGTTCCTGCTGTTCGCGGCCAACGCCGAGGCGGCCGGGCAGGATGAGGCCTCGCAGCTGCTCGACCGGTCGGCCGCCGCCCAGCAGGACCAATTCGAGCGCATGGCGGAGCTGTACGAGCTGAGCCGGACGGTCGTCGACGACCTCGGAGACGCGATCGCGACGGAGGTGCGGACTGACTACCAGGGGTATGCCGCGCAGGCGCACCGGGTCGGCGAGATCGAGGTGCAGCGGCTGTTCGAGACGATCCACTCCTTCAAGGCCGCCCAGCGTGAGGCGCTGGGGTCGATCGCCCTGCGGCTGAAGCTCGACCGCGGACGTGACACCGAACCGGCCGAGGCTCCCGCCCCCAGGGACCGGCCGGAGTTCAGCGTCGCCGTCGCTCCGGAGCCCGAGGAGGAAGAGGCGGCGATCGCAGAGGAGCCCGCCGGGTTGGAGTACCGCACCGTGCACGTGCGCAAGTCGGCTCGAAGGACGGCGGGCGGGGCGGTCGAGCTCGAGCGGCGGCTGAACGAGCTGGCGGAGGAGGGCTGGACGCTGGTGGAGGCGATCGGCTCACAGCTGATCTTCGTGCGAAGGGGTCAGGCCTCGGCCTGACGTGGTCTGGGGGGGTCAGGCCTCAGGCCTGACCCCACGTCAGAACACGTGCCGGTAGAGCGAGCAGCCGCGGCACACGTCGGGCGGGTCATCGCCCTGGAGGCGCGTTCGGAACTCGCCGTAGGCCGCGCCCTCCCATATCCGCCCGAACGGCGTCTCGTTCACATCGCCCAGCGCCACCCGGTCGCTGCCCATCACCATGCAGCATGGCTGCACGGTGCCGCGGTGCGTGACGTACGCCGACCGCCAGGGCCAGTCGCACCCGCGCTGCACCGCATCGTCCGCGCCGCCCTCGCCGGCCACGGGCTCGTCGAGCCTGGGCAGGCGCAGCTCGCAGCCGACCTCGGCCGCAACCGCCCTGGCATCGTCGAATGCCTGCTCCGCCCGTGCGTGGTCAGCCCCCGTCCACAGCGCCTGCTCGGCGGCGAACCGCCGGATGTCCGCGTAGCTGCCGGACGGGTCGGTGTCGTCGAACGAGTGCGACAGGTTCTGCACGCGCACTCTGGGGACGCCCCAGCGAGCCGCAAGCCGCACCACGTCCGGGAGCTCGACGATGTTGCGCCGCATCGCCACGAACACCAGCGACACCTCCGGGCCGCAGCCCTTCCGACGGATCGCGTCGGTCAGGGCCGGCACGTGCCGCTCCAGGCGTGAGAATTTCGCCCCGTCCCTGATTGCCTCGTAGGTCTCCGCGACGGCGCCGTCGACCGACACGCACAGCCAGGAGAGGCCCGTGGCCACCAGCTGGTCCGACCGCTCCGGCGTGAGCAGCTGCGCGTTGGTGTTGAAGCCGACGGCGATCCCGCGGCCGGAGGCGTAGGTGATCATCTCGAGGATGTCCGGTGCGAGCAGCGGTTCGCCCAGGCCCTGGAGGGTCAGGCGCTCGAGCCCGGGTAGCTCGTCCACGACTCCGCGGAACATGTCGAACGACATGGATCCCTGCTGCTTGCCGACCTTGGGCCGGTAGCTGACGAGGCACATCGTGCAGGCGAGGTTGCAGGCGGCCGTCACCTCGAGCTGAACCTCCCGCGGGAGCGCCGGCGCTTCCATGGCCATTGTGCCGGTGTTCCCCCCAGCCTCCCTCGAAAAACGGCCGTCGGCAGGCGACACGGGCAGCGCGCTACGCCGGAGCGGCGGCCATATCCCTCCGGCGGGTGGCGGGCGGCTGCCCCGTCGGGACGACACATTCTGCATGGGTATCGCCCGGCTGCGACGTGGTCTGGCGGCGGCCGTCGTGTCGGCGGCCGTGCTGGCAGCTGCGCCCGCAGCGTCGGCCAGCTCCGGGCCGATCCAGTCGGGCCTCGGCGCCCCGACCGCGCAGAAGACGCTGCGCCCCGGCGTGACGCTTTCCGTCTACACCGTCAAGGTGCTCGATGCGGGGGTGCTGCGCACCGTCAAGATCCGCAAGGTGGCCTGGCAGATCGGCAACGCCCGCGTCGCCCTGCAGTCGGCGGTGCTCGGCGTCTCGTACTCGGATGACTACGCGATCCGCCTCAATCGGATCTCGAGCTGGTATTCGGGGCTGGCCGATCCCTCGCAGCTCACCGCTGCGATCAACGGCGACTTCTTCGCCGACGACTGGCGGCACAGCGGCGCCGGCGTCCCCAGCGGCATGCTCGTCCACGACCGCACGATCTACGCCTTCGGATGGGGCGGGCCGGCCGTCGGCTATCTCCCGGCCGGCGACATGGTGATGAGCACCCCCTCGCTGCGGCCCACGGTGATCGCGCTCGGGAACGGCTCGACCGCCACCGTCGGCGCGTTCAACGGCCTGACGACGAACGGCGTCACCATCCACGCCGACCAGGTCGCGGCGTACGTCAACGACGGCGCGCACGTCACCGTCCCGTCCGGGTACGCCGGCTACGTGCTCCCGTCGGGCGTCCTGCGCGAAACGCTGCGCGGCGCTCGCGGCGGCTACCGGTTCTCGACCGGGGCGAACGTCAACGAGACGGTGGCCGGGTTCCGGTTCGCCGTGCCGAACGTCATGCACGGCACGGCGTCCGTGCCCACCAGCCAGCCGGCGGAATGCCCCACCGGCACCTGTTCAGCCGGCACGGCGCTGACGGTGCCGGCCGGCGGCGTGATCCTGCTGGCCAGGGCCGGAGGCACGGCGGCGACGGCGTTGTCCACGCAGGCGGCGGCCGGAGCAGCCCTGAGCGTGACCACCGATCCGGCCGGCTGGAACGCGGTGAACGACGTGATGGGCGGCAAGCCGCAGCTGGTCTCGGGCGGGCGCGCGATCACGCAGCAGCCGTCCTATGTCGACTCCTGGCAGTGGGACAACGCGCACTGGCGGCCGGCGATCGTCCGAGCGGCCAACGGGCAGGGCTGGATGCTGGTCGAGGGTGGGAAGAACGGCGTCGGCGTCAAGGGCCTGACGTGGGCGCGGATGCTGGTTCAGATGGGCGCACGCGACGCCATGGGCTTCGACAACAACTCCTCGACCGAGCTGTTCCGGCCCGGCGCGCGCCCGCTCACGGCATACGGCTACGAGCGTGACATCGCGAGCGCCACGTACCTCGCGTACAACTGACCGGCTGACGGCGTCCCGCCGGCGATCCTCTACAGTTGCGCCGTGATCAGCGAGCGGCAACCGGTCGGCCTGGGACGTGCCGTGTTCGCGAGCGTCACGCTGCTCGTGCTGCTGCTGTTCGTCGAGTCGATGTTCGGCGTCCCGGTGGGGGCGAACCACATCGGGCTGATCCCGGCCCTCGCCTCGTCGCTGCTCACCGTCGGGTGCGTCGCGCTGCTGCTGCCGGTGTGCTTCGAGCTCGCCTTCGCCAACCGGCTGCGCGATCCGGCGGCGTTCGGGGCGGCGAGGGCGAGGCAGTGGGTGTCCGGCATCCTCATCTTCCTGCCGGTCGGCTTCGTCATCCTGATCGTGACGAGCATCCTGACGACGGTGATCGGCCTTCGCGGGAACAACGAGATCCCGACCGGCGGCACCTCCTCGCTCGGCTACACGATCGCGATCGCGGTGCTCGCCGTCATCGTCGCGCCCTGGACGGAGGAGATGATGATCCGCGGCTTCCTCTTCTCCGGGCTCTACCGCCGGTTCGGGTTCTGGCCGGCCGCGTTCGTGTCGGGCTTCGTCTGGTCGGGCCTGCACCTGGTCTGGGGCGTGTTGATCGTGTTCACCGCAGAGGGGATGCTGCTGGCCTGGCTGCGCGCCCGCACCGGGTCAGTGCTGCCGGGGGTCGGGCTGCACGGCACGTGGAACACGCTCGCGTCGGCGACGTCGGGCGGCGGCTGGCTGCCGCTGCCCATCCTCGGCCTGCTGATGGTCACCGTGGTGCTGGCCTGGAGGCGGTTCCCGGCACCGGCGATGCGCACCGCGGCATGGCCGTGACGCTCGCCGATCGGTTCCCGGCTCCCGCGGTCATGGGCGTCATCAACGTCACGCCGGACTCCTTCTCGGACGGCGGCGACAACCTCCAGCCCGGCGTGGCCGTCGAGTACGGCCTGGAGCTGGAGCAGGCCGGGGCCGACATCATCGACATCGGTGGGGAGTCCACCCGGCCGGGCGCCGAGCCGGTGCCCCTCGATCGCGAGCTGCAGCGGGTGATTCCCGTGATCGAGGGCCTGCGGGAGCGCAGCGAGGTGCCGATCTCGATCGACACGATGAAGGCGGAGGTCGCGCGCCGCGCGATCGAGGCGGGCGCCGGATTCGTGAACGACGTCACCGCCCTCCGGCACGATCCGAACATGGCGGGCGTGGTGGCCGAGGCCGGCGTCCCGGTCTGCCTCATGCACATGCAGGGCACACCCCGCACGATGCAGAACGATCCGCGCTACACGGACGTCGTGGCAGAGGTGTCCGAGTTCCTGCTGGAGCGTGCCGGCTACGCCGAGGCGGCGGGGATCGACCGCGGCGCGATCTGCATCGATCCGGGCATCGGGTTCGGCAAGACCATCGACCACAACCTCACGCTGCTGCGGGATCTCGACCGGATCGCGGGCCTCGGATACCCGGTGCTCGTGGCCGTGTCACGCAAGCGGTTCCTGGGGCAGATCACCGGGCAGGCCGAGAAGCAGCGGGTGGCCGGAACCGTGGCGGCCAACCTGGAGGCGTTCCGCCGCGGCGGGTGGATGTTCCGGGTGCACGACGTCGCGCCGAACCGCGAGGCGCTGCTCGTGGCTGCCGCCGTGGGCAGGGGCCGGCCGTGAGCGGTCCGGTGATCGAGATCATCGGCCTCGAGGTGTTCGCCCACCACGGCGTCCACGACTTCGAGCGCCGGGAGGGGCAGCCGTTCCTGTTCGACGTCCGGCTGGTCGGGCCGGCGGCGGCGGAGACCAGCGACCGGCTGGAGGACACGCTCGATTACGGCGCCGTCTGCGACCGGGTGGTCGAGCTCGCGGGGGGTGGTCCCTACAACCTGCTCGAGCATCTGGCCGCCGTGATCGCGGACGACCTGCTCGAGCGGTTCACGGCGTCGGCGGTGTGGGTCACCGTCCACAAGCCCAAGGCGCCGATCGGCCATCCGTTCGCGGATGTCCGGGTGACGGTGCGACGCCCCGCGGACTGAACAGGCCGGGTGGGCTTTCCCCACCCCCCGCCCACCCGTATAACGGTGGTGTGAAGCAGATGCGCGTCGTCGTGGTCGACGACCACCCGATCTACCGGCGTGGGCTCGTCGGCGTGCTCGAATCGGGCGGCCTGGCGGTGGTCGGCGTCGCCGAGGGCGTCGAGGAAGCTCTCGAGGTCGTTGCGGCCACGTCGCCGGACGCCGTGCTCACGGACCTCTACCTCAGCGACGGCAGCGGCATCGCGCTCGTCCGCCGCCTGGTCGAACGGCACCCCCACGTTCGGGTGGTGATGCTCACCGTCTCGCATGATCCGAACGAGATGCTCGCCGCGGTGCGGGCCGGGGCCGACGGATTCCTCTGCAAGGACCAGGCGCCCGACCGGCTGGTTCGAGCGCTGTCGGGAGTCTTCGACGGCGAGGCCGCGCTGTCACGGGCCATGGCCGGGCACCTCGTCCGCGATGTCCGCGACGGGCAGCGCCGGATCGCGCTCGCGTCGCGGTTCCCGCACCGCGAGCGTCTCACACCCCGCCAGCTCGAGATCCTGCAGCTGATCGCCGCCGGCAACAGCACCTCCGAGATCGCCTCGCAGCTGTGCCTGTCACCCGAGACGGTGCGCTGGCACGTCAAGTCGATCCTGCGGAAGCTGCGCGCGAAGAACCGGGCCGAGGCCGCGGCGACGCTGCGCGAGATCGCCGTTTAGCGACGCCCGGCGGCCGCGAGATCGCCGTCTAGCGACGCCCGGCGGCCGCGAGATCGGCGGCGCTGCGCATCGTCCACAGCGTGACGACGGCGCAGTAGGTGATGATCGTGCAGGCCAGGGCCAGGGCAGCCGCGCGGCCGGGGGCGCCGTGCAGCACCATGGCGATGCCGAGCAGCGCCGGCCGCAGGAGCACGAAGGCGACCAGGCCGGTCACTCCCAGGTGCAGCGCCGTGCGACGCAGATCGGACGGGCGGAGGCTCGGGTACCGTGCGTCGAACCACGCGGCCAGCGCGGCAGGGCACAGCAGGAGCACGATGGTCAGTTCCATGAGGGTCGACATGGCACCTTCCTTGACGGATCTGGGAGCTTCGGGGCCGCCAACGCATCTCATTCGACCCCGGTCTGATCTGCATCGGCGAGTTGTGAGGAATTCATTATGGAAATGTCAGTAAGTCCACCCTTCCGGGGGAACCGCGCGTACGTCGGTCTGGGGAGCAACCTCGGTGATTCGCTCGGCGTGCTGCGAGGCGCCACCGCGCGGCTGGCCGGGCTGGGCGCCGTCCTGGCCGTCTCGCCCGTCTATGAGACCGATCCGGTCGGGTACGAGGATCAGCCGGCCTTCCTGAACGCCGTGGTGCGGCTGGATACGACGCTCGAGCCCGAGGCCCTGCTGGACGGACTGCTCGCCATCGAGGCCGAGTTCCACCGCGAGCGAACGGTGCGGTGGGGGCCGCGGACGCTCGACCTCGACCTGCTCTGGTACGAGGGCGTCACGCGCACCGATCAGCGGCTGACCCTGCCGCATCCGCGCGCGCACGAGCGCGCCTTCGTGCTGCGGCCGCTGGCCGACCTCGAACCGGAGCTGCCGCTGGCCGGGTCGACCCCCGCGGAACTGCTGCGCGAACTGCCCGACCAGGGCGTGCGGGCGGTGCAGGCAACCCTCAGGTAGTCAGCCCGACAGGTCGATGAAGCGAGCATGGACTCGCATGCATCGCTTCACCGGGTGGCCGCCCGGTTGCTTCCGGCCGCCCTGTTTGCCGCCGTCGGTGGGCTCAACCTGCATGCCGGGCTCGTCGCCTCGTCGCGCTCGACGATGATCCATCAGCTGCTGAGCGCGGCCCTCTGGTTCATGTTCGCCGTGCTCGTGGTGATCCGCCCGGTGCCGCTGCGCCGGACGACGGATCGCATGGGCGTGGCCGTCGCGTTCGGAGCGCAGGGCGCCGTGGTGGTGCTGGGTGCGATCGGCGGCGATGCGGGCTCCGGGATGCGGGTCGCGATCGGCTCGGTGCTCCTGGCCGCCGGCCTGGTGTTCGCCCTGGTCTCCGTGGCGGTGCTCGGCCGGTGCTTCGGCGTCCTCCCCGACGTCCGCGGGCTGGTCACGCGCGGCCCCTACCGATGGGTGCGACACCCGCTCTACCTGGGCGAGCTGGTCGCCGCGCTGGGCGTTGCGCTCGGCGCAAAGCAGGTCGTGCTCGCGCTCGCGGTGTGGGCCGTCTCCGTCGCGCTGCAACTGGCGCGCACGCGATATGAGGAGCGCTCGCTCTCCGCGCAGTTCCCCGAGTATGCGACCTACTCGCAGCGGACGAAACGACTCGTGCCGTTCGTCGTCTAGCTCCGGGAAGCCGGTGCTCCGAGGGCGTAGACTTCGCTTCATGTCTCACATCGACGATCTCGAGGAATACGACGCCGAGCTGGAACTGCGCCTAAAGCGCGAGTACGCCACCGTGTTCGGCCTCTTCAAGTACTGCGTGCTGACGGCGGAGGCGACGTACCTCTGCAACGAGATCACCGTCGAGCGCAACGACCAGGCCGCCTACCCGTTCGCACGGCTGCTGATGACCGACGTCTGGGTCTGGGACAAGAGCCGGCCGACACGCATCATCCCGCGCACCGAGGTGCACACCACGCAGGACGTCACGATCGAGGAGCTGAAGACGGATGACGAGATCGAGACGACGCTGCCGCGCGGGTTCGAGCTGACGGACGACTGATTGCTGCTGGCGATTGACGTCGGCAATACCCAGACGGTCGTCGGGCTCTACGACGGCGACCGGCTGGCCGAGCACTGGCGCACCGCCAGCGTGCGCGGGCAGACTGCTGATGAGGTCGCCGTCGCGCTGCAGGCGCTGCTGGCCGTGCGCGGACGCGGGTTCGGCGACGTCACGGCCACCGTGGCCTCGAGCGGCGTCCCGCAGCTGGCGGAGGCGCTGCGCACCGCCGCCCGCGTCCACCTCGGGCACGAGGCCCTGATCGTCGGCGCAGGTACCGACACCGGTCTCGAGCTGCGGGTCGACAATCCGGCCGAGGTGGGGCCCGATCGCATCGCGAACTGCGTGGGCGCGCTGGCGCTGGCCTCAGGGCCGCTGGTGGTCGTCGACTTCGGCACCGCCATCAACTTCGATGCGGTTTCGGCGGATGGCGCGTTCCTCGGCGGCGCGATCGCCCCGGGGCTGCAGGTGGCCGTGGATGCGCTCGGCGAGCGGGCGGCGCGGCTCTTCCAGATCGAGCTGCGAGCGCCCGAGCGGGCGATCGGGCGGAACACTGCGCAGAACATGCAGTCCGGCGCTATCTTCGGCTACGCCGGCCTGGTGGACGGGCTCGTCCGCCGTTTCCGGGCGGAGCTCGGGGGCACGGTCACGGTGATTGCCACGGGTGGCCTGGCTGCGGTCGTTGCGCCCCACTGTGACGGCGTCGACCGCGTCGAGCCGTGGCTGACCCTGGACGGCCTGCGCCGGATCTGGGAGCGCGCGGCCTAGGAGATCAGCTCAGCGTCGTTGGCGCCGCCGGACGCGATGGTCGCGCCCACGGCGAGCAGCTCCGCACCATCCGGGCCGGCCTCGAACTGCCTGGTCGTCTCCGGCCCGACACGCAGCGCGTCGAGCGCCCCCATCTCGACCCGCTCGCCGTCCAGCACTGCGACGGCGCTGCCGGCGAGCACCACGTAGATCTCCTCCTGGTGCTCGTGGCGATGCGCGAACGGCTGGGATGCTCCCGGCCGCATACGGTAGAACGCAAGGCCGAGCTGCGCGGCGTCGAGCGGTTTGGTGGCGAAGTGCGCCTCGTGCACGTCTCCCAGCCCGAACTCAGGCGCGGAGTCCTTGACCTCGTTCAGGTTGACGAGCGTGTGGCCGGGCATCGCTATCCCTCTTCCCCGAGCACCTCGTTGCCAATCCGCTCGCGGAGCAGCGGCAGCACGTCCTCGGGATCGGGATAGCGGCCGATCATCGGCTTGGTGAAGAGCAGCTCGCCGTCGACGTGCACGTCGAAGATGCCGCCCGTGCCGGGCACCAGCTCGAGCACCGTCAGCAGCGGGCCCCAGCCTCCGATGATCTTCGCCGCCAGACCGGCGGCGTTGGGCGTCGCCCCTCAGGGGACGCAGTACTCGATGCGGACGACGTGCAGGGCGCGTGGCATCGCGGCAGCGTAGCGATCAATCTGCGGCGGGCGCCACGCGGATCAGCTGATACACGGACGGCGTCGAGGGAGCGTCGGAACTGAATCGGAGGATCGGCAGCCGGTTGATCGTCATGTCGCCGCTGCGTGCGAACTGCACCGGGCCGAGGATGCCGTCCCTGATCCGCACGCGCAGGAGCTCGCGTGCCACGGACGAGCGGCTTCCGTCGGACTTCTCGATGGCGGTCAGAAGCACCTGGGCAGCCTGCGCGGCATAGGGTGTGTAGAAGCCGATGATCGCGTTGGGCTGGGTCGCGGAGAAGGCACGGGCGAACCGCGTCCCCGCCGGTGGCAGCTGGCGGAGCGGATCGGAGACGCCCTCCCACGCCACGTACATGCCGGTGCCGCGCTCGCCCACGGCGCGGGCCAGGTCACCTCCTCCGGAGATGATGAATGCACCGGCGAGCAGGGTGAGTGGACGGCCGTGGCTGCCCCTACCGGTCTCACGGATGATCCGCCTGGTCGTGGTGCCGAGCGTGTCGGCGACGACGACGCCGTCGAACCCGTCGGCCCGAAGCCGCCGGCCCAGGTCCGCGCGCCACGCATACGGAGGCGAGTCGAGCACCCGGATGCCGGCTGACCGCGCCGTCCGGCCGAACCCGGCCGCCACGGCAGCGCCGTAGTCGTTTTCGGGATTGCGGTACACGTACACATGGTGCAGCCCGAGCTGGATTGCGAGCTGGCCGAGCGCGATCCCCTCCATGTCATCGCTCGGGATCACCCGCGCGAAGCTTGTGACGCCGCTCGGCCGGTAGATGTTCGGTTCTCCGGGCTCGGTTCCGGGCCCGCCGTGTGTGAAGCCGGGATATGACGCCGACGGCGAGATCACCGCGAGCGGCCCCGCCCTGTTGAGCACTGCCAGCTCCTCCTTGGCGCAGCCCGAGTTGAACGGGCCGATCAGCCCGATCACCGTGGGAGTCTGAGCGAAGCGCCCGGCATTGCTCGCGCACCGCTGGGCATCCCAGTATCCGTCTTCGCCCGTGTCGTCGCACGCCTGGAACGCAACCCGGTATGACCCGGCGCGGAAGTCGTGCTGCCGCAGGGTGTAGACGATCGCCTGGCGCATGGGCAACGTCGCAGATGCGAGCACCCCTCCCAGCTGGAAATCCGCTGCGATCAGGCGCTGTGGCTCGCCTGTGCCGTGGAGCAGCGGCCCGCAGTCGGCCGAGGGCAGCCCGCGCAACGGCACGCTCCCGGTCAGCGCCGGCGGGCCACCGCCCGGCGCCACCGCGACCAGAGCGCCGGCCGTGCCCGCGGCCACCGAGCGGGGCGTCTCCCCGACCGCGTAGCGGTTGACCGATAGACGCCCGCGGCGGGACGAGATGCGCGCGACTGTTCCGGAAACGCCGTCCGCGGCCCAGACGGCGGTGCCGGCAGGCGAGATGCCGAGCGCCGACATGCCCACCGACACGCGTTGCGGCTTCCCGGCCGCCGTAGGGTCGACGCGCCAGACGTCGCCGCTGAGCGGATCGGCGACCCAGACCGCATTGCCAGCAACGGCAACAGATCCGCTGGATTGAGCGGGAAGCGCGATGCGTCGCACGCGCCCGTTCGCCGGATCGATGCGCTCGAGGCGGGGATCGCTGCCTCCGGGCGTCGCCCACACCGCGCCAAGGCCGCTCGCCAGGGCGCCGGCATGGACGTCGTGCGCGACCGGCGTTCGCCGGCGCGTGATCGGGTCTATTGCGCTCAGGTCGCCGAACGCAGCGGCCCAGAGCGTCTCGCCGTCGGCCGAGTAGGCCAGCGGAGCCGGATCCCATGCCGGCCCTTCTCCGGGCAGCTGGACGGTTCCCTCGGCCGTCATCGCGTCCGGGTCGAGGCGCACCACCTCGGCCGTCGCACCATGCCCAGCGGGCACGTCACTGACGACGCTGATCCATAGCCAGCCGCCACCCAGCACCATGTCCGACGCGCGGCCTGCGGTCAACCGGTACATGCGCCGCTTGCCCGCCTCGAGATCGATGCGTGTGATGGTGCCCTCGTTCTCGCTCAGCGCCCACGCCGCATCACCCGTCGTCACGACCTTGCTCGGTGCATCGCCGGCCGGAAAGTCGGCAAGGATCCGGCCCGACGCCGGATCGATCAGTCCGATCGAGTTACCGCCCACCGTGACAGCACCGGCCGAGCCCGACTGTGATATCCACACGGCCGCGGCTGCCGCCACCGTCAGCAGGATCGCCCCGGCGGCCAGCAGCAGCCGTTCCCGGCCGTGGATGGCCGGAAGCGCCCTGGCCCGAGACGGCCCATCGAGATCCGGGTCGTGATCCAGGATCGCCCGCTCCAGGCGCTTCAGGTTCTCGCCGGGCTCTATCCCGAGCTCCTCGGATAGGGCGATGCGACCCTCGCTGTACACCTGAAGGGCCCTCGCCTGGCGGCCTGCACGGTAGAGCGCGACCATCAGCTGCCCCCGGAAGCCCTCTCGCAGTGGGTGACGGGCTACAAGCTGTTCGAGCTCGGGCACGAGCTCCGCCCGTTCGCCACGGGCAAGGTCGGCCGCGATGCGTTCCTCCAGAACGACCAGCTGCAGTTCCTCGAGACGCGCGATCTCGTCGCGCGCGAACGATCGGTACGCGACCTCGGGCAGCGGCGGCCCGCGCCACAGAGCGAGGGCGGTCCGCAGCGTGTGTGCGGCTCCATCGGCGTTGCCCGACGCCAGCTCGGCGCGTCCCTCCTCGAGCAGCTCCGCCGCACGGTCGACGTCGGTGCCGCCCGCGGGCGCGACCAGCATGTAGCCGCGCCCCTGCGTGACGAGCACGGCGCCGGATTCGTCTCCGAGTGCGCGCCGAAGTCCGGAAACAGCGTTCTGGATGATCTTCGCTGCGGTGTCGGGCGGCCGGCCGTCCCACAGGTCGTCGATCAGGCGCTCGGTCGGAACGGCGGTGTTGCGGCGCGTCACGAGCAGCGCCATCAGCTCCGCCTGCCGGCCGGAGCCGATGGGCACCCATTCGGTGCCACGGTGGGCCTGAAGCGGCCCGAGGATGCCGAAGGTCAACGGCTCCATCGCCGGCGAACGTATCACGGGGAATTCCGCGGAACCAGCCGCAAAATGGCCGGTCGGTGACCGATTCGTTACCGCGCGCCCGCACCATCCGCCCATTGCGGTCACATCCGGTGGCCGCCGGAGAAGGAGCGAACATGCGTCGAGGTATCGTCATTCGGATTGTGGTGCTGGTGCTTGGGGCGGCCGCATTGTCGGTTCCAGCGGCGTGGGCGGACCAGGTGCCCTCGGCGAGCAGCTCTGCGCCGCAGCCGCTGATCGTCCCGGTACTGCACAGCACCGAGCACGGCTCGCCCGGTTCGACCCGCCAGCCGCTGATCGTGCCCCTGCGTCCGAGCAGCGAGCATGGCGGCACGGTTGCAGTGCCGGCTGTCGTGATGGTCGGACCGAGCAGGGGCTTCGACTGGACGTCCGCGGGTATCGGCGCTTTCGGCGCGCTCGGGCTGGCGCTGATGCTCGTGGGCGCCGTCGCGGTGCGCACGCGGCGCGCTCGCGTCGCGTGATCATCGCTCCGACCGACGCCCTCGCCGGTTCGTCACGGCGGGGGCGTCGCGCTACCCGCCGCCGTAGATCGATATCGGCAGGTCGAGCGTGCGGTCGCTGTCTGCGTCGGGCAGCGCCGCCAGCTCCGCCTCGGCCCGCGCCAGCAGCGGCAGCGCCTCGGGGCAGGCGTCGAGCAGCATCGCCTCCGCCAGCTCGACCGACGGCGCCCCCGTCAGCGTCACGCGCAGCTCCTTCGCGCCATCCAAGCCGCGCAGGTACCACCCGTAGAACTTCCGCAGGAACCCGACCGACCGCTCCTCGCCCATCTCGCGCACGACCTCGCGCATGAAGCGGACGAGCTCGGCCACGACCTCGGCGCGGCTCGGCTCCTGCGGGTCTCCTCCGGCCATCTCCCGCAGCGCCCACGGACGGCCCTGCGCGCCCCTGCCGATCATGACGGCCGCGGCGCCGGTCTCGGCCAGCACCCGCTCTGCGGTCGGGCCGTCGGTGATGTCACCGGATGCCATCACCGGCACGGACACGCGACCGACCAGCTCTGCCGTGAGGCTGTGGTCGGCGGTGCCGGTGTACATCTGCTGGGCGCTGCGGGGGTGCAGGGTCAGGGCCGCGACGCCGATCGCCTCCAGCTTGGGCCCCAGCTCGAGCGCCGCCCGCGAGCCGTCCCGCACGCCTCTGCGCATTTTCACGGTCACCGGCACGTCCACGGCGTCGACCACGGCGCCGGCCAGCCGGCAGGCGAGGTCGTGATCCTCGAGTGCGCTCGCTCCGGCGCCCGTCTTGGTCACCTTGCGCACGGGGCAGCCGAAGTTGATGTCGACGATATCGGCTCCCGCCTCGACCACCATCTCCGCCGCCTCGGCCATCCTGTCCGGCTCTGAGCCGAAGATCTGCACCGCGAGCGGGTGCTCGTCCCGGGCGATGCGGAGATAGCCGAGCGTGCGCTCGTTGCCGTAGGAGAGGCCGCACGACGAGACCATCTCGCTGCAGACGAGCCCCGCGCCGAAGCGACGGCCCTGCCGTCGGAACGCCTGCACCGAGACGCCGGCCATGGGGGCCAGCACGATCCGCGAGGGGATCTCGACGTCGCGGATCCGCCATGGGGAGGAGAGGCCGGGCATGCGGCGAAGGCTACCCGAGCCTGCAGTTCGTGCTGCATGTCACGCGTTGGTTGACGGGATGCGCGGGCGGCGGGTACAATCCGGCGTTCCGCGGTGTCGGCCGGGGGAAAACCGCTGCAAATATGCGGTTTCCGGTGGGCGCCGCGTATGCACGTAGTCACGCGGTTCCGGCACGGCGCCGCATCACACCACCAGGGGAATCTGTCGTGGAGAAAGACGTCATCCTCACCCAGAGCGGGTACGACAAGCTGAAGGCGACCATCGAGGAGCTGGAGACGGTCAAGCGGCGCGAGGTCGCCGACCGGATCAAGGCCGCCCGCGAGTTCGGAGACATCTCGGAGAACTCCGAGTACGACGACGCGAAGAACGAGCAGGCGCTGCTCGAGAGCCGCATCGCCCGGCTCAAGGAGCAGCTGCGCGCCGCACGCGTGATCGACACGACCGACATCCCCAAGGATGTGGTGTCGATCGGCTCCAAGGTGAAGGTGAAGTACGTCGACGACGGCGAGACCGACGAGTACGAGATCGTCGGCTCCGCCGAGGCCGATCCGGCCAACAACCGGCTCTCGAACGAGTCGCCGGTGGGTAAGGCCGTGCTCGGCCACAAGAAGGGCGACGTGGTCGAGGTGGCGGCGCCGAGCGGCTCCATCAAGCTCCAGATCGTCAGCATCAAGGCCGCGTAGCGACACCCCTGCGGCGTAGACTGCGCGCCCGATGACCGAGCCGCAGGATGCCGAGCAGAAGGACGCGGAGCAGCAGATCCGCGGCGACCGCCTGGGCAAGGTCGAGGCGCTCCGCGCGTCCGGTGCCGAGCCCTATCCAACCGGCTACCCCGGCCGCCTGCCCATCGCGCAGGTGCGGGCCCGGTTCGAGCAGCTCGAGGCGGGCGCCGAGACCGGCGAGCGGGTGCGCGTGGCCGGGAGGGTGATGGGGCGCCGCGGCCACGGGAAGGCGCAGTTCCTCGACCTGGACGACGGGGCCGCGCGCATCCAGCTGCACGCCACGGCCGACGCCACACCCGATTACGAGGGGTTCGGCGATCTCGATCTGGGCGACCTGATCGGCGTGGAGGGCGAGGTGTTCCAGAGCCGCCGCGGCGAGCTGTCCGTGCGGGTCGAGTCCTGGCAGCTGCTCGCCAAGTGCCTGCGGCCGCTGCCCGAGAAGTGGCATGGCCTGACCGATACAGAGCTCCGCTACCGGCACCGCTACGTCGATCTGATCACGAGCGAGGAGTCGCGGCGGGATGCCGTCGCGCGCTCCCGGGCGATCACCGCCATCCGCGCGGCGCTGGACGGGGCCGGGTTCGTCGAGGTCGAGACGCCGGTGCTGCAGCCGATCTACGGCGGCGGCGCGGCCCGCCCGTTCACGACCGAGTCGCAGGAGTACGAGCGCACGCTGTACCTGCGCATTGCCACCGAGCTGTATCTGAAGCGGCTGATCGTGGGCGGCCTCGACCGCGTCTACGAGCTCGGCAAGGACTTCCGCAACGAGGGCGTCAGCTTCAAGCACAGCCCCGAGTTCACGATGCTCGAGTGGTACCAGGCCTATGCGGACTACCGCGACGGCATGGCGCTGGTCGAGCAGGTCGTCTCCCGCGCCGGCGCCGCAGCCGGGTGCGAGCTCGACCTGTCGCCGCCGTGGCCGCGGCGGACGCTGCGCGAGGCGATCATCGAGGAGGCGGGCATCGACCCGCTGGCCGACCGCGACCGCGACCGGCTGGTGCGGTTTATGCAGCAGCAGGGCCTCGACACGTCCGGCGATCACACCTGGGCGAACGCCGTCGACCACCTGCTCGGGCACTACGTCGAGGCGAGGACGACGACCCCGGTGTTCATCGTCGACTACCCGGTGGAGCTGTCGCCCTTCTCGAAGCGCAAGCCGGACGACCCGTCGCTCGTCGAGCGCTTCGAGCCGCTGTGCAACGGCATGGAGCTCGGGAACGGCTACAGCGAGCTGAACGATCCGGTCGAGCAGCGGGCGCGGTTCGAGGAGCAGCGGCGTGCCGCGGCGATGGGCGATGAGGAGACCCAGCCGATGGACGAGGACTATCTGCTGGCGCTCGAGTACGGCATGCCGCCGACCTGCGGCGTCGGGATCGGCATCGACCGGCTGATGATGGTGCTGCTCGACAAGCCGTCGATCCGCGAGGTGATCCTGTTCCCGGCGATGCGGCCGCGGGCCGAGCAGACGTAACACCCGGGTAACGAATCCGCCCCGGACGGTGCGGCGCGGCTAGCGTGGCTGCATGACCGCCGTCGCGGCATCCACCACCATCTCGGAGAGGGCCGGGCGCCTGCCGGCCGCGTTCGGGATCGCATCGGTCGTCCTGCTGGCGGCCGCATTCCGCTGGGCGCACCACTGGGGCGTCGTGGCCGACACCATCGTGGCCGCATGGGCCGGGGCGACGCTGGGTGGACTGGTGCTGGGAATCCGGCGCGCGCCGGGGCCTGGCCGCCGTGCAGCGCTGCTCGGCCTCGCACTGGCCGGCGTCTCGGTGGCGGCGCTCGTGATCGCGGGCATCGCCATGGCCGCCGGCGCAGATCCCGCCGGCGCCTGCGGCGGGGGCTGACGGCTCCCCCGTTCGCGGGCCTCGAAACTGCCTCTCAAGAGACGCTTCGCAAGCGCCGAATACACGGCCACGAACCGGCCGGCGCGAGAGAGGCCCGGCAGGACCGGGTGATATACTTGCCTGGTCTCACTCCCCGGACGGACCGTCAGACCGATCGTGCCTCGCGGCACGCGACTTGACGGGCCGCGGTCGGGGCATTTCATGACACCAGACTTCATCACCGACGAGCGACAGGAAAGGGGGCACGAGGATGTTCGAACGGTTCACTGAGCGTGCCCGGCAGGTCGTCGTCCTGGCCCAGGACGAGGCGCGCACGCTCAAGCACAACTACATCGGCACGGAGCACATCCTGCTCGGTCTCCTTCGGGAGGAGGAGGGTCTTGCTGCGCGCGTCCTCGAGTCGCTCGACATCACCGTGGAAGAGGTGCGCGCGCAGGTCGCCCGCATCGTCGGCCAGGGCGATGAGGTGACCACCGGCCAGATCCCGTTCACACCCCGCGCCAAGAAGGTGCTCGAGCTGGCGCTGCGCGAGGCGCTGTCGCTCGGCCACAACTACATCGGCACCGAGCACATCCTGCTCGGCCTGGTTCGCGAGAACGAGGGCGTTGCCGCGCGCATCCTGCTCGACTTCGACGCCGACGCCGAGAAGATCCGCAACGAGATCATCCGCATGCTGTCCGGCCCCGGCCGCAGGCAGCAGGGTGCCGGCGCGTCCAGCGAGAAGGGGCAGAAGAGCTCCAAGCTGCTCGACCAGTTCGGCCGCAACCTGACCAAGCTGGCCACGGAGGGCAAGCTCGACCCGGTCGTCGGACGCCAGAACGAGATCGAGCGGGTCATGCAGATCCTGTCCCGCCGCACAAAGAACAACCCGGTGCTGATCGGCGAGCCCGGCGTCGGCAAGACGGCCGTCGTCGAGGGGCTGGCGCAGCGCATCTCCGGAAACCAGGTGCCCGAGCTGCTGAAGGGCAAGCAGATCTACACGCTCGACCTGGCCGCCCTGGTCGCGGGCTCGAAGTACCGCGGCGAGTTCGAGGAGCGGCTGAAGAAGGTCATGAAGGAGATCGCCCAGCGGGGCGACATCATCCTGTTCATCGACGAGCTGCACAACCTCGTCGGCGCGGGTGCGGCCGAGGGCGCGATCGACGCGGCCTCGATCCTGAAGCCTGCGCTGGCGCGCGGCGAGCTGCAGACGATTGGCGCCACGACGCTTGACGAGTACCGCAAGTACCTCGAACGCGACTCCGCACTCGAGCGGCGCTTCCAGCAGATCAAGGTCGAGGAGCCCTCGATCGATGACACCGTCCAGATCCTGCGCGGACTGCGCGACCGCTACGAGGCCCACCACCGCGTC